>SLNQ01000096.1 GCA_007132965.1 Gemmatimonadota bacterium | reverse complement strand
CTCTCCGAGGCGGCGCACCTGGTGGAAGACGACCTTCACCTGGTTCCGGAGACGGCGGTGGTGGCGGTGGGAGAGATCCTCCCATGACCCGGAAGTGGTGGGCCGCCTCCGGGGGCGGCCGGGTGAACAGGCTCACCACCACGGTCACCACACCGGCCAGGATGAAGGCCGGAATCAGCTCGTAGACGACGTCCCTCAGGACCGGGGTCAGGTACCACACGATGGTCGTCACCGTCCCGGTAGCGACCCCCGCCAGGACGCCCGCCGCCGTGGTTCTCCGCCAGTAGAGGGTCAGGATGGTGGTGGGTCCCAGCGCCGCGCCCAGCCCCGCCCACGCGAAGAGGACGAGCCAGAAGACCAGCTCCTCGGCCGCCCACCCCAGGGCCAGAGCCCCTGCCACCAGGACCACCACCACACTCCTGGAGACCACCACCAACCGTCGTCCCGGGAGCTCCTCGCCCTTCCGGATGACCTTCTCGTAGACGTCGCGAACCACCGCGGACGCACCTACCAGGAGCTGCGAATCGGCGGTGGACATGATGGCGGCGAAGATGGACGCCACCACCATTCCGAAGAAGACGGAGGGCAGCAGGGTGTCGGCCAGGAGTGGATACAGGTTCTCGGTGTCCTGGGCTGGGAGCATGGAGAGCTCGGGGAAGTAGACCCGGCCCACCAGCCCGACGAGAACGGCACCTCCGCCCATGAGGACGTTGGCGGAGGTTCCGGTCCAGGCGGCGAATCTGAGCTGGTCGGCATTCTGGATGGACATGTAGCGCACCAGGATGTGCGGGTTTCCCGGTGAACCCAGCCCGATGCCCACAAGCCCCAGAAGCGCCCCTGCGCCCAGGGAGAAGACGTCGATGAAGGCCGGGTCGTACGCCGCCAGCTCAGCCATCACAGGCGCCCAACCCCCGTAGGCCGTTACCCCCAGGAAGGGGATCACAAGGAGGGCCACCACCATGAAGACGGCCTGCAGGGTGTCGGTGAGGCTCACCGCCAGGAACCCTCCCACCGTGGTGTAGGCCAGGACGATGAGGGCGGTAAGCACGACCCCCACCTGCGCATCCAGCCCGAAGCTGGCCCCGATGGCCTTCCCCCCGCCCACGAACTGGGACGAGACGTAGGCCGTCATGAAGATGAGCAGCACCACCGCCAGCGCCACCCGGATGAGGTCGGCCCGCTCCCGGAATCGCTCGGCGAAGAAGTCAGTGAGGGTCACGCAGTCCCGTTCCTCGGCAAAGCGGCGGAGCCGGGGGGCGAAGTGGAAGAAGAGAAAGAACTCCACCGCGGTGTAGCCCACCACCGCCCACACCGCCGACACCCCCATCTGCCAGGCCATGCCGGTGACCCCCAGGAGGAGCCAGGCGCTCCGACCCGACACCACCGCCGAGAGGGCCACTACCCAGCGGTTCATGACCCGCCCGCCCACAAAGAAGTTGCCGATGCCCCGCGAGGAGAACCGGGCCGAGTACGCCCCGATGACCACCAGGATGACCAGGTAGCCCACGAAGGCCGCCACCGCGTAGGCGTCGGCCTGGATCACCGGGACCAGCTCCTCTTCCATCTATCTCCCCCCTGATTCGGACGGTGTCAGCCGGCCGGGAAGATCGGGGGGAGGGCCGCCTGACGCAAACGGGCCCGGAAGGCTACCAGCGGCCCCGGGCCCGCTCCTTGCCCGGGAGCACCTCCAGGCAGGTAGTCCACCACCCGGTGCGGATGGTCTCGATGAACTCGTCGGGAAGTCCCTCGTCCAGCATCTCGTCGGCCAGCGTCTCCACGTCGTAGCTCACCGGAACGAAGTGGGGCTGGAGCTCGCCCTGCTCGAGCTCCAGGAGGGCATACCAGACCTCGCGGCGTCCGTCGTTGGCCGGTCGGCCCAGGGCCCCGGCGTTCACATACCAGCGCTTCCCGTCCAGGCGGCGGCTCCAGTGGATCCCCGTGTGGGTGCCCAGCAGGACGTCGGCACCCGCGTCATGGGCCATGGCCTGCAGGAAGTGGGTGGGGGTGGTGGTCTCCCACAGGAACTCGTTCATGCGCCGAGGGCTGCCGTGGAAGGCCAGCACTTCCAGGGCGTCGGGGCCGGTGCCCATCCGGAACCGGATGTGGCGGGGAAAGCCGGACATCCACTGGCGGTGCTCCCTCGAGGTGTTGGCCAGGGTGTACTCGTAGGAGATCCGGGCGTAGTGGTTGTCCCGGGGATCGGTGTAGCCGCACTGGCAATCCTCGAGCCCCCGGGCAATGGAGTCGTCGTAGTTCCCCCGAACCACCGGGATCCCTTCCTTCTTCAGGATCGCCGCGCTCTTGTCGGGGCTCGGGCCGAAGGCTCCCAGATCGCCCAGGGAGACGATGGCCTGGGCTCCCCGCGCCCGGGCGTCGTCGATGGCCACCTGCAGAGCCCGGTGGTTGGAATAGATGCCGCCCAGGGCAGCCACCCGGGTGAGGGGCTCGCCGTCATTGGAGGAGAGAAGCGCCTCGCCACCCGACCGGGGAGCGGTCCCGTTGCCGGCTCCGGGCTCGTCTTCGCCAGGCACGAAGGGGATGCCCGACATCAGCGGTCCGCTCCCGCCGAGCTAGGGGTGTTGGAGCAGATGGCCCCAGAAAGGTAGCAGGTGTAGCAGGCCGATTCCCTCAGGCGGGCCGGACGCCGGGCGGCCTCCCCCAGCGTGTCGCCCAGGCGGGCCGACGGCGACTCCAGCAGAATGGGACAGGCGTAGACCCCGCGCGCCGTCACCAGCCGGGCCCGGGTGCACAGGAGCTGTGACAGGTCGAAGCCGTGGAGCATCTCGTGGGTGACCCGTTCCGTCTCGTCGTAGCCCCGGGTCCGCTTGGCCTCCTCGCCCATGAGGAGGGGCGGCAGGATCTTGATTCGGGGCCTGTGGTAGCCCACCTGCGCCAGGAGGTCCCGGAACCCCTCCAGGTAGGACTCGGTCTCATGCTCGGGCCAGCTCCGCATGCAGGTGATGATGGGCAGAAAGCCCTCATCCACCAGCGTCTCCACGCCCTGGACACACCGATCGAAGGCCCCCTCTCCGCGAATCGCGTCGTTCATCTCCCGGGTGATCCCGTCCAGCGACACCCGGAGCTCCAATGTGTAAAGCGACGCGTCCCTGAGCCGGGCCAACCGCCGGGCCCGGCGAGGCGGCATGAGGGTGGCGTTGGTGAGGACGGTGGCGGGTCCCACCTCGAGGGTGTCGGCCAGGATCGCCTCCATCTCGTTGTTCATGAAAGGCTCGCCGCCGGTGAAGTAGTACTCCTTCACCCCCAGCTCCGTGGACTGCGAGAGGGCCTCGGCCACCTGCTCCCGGGTCATGAACCAGAAGGAGTGGTTGTCCGGGGCACACGAGATGAAACAGTGCTTGCAGCGGAGGTTGCATACGGTCCCCGCCACCTGGAACCAGAGCTGATCCAGGGCCTCCAGCTCCACCGCTGGAGAATCGTCCACCACCGCCAGCTCTACTCGCGCCATCCACTCCTCCTCGGGGTCAGGATCTCGGCCGCCCGGAACCGGGCCTCCGTCGTGGTAAACGCCGCTCAAGGGAGAAGGGTTCCGGATCCCGCGTCCAGACGGGAGCTGAAATCTCTCCAAATAGAGAGATTTTGCTCCCGTTACGGCAAGTCGACGAGCTGGAGCCCCCGACGCCCGGCCGGGTATCAGGTTCCCTGATGCCGAATCTAACCCGTCCACCGGGCAACGGTGACCGGCGCCGGACGTCGGCCGGTCTGCTCCGGTCTGCGGGCCGGGCGCTCCCCCAGGCCCTCTTCTGGATCCTGGCAGCCGTGGCGGCCGTGTGGCTCATCCACCCGTGGCCCCTCCTCCTGCGCTGGCTTGACCCGGGCACCACCAGCTACATGGAGCACCGGGTGCAGGAGGCCCGGGAGACCGGCGAGGAGCTGGAGGTCCGCTGGAGCTGGGTTCCCTTGGACCAGATGTCTCCGCACCTGGAGCGGGCCGTCCTCATTGCCGAGGATCATCGCTTCCGAGAGCATCGGGGCGTGGACTGGGAAGCGCTGGCCGAAGAAACCCGGTATCGGGGAGGGCTTCCTCCCAACCTGCTGGACGCGGAGGACCGGGAGGCCCTTCGGGAGGCCGTCGGCTACGTCAGGGAGCACCGGGACCGGGTCCGGGGCCGCAGCACCCTCACCCAGCAACTCGCCCGGAATCTCTATCTGTCTCCTCGACGCACCTTCTTCCGAAAGGCCCAGGAGCTTCTCATCGCCCGCCGACTGGAGCTGGTGCTCTCGAAGGACCGGATCCTGGAGATCTACCTGAACGTGGCCGAGCTGGGGCCCGGCATCTTTGGTGTCGAGGCGGCGGCCCAGGCCCACTTCGGCCGCTCCGCGGCGGAGCTCAGCCCCCACCAGGCCGCGGCGCTGGCCGCGACCCTGCCCCACCCCCGCACGTCGAACCCCTCGCTGAATCCCGGACGCATGGCCTGGCGGCAGGCGTTGATCCTGGAGCGAATGGGGCTGGCCGGGCCACCGGAGGGCATCCCAGCTCCCGACGACGTGGAGATCCTGCCGCCCGTGCTTCCCGACACCCTGGATCCCGACACCGCAGATGTCAGGGGAGACGCCCTTCCCGCCCCCAGCGATCCATGGGGAGATCCAGCTCCTCGATGAGCCCCGTCTCCAGGTGGAAGAGCCAGCCGTGGAGCTGGAGGATCCGTCCGGAATCGCGAAGCGCCTGGCGCACCGGTTCCATCTCCAGGAGGTTCTCCAACTGTCGGATCACGTTGCGTGCCGCCAGGAGGTCGGCGCGGTCACCGAAGCTGCCGGCCCCGGTCAACTCGCCCGCCACCTCGTCCGCCAGCCTCCGGACCGGCTCCACCCACCGTGCCACCGCGGGAGGGGCCTCGTCGCTGAGAGCCGCCTTCACCCCGCCGCAGGCGGTATGCCCGGTGACGATGAGGTGCCGGATACCCAGG
>SLNQ01000340.1 GCA_007132965.1 Gemmatimonadota bacterium | reverse complement strand
CGTCAGGCGGCGTCGGAGCGTCTCACCGATGCACTGGGGCATCGCTTTCGACACTCCTCCTACCCTGACACCGCAAGACCCCGTCCCGGTGGTCCCTGCCCTTCTTCAACGGCCTTCTAGGGAACCCGTAGGGGAATTCTTGTCGATCAGACGGCCTCCAACCAGGAGCGGGTCTCCGGTGTGGATGAGGCGGCAGTCGATGGGACCTCTGAGGGACCTCTGAAGGGCAGTTCGGCGGCGACACGGAGCAGTTCGGAGGCGCCATGGGACGGTCCGGTTGCGCCGTCGGACTGAAGTGGTGCGCCGCTTGCGCCAGGGTGAAGCGGCAAGAAATGAGGACGGTCGACACGACGCGTTCGGCTTGCCGGTCCCCCTCGCCGCCTCTACCTTTTTCTCTACCCTTCAAGAGTTCCCGTCATGGGCCCTCAGTTCCCTGCTCCGCGTCGGTCCGGGTTCGTCCCGGACCTGCGGGGTGAGGGCGATCACCCTTTTCCCCCCCAGGAGTCCCCACATGAGCTGGACCGCCATGAATCCCGCCACCGGTGAAACGCTGAAGGACTACCCGGAGATGGATCGGGGCGAGGTGGACGAGATCCTCCAGGCTGCCCACCAGGCCCAGCGCCGTTGGCGCACCACTGACTTCGACCACCGCGCTGACCTCATGCGGCGGGCGGCCGGGGTCCTGCGGGACCGATCGGAGGAGTTCGCCCGCCTCATGACCCGGGAGATGGGCAAACCTCTGGGAGAGGCTCGGGGCGAGGTGGAAAAATGCGCCTGGGTATGCGAGTACTACGCAGACAATGCCGAGACCCAACTGGCACCTGAGCCAGTGGAGACTCCGGACACCGGAGCCCGAACCTACGTGGCCTTCCAGCCCATCGGCCTGGTCCTGGCCATCATGCCCTGGAACTTCCCCTTCTGGCAGGTCTTCCGCTTTGCCGCTCCGAACCTCATGGCGGGCAACGGGGGGATCCTGAAGCACGCCCCCAACGTACCCGGCTGCGCCCTGGCCATCGAGGACGTCTTCCATGAGGCGGGGTTCCCCCGTGAGCTCTTCCGTTCCGTCATCGTGGACCTGGACACCACCTCGGCCATCATCGAGGACGAGCGGATCCGGGGAGTCACCCTCACGGGGAGCGTGGGCGCCGGGAAGGCGGTGGCCGCCCAGGCCGGCGGTCTGGTCAAGAAGACAGTGCTGGAGCTGGGCGGGAGCGATCCCTACATCATCCTGGAAGACGCCGACCTGGATGCGGCCGTGGAGACTTGCGTAACCAGTCGAATGCTGAACTCGGGTCAGAGCTGCATCGCCGCCAAGCGGTTTCTGGTGGTGGAGTCCCTGCGAGAAGAGTTCGAGCGTCGAATGGCCCGGAAGATGTCCGGAGCCGTCATGGGCGACCCCATGGACGAAGACACCACCCTGGGTCCCCAGGCCCGCTTCGACCTCCGCGACCAGCTCCACCGTCAGGTCCAGGAGAGCGTGGAGGCGGGCGCTCGCCTCGTGATCGGCGGCGAGCTCCCCGAGGGGCCCGGCGCCTTCTATCCACCCACAGTGCTGGCCGACGTGGCCCCCGGCATGCCTGCCTACCACGAAGAGCTCTTCGGGCCGGTGGCCAGCATCATCGAGGTCGCCGACGAGGCGGAAGCCATCCGCATTGCCAACGACACGGTCTTCGGCCTGGGCGCCGCGGTCTTCACAGCAGACCGGGAGCGGGGCGAACGCCTGGCGCTCCAGGAGCTGGACGCCGGAGCCTGCTTCGTGAACGGCTTCGTCCGCTCCGACCCCCGCCTGCCCTTCGGAGGCGTCAAGGAAAGCGGCTACGGGCGCGAGCTCTCTCCCTTCGGCATCCGGGAGTTCGTGAACGTGAAGACGCTCTGGGTAGAGTAGCCCCACCTTCGGGCCTGTCGCCCGGGTGGGACAAGATGCCCGGATCTCGGCGGTCTGTTATCTTTGAAGTTCAACGTTCCCGCGCCCGTCCTCGTGATCGAGGGGGGCCGGGGAGCTTTGCTTTCCACTCACGGAGCCCTGGGCTCCACCGTTTCCATCGGGCCCAAGCCGCCGGCTTCCGGCCGGCCGCGGCGCCCGAACAGGGTGATTCATGACGAACAATGAGAAGCTGCTGGCCAGGCGCGAGGCCGTGACCCCCCGGGGGGTCCCCCGAGTCACCACGGCCACGGCCGTTCGGGCCTCCGGCGCCACCATCATCGACGCCGACGGACGCGAGATCCTGGACTTCGCAGGAGGAATCGGGGTGATGAACGCCGGCCACTGCCAGGAGGCGGTGGTGGAGGCCATTTCGCGGCAGGCGCGCGAACTCCTGCATACCTGCTTCCACGTGGCCACCTACGAGCCCTACGTGGAGCTAGCCGAAAAGCTCGCCGAACTCTTTCCCCACGGCGAGCAGACCAAGGTCCTGCTCATCAACTCCGGGGCCGAGGCGGTGGAGAACGCCGTGAAGATCGCCCGCCAGGCCACGGGACGACCTGCCGTCATCTGCTTCTCCGAGGCCTTCCACGGCCGCACCCTCATGGGAATGTCTCTCACCTCCAAGGTGGGATACAAGAAGGGATGCGGCCCCTTCGCCCCGGAGATCTACCGAGTCCCCTTCCCCAACCACCGACTTCGGGGAGACGGACTCGACATGGAAGAGTTCGTGGAACGAGAGCTGGCCAGACTTCGCGAGTCCTTCAACACCCTGGTGGCGGCCCGGGATGTGGCGGCCATCATCGTGGAGCCGGTGCAGGGCGAGGGTGGTTTCGTTCCGGCGCCGCCGGGATACCTGCGGGGGCTCCGGGAGATCTGCGACCAGGAGGGGATCGTCCTGGTCTTCGACGAGGTGCAGACCGGGTTCTGTCGCACCGGCCGATGGGCGGCGTACGAGCACTTCGGAGTGGTGCCCGACCTGTCCACCTGGGCAAAGTCCATGGGCGGTGGGCTTCCCATCGGCGCCGTCGTGGGTCGGGCCGAGGTCATGGACGGGGCCGAGCCCGGAACCATCGGCGGAACCTACGGGGGCAACCCCGTGGCCTGCGCTTCGGCGCTTGCCACCATCCGGGTCATGGAAGAGCTGGACCTGAACACCCGGGCCACCGAGATCGGCCAGGAGATCCGCCGCCGGTTCGAGGCGCTGGCCCAGAAGTGCGACGCGGTAGGCGAGGTCCGGGGCCTGGGAGCCATGATGGCCATGGAGCTGGTGGAGGCCGGCGACCGATCCACCCCCGCCGGACCTCTGGCGAAAGAGGTGGCTGAAGCGTGCCTGGAGGAGGGGGTGCTGGTGATCACCGCCGGGCCCGCCGGGAACGTGCTCCGGATCCTGAGTCCGCTGGTCATCACCGACGAGGAGCTGGATCGCGGGCTCGGCGTCATGGAAGACGCCGTCCTCCGGCTGTCGGCGGCGGCAGGAGGCGCAGGGGGCCGGGATCCCATCGTGGAAGGGAGAAGGGCGTGAGGCCTTTCGGCGTGGCGGGCCTTCAGCTCCGGATCTCGGGCACCGAGAGCAATCTGGAGCACCTGGCATCGCGACTGGATCACCTGATGCACCTCTTTCCATGGGTAGAGATGGTGGTCTTCAGCGAGCTGGCCGCCTACGGACCCTCCCGAGCCCGGGCCGAACCCCTGCCCGGACCCGCCGAGGACCGCTTCGGGGAGATGGCCCGGAAACACGAGGTCTGGCTCGTCAGCGGATCGGTCTACGAACGCCGGAAGAAGGCGATCTACAACACGGCCTCGGTCCTGAATCCGAAGGGCGAGGTGGTGGGCCGTCACCGGAAGCTGTTCCCCTTCACGCCCTACGAGGTGGGGGTGGAGGCGGGCGATGAGTTTCTGGTCTTCGACGTTCCGGACGTGGGCCGCTTCGGCGTGTCCATCTGCTACGACTCGTGGGTGCCCGAGACGTCCCGAACGCTGGCGGCCATGGGGGCGGAGGTCATCCTCCACCCCTCCCTCACGGGAACCGTGGACCGGGACGTGGAGCTGGCCATCGCCCGGAGCACCGCGGCCACGAACCAGTGTTTCTTCGTGGACATCAACGGGGTCGAGGCCGGGGGCGTTGGGCGCTCCATCGTGGTGGGACCCCACGGTGAGGTGATCCACCAGGCCGGCGACGGTGAGGAGCTGATCCCAGTGGAGTTGGACCTGGATCGGGCCAGGAGGTCCCGTGAGCGCGGACTCCTCTCGCTGGGACAGCCCCTCAAGAGCTTTCGTGACCGCAAGGTCCGGTTCAAGGTCTACGGACGCCGCTGGAAGGACGACGACGGCTACCTGGAGAGTCTGGGCCCCCTGGAGAAGCCCGGCCGTCCCGCCCGGGGCAAGAAGTCGGGCAGGTCGAAGCGGTCCCGATGATCCGCCACATTCTGAGGAGATGGAAGGCCATGATCGGTGATCGGAGCCTGGAGAACGAGACGCCCCCAAACGCCCTCTCCGACCCCCCGGAGCAGCCCGCAAGCGTGCAGCACAACGTGGTGCGCATGCGAATGGAGGGCTGGAACGCGCTCCGGGACCATGCCCGCAGACTGGCCCAGGCCCACCGGGCCGGAGAACCTCTCTCGCCCTGGAAGGAGGAGGTGGCCCGGGAGCTCGCCGCCCTGGAGCCGTACGAACCGTACTGGGCGTTTCCGGGACTGCGGGGCTTCGAGAAGCTGGCGGCCTTCTTTCGTCAGGAAGCCTACGACGCCTTCTCGCAGCAAACGGGGCGCATCGTTCAGCTCCTGGCCAAGGACTCCTATCGGCGCCTCGACCTGTCCACCAGCCGCCTCAGCGAGTACGCCGACCTGGTGAACGTGTCCCGGGTGGTGGAGAGCGTCCACCTGGATACCGAGAACGAAAACCGTCCGTACTTCGAGGTGCTGGTGGTAGACGACATCACGCCCGAACAGGAGTCGGAGCTTCGGCTCCAGATCCGGGATCTCCGCTCGCCCGACGACGAGTTCATCTACG
>SLNQ01000290.1 GCA_007132965.1 Gemmatimonadota bacterium | reverse complement strand
GCTGAATGGCGTCGGCGGCCACGATGGTGGCGGCGTAGGGGAGCATGTAGGGGAAGGAGCAGGAGATGGTGTCCAACAGGTTGGCGCTCCGGTACTTGTGGATGTCGTGTCGCTTGCGAAGAGTGTTGGCCAGGGGACCCACGGTGATCATGGCCACCGTGTTCACCGACACGCAGACGTTGGCGAAGGTGATGAGGCCCACGATGGCGGCTTCGGCCCCCCGGCGGGTCCGGGCCACGCTCCGCTCCAGCCACTCCATGAGCATCTCCAGGAAGCCGCCGGCGGCCATGATCCCGATGGCGGTGACCAGCAGGAGGGTGAGGATGGAGATGGGCAGGAGGGCCAGCGCTCCGTCCACCGCGCTGCCGGCGATCTCGCCGTCCAGCGTGACCCGGAAGACCTCGCCCATCCCGAAGATCCCGAAGAGGGGGCCCACCACCAGCGAGGCCAGCACGCCCACCGTGAGGGCGGCCAGGAAGTGGCCCCCGGTGACGGCCACGATGAAGACCAGGGCGGCGGGGATGAGCATGGGCAGCCCCGCCGGGTCGGCGGTGGCCTCCAGGAGCTCCTGCGCCTGCGCGGCCGCGATCCCCCCGGGCTGCCCTCCGAAGACGAAGAAGAGGACGGCGGCGATGGCGCCTGCGATGGTCACGTACTTGAGGCGAGATCGAACCACGCCCCCCACGTCGGCCTCCTGCGTGGCGGCCGAGACGATGGTGGTGTCGGAGATGGGGGCCAGGTTGTCGCCGAAGGCCGCCCCGCTGTAGATGGCCCCCATGACAGCGGCGGGGTGGGCGCCCAGGACGATCCCCGCCGGGAACATGACGGCGGTGAACCCCACCACGGTGCCGAGCCCGGTGCCCACCGAGACGGCGAAGAGGGCCGCCGAAAAAAAGGTGGCCACGGTGAAGAGGCCGCCGGAGAACTCCAGGTTGGCCCCCACCCAGACGATGGCCTCCACCAGTCCCGAGTCGGCCAGAATACCGGAAAAGGCGCCGGCCCAGAGCCAGCAGACCACCGCCACTGTGGCCACCCGGTTGGCCATGAGCGAGAAGACCCGCTCCGAGTATTTGGACACGTTCCGGGACAGCCCCATCCCCAGCGAGATCCCCAGCATGGCCAGCAGGATCATCCCCTCCACTGCCGGGGCGCCCAGGATCACCAGGATCGCGGTCCCCACCACGAAGGTGGCCAGGGGGATCACGCTGGCCCACGGGCCCCCTCGAAAACCAATGCGCTCGTCGCTCGAAACCACCGCTTCCCCTCCGGGTCGACATGTCGATCACGTGTGTGCGGCCTCGCCGGTACCGTGCGTCCGGTACCGAATCCGGCGTTCGAGATAGGCCTGCACTCCCCGGAGCACAAGGGGGTCCGAATGGGGCCTCAGTCGTTCCCGATGGGATCGCCCAGGTGGCACCACTGGCAGGTGACCCGGTTTCGGGCTGCCATTCCCTGGGCGTCGAAGCCCGGACCGTGAGGGTTCACGCCTCGGCCCAGGAAGGTGGAGTGGCACTCCAGGCAGTCGGTCTGGCGGTGGCACGAGGCGCACGACTCCAGGCCGATGCGGGCCGCCTGTCCGTGCGAGAGGATCCAGAGGGGCTGGGCGGTGTGGAAGGCCACGTTGCGGCGGCCCTCCGAGGCCACCCCCACCGACTCGTGGCAGTCCCGGCAGAAGGCTTCGGTGCTGTGGCACGACTGGCAGTTCTGGCTGCCGGCGAAGACCTCGAGGGCATGACGCTCCATGAAGTTGTCAGGATGGAAGTCCCGGGAGTCGGCGGCCGCGTGGCAGTCGGAGCAGTACTGCTGGCTGTGGCACTCGGCGCACTGAAGGGCGCCGGTGGCGGCGAAGGTGGCGTGGTGGTCGTCGAAGTCCGGTGGATGGACCCGCTCCCCCCACGAGGCCAGGTCCACGCCGGGAGCGCCGTCCGGAATGGGCGTGGGAAGGCTGGCGATGACCGGCGCCGCCTGCTCTCCGCCCTCCAGGTGACACTCGGTGCAGCTCGGCTGGGTGTGACAGTTGCTGCAGCGCGCCGTTTCGGCGAAGGCCACCGTGCCGTGGTCCCAGTCCCAGTCCGGATCCAGGTGAGTGGCGGGAATCGGGTATTCGGCCATGAGCCCCTCCTCGAGCGTCGCCACCCGGGCGTCCCGCTCCAGGGAGGCGATCTCGTCCAGGCGGTCGGCGTTCACATGGCAGCGCTCGCAGGTGTTGCGGGCGTGGCAGACACCGCACGAGACCACGTCGAGGTCCGTCTCCGGGGCGTGGGCGGCCACGAAGTCGGGCTCCTGGTGCGAGTCGGGCACGGGGAAGCCTGCGATGCGCTCGACGGAGAGCTGCTCGGCCTCGGGGAGGGTCAGGTGGCAGGTGGCACACTCCGCAGTGCGGGCCAGGTGGTCCGGCGCTTCGTGGACGTGGCACTCCAGGCATCCCTCGGGGGGCGCCATGGCCACCGTCATCCGGGTGGGCGGTGGTTGGGGCGCGTCCGGTGAGTGGCAGCTCTGGCAGGTGGCCGACTCGCCTTCCGCCTCCACCAGCTCCTGGTGTTCGGGGTGGAAGAAGCGGAGGTTCGTGGCCCGGGGGCCGGGAGGGGTCCAGTCCACCTCGTCTTCCCGGACGCCGTCATGGCACTCGCGGCAGCTGGCGGCATCGGGGAAGAGCTCGGCTTCCACCCCGGTGACGACGCCCACGTGGCATCCTTCGCAGACCGGAAAGAGTCCCTCGTGGGCCGCGTGGGGGAAGTCGTCGGTGCCCGTGAGGGAGGCCATGAGGGCCCCGGCACCCACCAGAAGGACGGCCAGGGGAGCGGTGAGCTTCTTCACGGCACCTCCGGCGGGTCGGTGGGCGGCTGCCGGGTGACCCCCGGCTCGGCCCCCACGGTCCAGCGGAGCCTCAGGTTGGCCCGGAGCTGGTTCCAGTCCATGTCAGGCTGGTCACCCTGGTCCAGGTGGCGGTAGCTGGTGACGCTTCCCAGCGCCTGCACGCGGTCGGTGAGACGAAGAGAGGTCTCGGCGCCCAGGCCCACCACCACTCCGTGGTCCAGGCGGAACTCGTAGAGGCGTTGGAAGGCGAGGCCCCGGAGGGCCACATGGCCCAGATCGCCCATGCTCCGGCGGACGCCTCCGTGGCCCTCGCTTCGGGCCGCGCCAAAGCCCACCTCCATGCGGTAACCGCCCTCCACCCGCCAGAGCTCCCGGGGAGTCCAGCTGGCGTTGGCGCCCAGGCCCCACCCGTCGGTGCGGAACCGGCCGACCCCCTCATCCAACCCGGTGTCGTCGTAGCTCCGGTACGAAGCCTCGCCCCGAACGATGAGGTCGCCGCCGCTGGGAGCCCACGTGAGGTCCAGCCGGCCCTCGTCGAAGCCCACCGGAGAGAACGCTCCCCAGATGGTCCAGAGCTCGAAGTAGGGACGATATCGCCGGATCTCTCCGGCCAGGACGGTGGAGCCGATGGGTGGGGTGCGGGCCCGGAGGCGGAGCTCGTTGAACTCGCCCCCGGCCAGGTCCACCTCCATGGCGCCCTCCACCGAACCTCCACCGAACCGGAAGACCCCCTCGGCCCGGGCCAGCTCGGAATAGAGCCCGGCCCGGTCGTCGCGGACGTCCCGGTGGTAGAGGCCCGCCAGGGAGAACCGGGGCGTGGGCCGGTACCGCACCTGGGTCGAGAGCATGAGGCCCGGCTCGATGGGGGCCAGCTCCTCGATGGCTTCCAGGGCGCCACCGGTGCGCTGCTCGTTCAGCCCTCGAACCAGGCTGCGACCCACCTGTCCCTCCAGCGAAAGGCCGGTGACGGGGCGGATGGTCAGGCCCAGACCGTCAAAGTTGTAGAACCCCAGCCCGGAGGTGACCCACTGTCGGCCGGCCCGAACCCGGAAGCGCTCCCGATTCAGCTCTCCGTAGGCGGCCAGAAGGTCGAAGGCATCGTCGGCCCGGGGCCAGAGCTCCGGGTCGCCCCCCCAGGCGGTGCGTCCCCGGAGGTGGGCGAAGGCCCGGATCCCCTCTCCAAACCCCCAGGCGCTGATCTCCAGGTCCTGCATGGCCGGAAGGGTGGAGACGGCGTCGCCGGGCCGGGTTCCTCGGCAGAAAGTCTGGCCGGCGACGCAGCGGACCACCTGGCCGTCGGCGGTCTGCCTCAGGAGACCGGCGCCCTCCACCTCGTCGGCCGGCACGCTGTCACGCACGAAGGGGCGCACCTCGATGTAGCGGAGACTGGTGGCGCCGGTGACCCGAACCGACTGGGCTTCGGCCACTTCGGCGGCAGCCATTCCCAGCGCCAGCAGCGCCATCACCACAATGCGCAGCGGCCACGGGCCCGTCACGAGAGGTCCTCCGGTGCCATGCCCACGTCCACCTCCGGGGCGGCTGGGGGCGTTCCCCGCACCGGCGGCTGGTCCGGAACCATGTGGCACGACTGGCAGCTCAGTCCGGGTTCGTGGTCCCGCTGATCCTGGTGGCAGGTGAGGCAGACCGTTCGTGTGAGGGTGGGTCGCTCGCCGGCGGTTCCCGCGTGGCAGCCGGAGCTGGTACAGGTGAGGTGGACCTCCAGGCCGTGCGCCTCGGGCTCGGTGGGAAGATGACACCGAGCGCAGTCGGCCTCCGGGCGGTGGTGGTCGTCGTGGCAGTCCGCGCAGGTGGTTTCCACGGCCAGCATGAGGGTGCCGGTGTGACACTCCTGGCACTCGAAGGTCTCGTGGAGCTCGTGCTCGAAGGGCAGTGACCGGCTCCGGGGCTCGTCCCAGACGGTGAGGTCCATGGGAGCGCTCACCTCGCGGAGGACGTGGCGCTCAGCCTCGGCGTGGCAATCCTGGCACTCGTAGCCCCGCTGGGGGTCGTGGTGGCAGGCCGCGCACTGCTCCGGCGTGCGGACGGTGACCACTCCGTGCTCCTCGGCGGTCCCGTGGCACTCCACGCACGAGACGGCCTCGTGTTGACGGTGCAGGAGGGG
>SLNQ01000056.1 GCA_007132965.1 Gemmatimonadota bacterium | reverse complement strand
GGAGAGGCCGACACCACGCCGCCGGGATCTTCGTCCCGGGCCTCCTCGTCCGGATCGGAGGGAGGCTTCCCGGCCTCGCCGGCCAGCGGCGAGGTGAACCCCAGCGTCTGGCAGGCATTTCGAACCACCGAAGCGAACTCGGGAACAACCCGGAGGCATACCTCTTCACCGATTGCATAGTGGCGGGAAGGGGGAAGGTGGACCACCAGCTTCCGATTCCCCCCGTGGGCCGAGGGGATCGCCACCTCGGCTTCCACCTGCGCGCCGGTATAGGTGGTGGAGAGAATCGTCCCGGCAAGCGTTCCGGTTTCACACTGCTCGAAGCCGTCGGGGCGGACCGAAACCATGACGTCCGAACCGTTGGGGAGGCCGATCCGATCCACTCTACAGAACGAGCCGAAGTCCGTCAGGACACACCCGTTCTCGTTCTGGATGCGGCCCTGAAGGAGGTTGGTGCGGCCCACGAAGGTGGCCACGAAGACCGACTCGGGGTGCTTGTAGATCTCCCGGGGGGAGCCCACTTGCTCCACCCGCCCCTGGTTCATGACCGCTACCCTGTCCGAGATGGCCAGGGCGTCGCGCTGATCATGGCTCACCAGAATACAGGTGACGCCCGCCTTGCGGAGGATCCCCACCACTTCGTCCCGGACCTGGTCTCGCAGGTGGGCGTCCAGGTTGGAGAAGGGCTCGTCCATGAGCACCAGGAGGGGCTCGGGGGCCAGGGCCCTGGCCAGCGCCACCCGCTGCTGCTGACCTCCGGAGAGCTCGTGGGGGTAGCGCTTGAAGTGCGCCTTCAGGTCCAGGATCCCCAGGACCTCCTGGGCTCGGCTCCTGCGTTCAGCGCGGTTCCGACCTTCCAGGCCGAACATGACGTTCTCTCCCACCGTCAGGTGCGGGAAGAGGGCGTAGTCCTGGAAGACCATCCCGACCCCCCGCTTCTCCGGCGGTGCCCATGCCCGGGGCCCGGCCACCTCCCGGCCTCCCAGCCGGATCCGGCCCTCGTCGGGGACCTCGAAGCCGGCGATGAGGCGAAGGGCCGTGGTCTTTCCGCACCCCGAGGGACCCAGGAGGGTCATGATCTCACCCTCCCTCACCTCCAGGGACACGTCGTTCACCGCGGTCACCGGGCCAGGCCAGAACCGCTTGGTTACCCCTTCGAGTTGTATGACGGCGTCTTTCATGGAAGCGATGGGGGATCCGGAAGCTGGTGGGGAGAAGGCCCCTCGCACAGGCGCATGCAGTTGAGAACGAATCTCAATACGCACCCTTCAACGGTAACCCGAGCGTGCCGCGGGTGTCAACGCAGCGGGTGCCTCCCGGCAGCCCGGGCCGCCTGAGTCAGCCTCCATGCACTTCCACTGGAAGACGCACGCGGAAGTGCTCCCATTCCATGACCATCTCGGTGCCCTCGGCCGTGGGAGGGGTGAAGGAGATGGTGAAGGTCTCCACGTGCTCGTCGGGTCGCTCGCGAGGGACCGTGACGGATCCCACCTCCTGGGCACGCACGTCCTCATCAATCTGAATTCCCCAGTGATCGGTGGAGCGGCTCACGAAGATTTCCCAGTCCTCGCCGCCAGGCATCGTGTAGATGGCATAGGAGCCGGGATCCAAGTGGATCCCACCCAGGGAGATCGGCGCCGTGACGTGAAGTGTGGTGGGCTCGTTCGCCCCTGTTCGCCAGAGCTGCCCGAAGGGCACGTGCTCACCACCGATCATGGTCCGGCCCCGGGCCGAGGGCCGTCCGTAGCAGACCTTCAACACGGCGTCCCCCACCGAGACGGAGGTGGAGTCGAAGGGGCTGGCCCGTCCCTCCAGGGGCATGTCCGAAGGCTCGCATTCGGGGTCGGCCTCCACCAGTGCCGCGGTGGCGGATGCAGGAGAGGAGGTCATCTGGTCCGCAGCCGCGGCAGGGGGATGAACCAGAGCCAGCAGGGCAACAGCCGGCACGACGGACAGGGTGCGTTTCAGGATCCACATCTTCTAAGAACCTCCAGTTGGGTGTCGTGAAAAACCAGGTTGTGCGGCGATCAGCTCGATGTCACCTCGTCCATGGCGGTGCGAGCCAGCCGACCGGGAGCAAATTCTTCCGGGATCCCGCTCGACTCGGTTTCGCAGATGAGCTTCCCCATGGCTTCTCCCGTAACGGGCGTGAGAAGGATCCCGTTCCGGAAATGGCCGGTGGCCAGAAAAACGTTCTCCACCTCGGGGTGGGCTCCCAGCACGGGAAGCCCGTCGGGGGTGGCCGGCCGAAGTCCTGACCAGAGCTCCACCACCGGGGCGCCGGCCAGCTCCGGCGCCAGGCGCACCGCAGAGGCCAGCACGTCGCGGATCCCGCCGGCCGTCACGGCACGTTGGTACCCCACTCGCTCCTCGGTGGCTCCCGCCAGGACCCGGCCGTCGTCGCGGGGGACCAGGTAGCCCTCCTCCCACTCCAGGACCCGGTCGCTGGGGATGGCCGAAGGCTGAAGCGCCACCATCTGGCCTCGGGCCGGGTGAACGGGAACGGAGCCGGGAAGGCCCTCCAGCGATCCGCTCCAGGCCCCCGCCGCCACCACCACCGCCTCCGCATCGAGACGGGAGCCGTCGGCCAGTCCGACGCCCACGGCTCGGCCACCCTGAACCCGGAGTTCGGTCACCTCCCGACCCTCCTGGGCCTCCACCCCCGAGTCTCGGGCGCTGCGGACCAGCGCCTCTCCCAGAGCCCGGTTGTCCACCCTGTAGTCCTCCTCCAGGAGGAGTCCGCCTCGGGGATCGGAGGCGACTGCCGGCTCCGCCTTCCGCACCTCGGGTCCGTCGAGCCAACGGGCTGGAACGCCTCTCCGATGGGCCCACCGAAGGCGGTTTCCCAGACGATCCTTTTCGTCTTCGGAGAAGGCCAGACGGAGCTTTCCGCAGCGCCGGAACTCCAGCTCCACGCCCGTCTCTTCCTCCAGGGTCGGTGCGAACGAAGTCCAGAGCCTCAGGCTCTTCAGGCCGAACTCCAGGAACGGGCCCGGCTCCAACGCCTCCCCCAGCGGAGAGAGCATCCCAGCCGCCGCCCACGACGCTTCCCGGCCCACCCGGCCCTTCTCCAACAGCACCACGTCCATCCCCGCACGTCGGACCTCCCGGGCAATGGCAAGTCCCACTACGCCGCCGCCCACGATGACCAACTCGGCCCCGGTTCGTCGTCCGCTCATCCTCTTCGGGTGTTGCAGGCTTGCTGTTCGAGCCCCGATCTTCGGAGCTCGGGTGGGGTTGCCCTGACCACCGGGCTTCCCCCAGGCCGCTGAACCCCGGAAGAGAGGAGGGGTTTCGCGTCGGCCGTTCCATGAACCGGCAGGGGACACGGGAGAGCACCGCCATGAGAACCAGCGAAGGCCCGCACGACGAGACGTTCCGGTTCGAGCACCGGGTTCCGGTTCGCTTCCGCGACGTGGATGTGGGCGGGCACGCCCACCACTCCCAGGTCCTCATCTACATCGAGGAGGCCCGCTGGCGCTACTGGGACGAGGTGGCCGGACGGAAGGGAATCGAATCGGTGGACTACATCATGGCCGAAGCCCGTGTCCGGTATCGCCAGCGGATTCTCTACCCCGATCGCCTCCGGGTCGGGGTGCGGGTGGCGTCGCTGGGCCGAAAGCACTTCGAGATGGCCTACCGGGTCCTCTCCGGCGAGGGCGAGCTCCTGGCGTCGGCCTGGACCACACAGGTCATGTACGATTACGCCCAGGGTCGCTCGGTGCGGGTCCCCGACGAGCTGAGAGAGCGTCTGGAGGCGTACGAGGGCGGGCCCCTCCCCGGGCGCAGGACCGGGTAGTGGACCCTGAGTGGCCCCTCTCAGGTGATCCCCGACATGATCTCCTCGTCGTAGAGGTCGGCCACCCACTCCCCGTAGCCGTTGAAGGGAAGGGTCTCGACCCTCCGATCCTCGCCGATGAGCTCCTCGGTGGCCTGGGACCAGCGGGGATGGGGCACCCGGGGGTTCACGTTTGAATAGAAGCCGTACTCGTTGGGCTGCATGTCATTCCACAGCGTGGGCGGACGCTCCCGGGTCACTTCGATCTTCACCACGGACTTGGGGCTCTTGTACCCGTATTTCCACGGGGTGATGATCCGGACCGGAGCGCCGTGCTGCTTGGGGAGGGGCGCACCGTAGATCCCGGTGGTCACCAGGGTCAACTCGTTTCTGGCTTCGTCCATTCGCAACCCCTCGTAGTAGGGCCAGGGATAGTGGGTCTGCGTCCGTTGGCCTACCGCCTGCTCGGGCCGATCAAAGGAGACGAAGCGGACGTACCGACCGGTGGAGAGGGGTTGCACCCGGTCCAGGAGCCGGTGGAGGGGGAAGCCGATCCAGGGCACCGTCATGGCCCACGCCTCCACGCACCGGAAGCGGTATACCCGTTCCTCCAGCCCGATGGAGCGCTCCAGGTCGGCCACGTCGAAGACCCCCGGCCGGTCCACCTCACCGGTGACCTCCAGCGTCCAGGGTCGCGCCTCGAAGGGCCCCACGTTCTTCCAGACCTCCGACTTCTCGGTGGTGAACTCGTAGAAGTTGTTGTGGGTCGCCGCCACCCGGCGATCCGTCAGGGGTCGGTCCACGCCGACGATCGCGCTTCTGGCGGCCGGGTACAGGTCCGCCGATGGTGTCTCGGGGATCGTGTCCAGGGGGTCGGCGGGCTGATGCGCCATGCCGGATTCGGAGGAGACGGACCTCCGGCACGCCACCGGACCGAGCCCCAGGGCGCCCAGGGCCAGCCCCGCGGTCCGGATGAAGCGACGCCGGTTCCAGTAGTCCGTCTCGGCGGTGACCCTTCTGGAGCCGCTCTGCCAGCCGGGGGGAAGGTGGATATGGGCCATGGGGAACCTCCGGGCTGTCCTCCCCGGTTCTACCAACCGGGGAAGGTGGGGGAGAATCTCGAGGGTTCATGACCCTCGGGCGCCCCCGCGGTTCCAATTCAGGCCTTCGCAGCGGTACCGCTACGGACGGGTGTCTCG
>SLNQ01000100.1 GCA_007132965.1 Gemmatimonadota bacterium | reverse complement strand
TTCTCAAAAACCTCTGGCCTTCGGGCTGTGTGGGTTCGAGTCCCACTCCCGGCACTTCAGATTACGCGCGAACGTTCAGGCTCCCGGTAGGGCTGCTCTCCCGGGCAGGTGGGTGTGGGACTCTCACCCACAGGGTGCCTGGCGGCACCCCCTTGTGGGTGGATCTGCGGTGGGCCGTCGGCCCATCCTCGATCGTCTCCGGGGCCGGGTGGTACCCGGCCCCTCCGGCTCGAGTCCCACGTTCCGATCAGACCTCAAGGGCAGTGCCACCTCGTCGAGCTCAGCGGTAGGGCGCCACGATCTCGTCCACCGTGTGCAGCCGTCCGTTCTTGAAGACCATCTCCACGTTGGCGGCGTTGGCCACATCGTCCAGGGGATCTCCACGGATCAGGATCAGGTCGGCGATCTTGCCGGCCTCCAGGGTGCCCAGATCGGCGTCGGCCAGGGCGTACCGGGCGGCATTGATGGTGACGGCCTGGAGCGCCTCGTGGTTGGACACGCCGTAGGCGAAGGCCCGGAGCTGGGCGTGGAGGCCCAGGGCCGGCCAGGACAGGGGGGTATCCGACCCGATGGTGACCAGACCGCCGTCCTCCAGGATCCCTGCCGGCGTGGCCACGTTTCTCCGGATGTTGTCCCGCTCCTCGTCGGTGGGCGGCCTCGAGGCCTACGCCTCGACGGCCGGGCGGTAGTTGGCGGGCATGAGGAGCTGGAACCGGGGGTCGCCCACCACGTCGGGCCCTTCGCCCAGGAGGTTGTTCGTGCGGGTGTGGTGGCTGGACAGGTCAAAGCGTCCGCGGGTGTACATGTGGATGACGTCCTGGTAGCTGGCGCCGGCGGCGGACTGGGCCCAGCTATAGCCCATTCGCTGGCTGGCCGAGAGGTGCGTCGTTCCGCCCAGTCCCGTCTGGATTCCCGGTGAGAGGAAGTGGGATCCGCTGGGCACGCCCATCTCCCGGGCGGCTTCGGCGGTGGCGGCCATGTAGCTCACCGGCGCCCGCACGTAGGCCTTCAGGTAGTCCATGTCCAGCTCCCTGGCCTTCTCCAGCTCGATCTCCAGCGCCTCCGGGGAGGTCACCGCCCGGTGATGGCCGTAGAAGGGCCGCTGCCCGTCGAAGATGGGCGAGGTGAGCAGGCGGGGGCCGAGCCACTGTCCACTCTCCACCGCCTCATGGGCCAGCAGGGTGTGGTAGGTGGAGACCCCGTTGGAGAGGATCGTGGTGATCCCGTAGGCGAGCTGGACGGCCCACCACTGGCCGGCGAAGTCCTGGACGCGGGGGTGGACGTGGGCATCCCAGAGACCGGGCATGGCCACCAGATCCGATGCGTCGATGAAGCGTGCTCCGGCGTCACGGGCGTCGGCCTCGGGGTCGTCGCCGGCGGGAACGATCTCCGTGATCCGGCCGGTTTCGATCCGGATCTCCACGTTGGGCTGGAGCTCCGGCGTTCGACCGTCCCACATGCCCCCGGCCAGGATCCGGGTCTCGCCCTCCCCGACGGCAGGGGTCCACTCAAGCTCGACGGGAATCTCCCGGGGGCCGTTCCCGTCCACCTCCACCGCCATGAGGCGACCGCTGGCCAGGTAGAGGATCGTCCGGGAGTCGGGGCCCCAGGAGGGCATGTCCGCCGGGCCGTCCACCACCTGGCGAGCCGGCCCGGTGGGTCGGCCCGCATCGTCCACGGGCATCACGTGCAGGGTGGAGTTCATGATGAAGGCCATCCAGGCCCCGTCCGGCGACCAGACGGGCCCCGCTTCGAACCGCTCCGAGAGCTGGGCGGGGTGGGGCGCCGGCTCGTGGAACTCCCACTCTCCGGTCTCCACGTCCACGGTGCGGATCAGGTTCCGGCCCTCCCGGTAGCGGGTGCTGATCCGCTGGATGTCGGCCAGGGCCAGGGTGCGGCCGTCCGGCGACCAGGTGGGACGCCCCACGTTGCTGGCGTAGGCCTGGTCGGCGATGCGGCGGAGCTCCCCCGTGCCCAGCTCCAGGAGGTTCAGGGACTGACTGCCACCATGGATGAAGGCGACCCGCTCCCCGTCGGGAGACAGGGTGGGGAAGACCATGCGGGAGTCGGCGATCTCCGACGCCCGGCTCACCTCGCCGCTCGCCACGTGAACCCGGTACAGGTCCGGATGGCCGGTGCCGGCCCGGTCCGAGGGCGCGTACAGGTGCTCGCCGTCCGGCGCCCAGGAGGGCCCCCAGTAGACCCAACCGTCGTCGGTGAGTCGGTGGGGCTCCCCTCCCTCTGCAGCCATGACCCACAGGTCGCCCAGGGCGGCGAAGGCGATCTGGCTGCCGTCCGGCGAAAGCACGGGACCGAATAGACCCCGGGCCGGTCGGGGCTCCGGGTCGTCGAAGCGGCGGGCCTTGGGTGTAGTGGGTGGACGGTCCAGCTCGAGGGTGGCCTGGAACGTGATCTCCTCGGGAGCGCCGCCATCCGCGTCCCGCACCCGGACGCCCCCGTCGGCGGTGTAGACCATCCTCCCATCGGGGAGCCAACTCACCGGAAACGGAAAGACGTCTTCCCCCTCCGTGACCCGGGTCCCGTCCAGCACCAGTTGGCGTGCGTTGTCCTGGTAGACGAGGCGGCCGCTGCCCGGGTCCCAGGAGGGGGCCCGGAGGTCGCCGGCGGGAAGGGTCGCCACCTCGTGGGCCTGGCCCTCCGGGTCCAGGCGCCGGACCGCAGGCCCTTCCACCCAGGCCAGCTCGCCCCGGGGCGTCCAGGCCGGGGAGTGCTGCTCGGTGCCCCCCTGGGTCACCCGCTCGAGGGCGCCGGTCTCCACCGCCGCCGTCCAGATGTCGTAGGCCCCTTCCAGAGCCCGGTCCGAGGCGAAGGCGATCTGAGTCCCGTCGGGGGACCAGGCCGGTTCCCGGTGGTCGAACGGGCCCTCGGTCACAACTCTGGAGTCGGTGCCGTCGGGTCTGATCGTCCAGATGTGATAGTAGTGGTCGGAAAACGCCTGGAACGCGATGCGGTCTCCGTCCGGCGACCAGGAGGGATGGGTGGCCTCCACGTCTAGGTCGGTGATGCGGGTCGCGTCTCCACCATCCACCGGGACGATCCAGAGGCTGCCCTGAATGGCCAGGACCAGGTGCTGGCCGTCGGGCGAGGCGGCGGCGGCCATGTTCGTGCCTTCGGTGAGCGTCAGGGAAACGGCCGCTTCGGGCGTGGCCACCGGGGCCGGATCCTGGCACGCCGCTGCCCCGAGCAGAACGAGGAGGGCCGTGCAGGCAGCGGCAGGAAGCGAGGGTCTCGGGATCGGCACGCGGACGCCGCGGCTCACGGCCCCCCCAGCGCATCCCAGTGGATGATGGCGTTCCAGACCAGGGCGAAGTTTCCGTGGGGCTGATACCGGTGCATCGGGTTGAATCCGAAGAGGACCATGTGGCCGTCCCCCATGGGATGGTCCAGGAGCGCGGGCCGTCCGGCCAGCTCCCCGGGCTCGACGACGACCCCGCTCATGAAGAGATCATCGGCCGCCTCCGTGTACCGGACCGGGGTTCGCGCGTCCCGGGTTCCCACCGTCTCGATGTACGGCCCAAACTTGTGCCAGAGCGGAATCTGGCCGTCGTAGCCGAACGTGAGGGGGCTGGAGGGATCGGTCACCTCGCCCCGCAGGATGGAGCCGGGCACGATGAGCTGGTCGGGCTCGAAGAGCCGGGCGTGGCGGGTGAGGGAGTACTCGATGGGAAGCCGGCTCGCCGAGCCCAGGGAGATGAACGTGCCCCCCTCGTGCACGAAATCCCGCAGCGCCTGCAGGCCCTCCAGGCCCATCCCCCCGGTGATCCGCGGGGCGCTGTTGGGGATCCCGTGGGCCGGAAACTCCTCCGTGGCGGTGTAGGCCAGGTCGCCGTGGCGGTCGTCGATCCCCTCGAAGATCTGCGTGCCCGTGCTGTTTCGACCCTGTTCGGGAAAGAGGATCACGTCGAAGCGGTCCCGCAGGCCGCCGGCGGCGAGTTCGGTTTCGGCCACCATGGTGTAGGGCACCCCCAGAAAGTCCAGGGCGTACCGCACGGCGCCTGAATCCCGGGTCTCTCGCCAGGTGTGGAGGAAGCCGATGCGCGGAAGGGGCATGGGCGAACGCTCGAGGGCGTCCACCGCCTCCCTTCCCACTCCGAACAGGTCGTAGCCGAAGCGGCGAGCCCACCCTTCGATCTCGTCCCGGTCCACCTCGTCGGCGTCGATGAGCCAGGCCCCGGCGGGCAGCTCCACCCCTCCGGCGGTCAGGGGCTCCCGGGCCACCTGCACCGGGGCGTCGCCCAGCTCGTAGCGGGCCTGCAGGGACAGGGACGAGGCCCGGGGATGGACGGCGAGCCACGGGGCGGCCCCGTCGGCTCGAACCTCCCCTTCGGCCCGGATCGGGTCGGTCACCTCCTCCATGGCGAGCTCCTGCACCGCGGCGTCGCCCACGGGGTGGGCCGTGACGTTGTGCATCAGGGGAAGGGTCCACGCCATCCCACCCCGGATGAAGGCCACCTCCTCCCCCTCCGACGGGTAGTTCTGGACGTCCATGAGCATGTGGGCGAAGTCCCGGTAGGGCTGGTCCAGCCGGATTACATGGTCTCCCGTCGCCACATCCACATCGCCGAAGGTCCCGGCGGCCGCGGCCTCGTGGACCTCGATGCCGTGCTTGCGGATGAGGTTCAGCATGTAGGCGGCGTCGGCCGGACGCTCCTGCTCCCGGGGCACCACGTAGGCGAAGGGGGCCTCGGTCCGCCCCCGCTCCAGACTGCTCTTCGACTTCGTCCAGAACTGCTCCAGGATCTCCTCCCGGTTGGTGGCGGCCCAGAAGAAGGAGTGGAGCATCCCGGACTGCATGTAGTTGATCACGTTCCGAAACGACCAGTGGGCGCGGTCGTAGGCCGGGTTCGGCCGGAACCACTCCCGGGTCGTGAACTGGGGTCGGGGTTCCCGGATCCGGGTGTTGGGCAGCGAGCTGAAGATGCCCCAGGTCTCGGTGAAGCGGCCGATGGCGTTCCGGTT
>SLNQ01000188.1 GCA_007132965.1 Gemmatimonadota bacterium | reverse complement strand
GGGCCCGGGGATCGCCATGGTGGACTCGGACCGGGGCATCACCAACCTGCACGTGCCCAGCGACGTCATCATCGACGCCTCCATTCCACCGGTGATCCGGGATTCGGGCCGCATGTGGAACGCCGACGGCGAGCTCCAGGACTGCAAGATCGTGATCCCCGAGTCCAGCTACGCCTCCATCTACGACGCGGTGGTCCGGGACTGCCAGGCCAACGGGCAGTTCGATCCGCACACCATGGGCACGGTGCCCAACGTGGGGCTCATGGCCGAGAAGGCGGAGGAGTACGGCTCCCACGACAAGACCTTCGAGATGGCGGCGCCGGGGACGGTCCGGGTGGTGGACGCAGACGGCCGCACCCTCACCGAGCACCGGGTGGAGGAGGGGGACATCTGGCGGGCCTGCCGGACGTCGGACGCCGCCATCCGGGACTGGGTGAAGCTGGCGGTGAGCCGGGCCCGGGCCACGGGGGCTCCGGCGGTCTTCTGGCTCGATCCCGAGCGGCCCCACGACGCCGAGTTGATCCGGAAGGTGGAGGCCTGCCTCCGGGAGTACGACACCGAGGGGCTGGCGCTTCCCATCCACCCTCCGGAGAAGGCCATGAAGCTTTCCCTGGAGCGGATCCGCCGGGGCGAGGACACCATCTCGGTGACGGGGAACGTCCTCCGGGACTACCTCACCGACCTCTTCCCCATCCTGGAGATCGGCACCAGCGCCCGCATGCTCTCCATCGTGCCCCTGCTGAACGGGGGCGGTCTCTTTGAGACCGGAGCCGGAGGCTCGGCTCCTCGCCACGTGCAGCAGTTCACCCGGGAGGGACACCTTCGCTGGGACTCGCTGGGGGAGTACATGGCGCTGGCCGTGTCGCTGGAGCACCTGGGTGAGAGCTTCGACAACCGGGGCGCCCTGGTTCTTTCCGCGGCGCTGGACGACGCGGTGCGGCAGTACCTGGAGAACCGCCGCTCACCCTCGCGAAAGGTCCACGAGCTGGACAACCGGGGGAGCACCTTCTACCTGACGCTCTACTGGGCCCGGGCGCTGGCCCAGCAGGATGAGGACGCCCAGCTGGCTGATCGGTTCCAAGAGGTGGCCGCCCGGCTGGGCGAAGGCGAGGGCACCATTCTGGACGAGCTGAACGCCGCCCAGGGGCCGGCGCAGGAGCTGGGGGGCTACTACCTGCCGGATCCCGACCGCACCGTGCGGGCCATGCGCCCCAGCGACACGCTGAACGGGATCCTGGACGGGATCATCGACGGGATCGGGGGCGAGGGCTGATGAGGCCCGGATCGGGAAGGCCGATGAAGAAGTTCGGGTCGTCGAGCTGAGCCACGGTCGGGGCCGGCATGGAAGAGAGCGTCTTCATCTCGGTGGTCCTCCCGGTCTCCCTGATCATCATCATGATCGGGCTGGGAATGTCGCTCTCGTTGGGGGACTTCCGGAGGGTGGTGCGCTTCCCCCGGGCCGCCCTTGTGGGCCTGGGGAGCCAGCTCCTGATCCTGCCGCCGGTGGGCCTGGCGCTTGTCTACCTCTTCGGGCTTCCGCCGACGTGGGCGGTGGGGCTCATGCTCATTGCCGCCTGCCCGGGCGGGCCCACCTCGAACCTCATCACCTTCGTGGCCCGGGGCGACACGGCGCTGTCCATTACGCTGACGGCGCTGAGCAGCGTGGCCACGGTGGTGACGATTCCCCTGATCCTGGCCCTCTCCATCAGCCACTTCGGGGTGGAAGCCGACGCCATTCGCTCGCCGGTGGGAGAGATCGTGGTGCAGATCGTGGCCATTACGGCCATCCCCGTGGCCCTGGGGCTGGCCATCCGCCACTTCCGGGCTGACGTGGCCGACCGGCTCAGGGGAGTGGTTCGGGCCTCGTCCGCCGCCATCTTCCTGTTGGTGCTGGGGGCGGTGGTCGTGGATCAGCGGCAGGTCCTGGTGGACCACTTCTTCGCCCTGAGCGGGGTGACGGCGGCGCTGAACGTGGCCACCATGGCGCTGGGCTTCGGGGTGGCCCGCCTCTTCCTCCTGGATCTTCGGCAGTCGGTGACCGTTTCCATCGAAGCGGGGATCCAGAACGGGACCCTGGCCATCGTCATCGCCATGTCCATCCTGGGAGCCGGTGAGATGGCCGTTCCGGCAGGGGTCTACAGCCTGCTCATGTTCGTGTCCGGCGGACTGGTCATGGCCTACTTCGGGCTGGTGCGAGCTCCCGCCGAGCTGGACGGAGAAGCGAGGCCTGCCGAGGCCTCGTAGATGTGGATGGTGGCCAGAACCATCCCCATGACCTCTTGGAAGCGGATGTCACCGGCGTGTCCGTGGCCCCGGAATCCGATGGTCACGAGGCCCGGACGCGAGCCGTCGTTGGTGAGCGCCTCCACGATCTCCCAGTCTGCAGCCTCCAGGGCCTGGCGGTAGTGGCGGAAGCTCTCGGCCTCGGTGTAGGGCAGGTTCACCGCTACGATGAAGTAGGCTCCGGCGTGGTCGCCCCGCCGTCGCTCGCGGGGGATCTCGGTGACGCCGGCCAGGGTCCCTCCCTCCGGCACGTCCGGGAAGGCTGCGGGCCAGCCTTCAGGGAGCTGTACGGTGTCGGCCGCCGCCGCGGGGACAGGACCGGCGATCTCCGCATGAGAGCCCGGCAGGACGGCTCCGGGGCCGGCGGAGGGAGTCAGGCCGAGGGCGGCTGCGGCCACGGCGACGGGGACCAGGAAGAAGGGATGCATGGGAGTCTCGTTCGGAGTGTGTGCATGGCGACCGAGGATGCCCTACGTGGCGACCGAGGGGAGCCGTCCGGGGACAGGCGCCGCGGCGGTCGTTCCAGCGTCGGGTGCGGACACGGAACTCGATACCCCGGGACGTGCCCCGGGGCTCCCCGTTTCTCCCCCAGGGGACCGCCGGCCCGGAGGAGGCTCGGGGAGGCGCGCTGCCGGGTGAATCGGGTTCGTCACGCCGCTCACACTCCCTGTCGCCGGCCTGGAGGAGGTCGGAGGAGGCGCTGCCGGCGCGTGGAAGACAGTCGGGTGGCAACCGGCCACCCGAAACCTCACATTGGAGTCTGTTCGACGCACCCATCGGATCCTGAACCGGAGCAGAGCCCGCTGTGATCGACGCGGTCCTTCCCCCCCTGCAGCGCTGGCTCCTCTTCTCCGGCGTGCTCTTGCTGGTCGGGGCCGCCTGTTGGCGCAGCTTCGTGGCGCCGTGGCAGCCCCGCGCGCTGCGAGGTGCCATGAGGGAGGTGGAGGGACGGCTGGTTCGGGCCGCCCAGCTGGTGGCCCTCCTCCTACTCCCGGTCTGGGCGTTGCGACTCGGGGTCCAGGTGAGGGACTTCCGGGATCCGTTTGTTCCCGTGACGGAAGATCTCCACTTCCTCCTCTTCGAGACCTTCTGGGGCACCGTGTGGATGGGTCAGGGCGCGGTCCTGCTCCTCCTCTGGGCGACGTTCCGTGCCCTCGAACCTGCCATCCACGGCCAGGCCCGGGCCGAGTGGGAGGCCAGGGAGGCGGGAAGGTTGAAGCCGGAGGAGGAGGGGCCCGCGCCCCGCCTTCCCTGGGGGTGGAAGGTGGCCTGGGGAGGAGTCCTGCTCCTGGTGCTCTCCCTTTCGATTTCCAGCCATGCCGTGGCCGTTCCTCGGCTGGCCCCCTTTACGGTGGCGCTGGACGGGCTGCACACCCTGGCCGCTGGCGCCTGGATGGGAACCCTGGCCCTGATCCTCTGGCTCAGGCCGCGGGGTGGGGGCGCGACACCGGTGCTGGCCGGACAGCTTCGAAGCTTCTCCTACATGGCCATGGCCGCGGTCCCCCTGCTCGTGGCCATGGGAGTTCTGCTGGCCGGCTTCCACCTGGGTGAATTCGAGAATCTCTGGCGCTCGGCGTACGGTCAGGTGCTGTCCCTCAAGATCCTGGCCGCCGGGGTGGTTCTCTTCCTGGGGTTCCGGAACTGGCGCGTGGGCCTCCCGGTGGTGGACGACGAGGAGGGCGCCCGAACCGTCCGACGGCGTGCCGGCGTGGAGGTGGGGGTGGCCGCCCTGGTGGTTCTCCTCACGGCGATCCTGGTGGGGACGCCCGTTCCCGAAGGGGTGCACTGAGCCTCCGTGTCCCCCAAACGCGAACAGGGGATGGCAGGCAATGCCTACCACCCCCTGCCGAGCAGGTCCCTCCGCACGTCGAACACCGGGTAGAGCCGACGCGGTCGCTTTGGGGTTGCTACCCCCGGAGGAGCCTGAGACTGAAACCCATAAAAGAAAACGGGCCGCCAGTCGTCGACTCTGTGAGTCGTGCTGGCGGCCCGGCTGGCATGGCGATCACGCCGAACATGATCACCGCAGCTCCGTAGCTCTGCGTCCCCGCCTTTCGGCGGGTTTGCTCTGAGCAGCATCGAATGTGCTCGAGTGGGGATCCTTTGCACCATGGCAAAGAAAACCTCCACCCTCGGGCAGAAGAGCGAACCCAGCTACCCGAGGGGAAACACTACCGTACTCCTTACATGATTGTCAAGGGCATAGCGAGTCAGGACCTTCCCCGTTGTTCCCGCTCCATCCTCGCGCAGGCGGCTCACCGCTTCAGCCCGACGGCGCTTCCAGCCGGACTGTGGAGAGACACCGCGACGGGTTCCCTCCAGGGTGGCACAAACTCTTCATTGGACGCGAGCCCGGAAAGGGCGTGAAGACTTCGTTTCATATATGCAACAAACCCTTCAACGAGATGTTCGCCGGGCAGCCGTTGAAGGGTTCCTCCCACTCCAGCGGGACAAACCCTTCAACGTTCAGGAAATCAGCGACCCTTGAAGCGTTTGTCCCAGCCGATGGCTTGCTCGTGGCCAACTGGGAGTTCCTACCTGTACCGGGCCCCGCAGACCACACTCCGTGCAATCTTCGAAGTCTAAAAGGCCGTTGAAGAAGGGCAGGGCGCCACCGTTGGGAGCCCCAGGGGCCCCACGGGCACCCGCCAGAGGCGGGTCGGGCGGTTCGTCGAAGGCATAGCCTTGCGCTACGTCGAGGC
>SLNQ01000216.1 GCA_007132965.1 Gemmatimonadota bacterium | reverse complement strand
GGAGCGCCCTCTGCACGATGACGCTCATGGAGTAGTCGATGAACGATTCCCGCATCTCGTCTTCGAGAAGGCGGGACAGGACGGTCTGTCCGTTGTCCGAATCCATGGATCAGCCTGTTGTTTGTGCTGGGTGACGCCGGCACGCGCCGGCGGAGCCGGGGAGCGGACGAGGACTCAGGGGAGATGTGCTCCCCGCCCTCGACCCTTCAAAATGGCGGCGTGGGCGACCCGATTGAATGCCGTTTCGGGACACCCGCCACCCCCCATCGAGGGAGATCTTATCGCCCCCCCTGAAATCCTCGATAGCCTTTGAAAAATAACGGATCCAGGGGGGGCGCGGCAACCTTTCGGTGGTCCTGTGCGCCGGGGCCTCAGACCCCCGAGGCCGCTTCCTCCAGGAGAGGTGCCAGAAAGGGGCCGGTCACGCTCTCGGGGTTTGCCGCCAGCTCCTCGGGACGACCCACGGCCACGATTCGACCTCCATGGCGCCCGGCCCCCGGTCCCATCTCCACCAGCCAGTCGGCGGCCTTGATGAGCTCCAGGTTGTGCTCGATGACCAGCACGGTGCCCCCGGCCTCCACCAGGCGGTCCAGAACGTCCAGAAGACGAGCCACGTCCGAGCCGGCCAGGCCGGTGGTGGGCTCGTCCAGGATGTAGAGGTTTCGCCCCCGTCGCTTGCCTCCCACACTGGCCAGCTCCCGGGCAATCTTGAGCCTCTGTGCCTCTCCCCCCGAGAGGGTGGTGGCCGACTGGCCCAACCTGAGGTACCCGAGCCCCACCTGCTGGAGCTGCCAGAGGGTCTGCCCCAGCCGGTCCTCCTTCACGAAGAAGCGGATGGCCTCGTCAACGGTGATGTCGAGGACATCGGCAATGCTGCGCCCCCGCACCTTCACCTCCAGCACCTCGGGCTTGAAGCGCCGTCCCCGACAGACGTCGCAGGGCACGTAGACGTCGGCCATGAAGACCATCTCCACCTCTACCTGGCCGGCCCCCTTGCAGGCCTCGCACCGCCCGCCCTTCACGTTGAAGGAGAAGTGCCCGGGCTCATAGCCCCGCTCCCGGGACAGAGGCTGGGAGGCGAAGATCCGCCGGATGTCGCCCCAGGCCTTGATGTACGTCACCGGGTTCGATCGGGGGGTTCGTCCGATGGGGCTCTGGTCCACCAGGACCACCTCGTCCACCAGACCGATCCCCTCCAGATCGTCATAGGCCCCCACCGCCTCGCCCAGGTGCTCCTTGGCCGAGGTGTCGCCGTCTCCCAGCTCCTGCTCCAGGGCCCGGTACAGGACGTCGTGAACCAGGGTGGACTTGCCCGACCCGGACACCCCGGTCACCACGGTGAAGGCCCCGAGGGGCAGCTCCAGGTCGGCGCCCTGGACGTTGTGGAGGCGGGCTCCCCGCAGCCGCAACCAACGATGCCCGAGCCTCCGCCGGGACTGGGGCACCTCTATTCCCCTGCGCCCCGACAGGTAGTCTCCGGTGGTGGTCTCGGCCTCCGCCAGCGCTTGGGGCGACCCCTGGAAGACCACCTCGCCCCCCTTCTCCCCGGAGGCCGGACCCAGCTCCACCACGTGATCCGCCGAACGGATGGCCTGAGGATCGTGCTCCACCACCAGCACCGTGTTCCCGCCGTCCCGCAGGCGGGCCAGAAGCTGGAGGAGGGCGTCGGTGTCTCGGGGGTGCAAGCCGATGGAGGGCTCGTCAAGCACGTAGATGGTGTCCACCAGCCGTGAGCCCAGCGAGTTGGCCAGATTGATCCGCTGGGCCTCCCCGCCCGAGAGGGTCCGGGCCTGGCGGGAGAGGGTCAGGTATCCCAGCCCCACGTCCACCAGGAACGAGACCCGGCTTCGGAGCTCCCGGAGGATGGTCTCGGCGATCTTTCCCTCCGCCCCCTCCAGCTCCAGCTCCTCGACCCACACGTGGAGCTCCTCCAGCGGCAGGTCGCTCACGTACGCGATGTCTCGGCCGGCCACCTGCACGTTCAGCGCCTCCTTGCGCACCCGTGCCCCACCACACTCGGGGCATGTCCGGGGACTCTGGTACTGCCGCAAGAATACCCTTATGTACTGCTTGTAGCGCTTTTTCTCCCTGGATCGGAGGAAGGGGAGCACGCCTTCGAACTCCCGGTCGGTGAGCCGGCCCTTCCCCGGGTCCGAGCCATGGATCACCGCCTCCCGGAAATCGGCGGGGAGCTCGTCCCAGGGCACGTGCACGGACACGTCCATGCGAGCCGCGTACTCCGCCAGCGCCGCCCGCTGCTTCTGATAGCGGGGCTTGGTCCAGGGATCCACCGCCCCTTCGTCGAGGGAGCGGTCGGGATTGGGCACGATCAGGTCTTCGTCGTACTCCAGGATGGCACCGAAGCCGGTGCACTCGGGGCACGAGCCGTAGGGCGAGTTGAAGGAGAAGAGTTGCGGGACGGGCTCGGGGAACTCTTCCTCCGGGTGCTCCGGGCAGCGGAAGCGTTCCGTGAAGGCCAGCACCGGGGGAAGCTCTCCGTCTCCTCCCTCCCGGGCCCCGTTGCCGGCTCCCGCGTCCGGCAGCAGAACCAGCGCCTCCCCTTCCCCCTCGCGAAACGCCGTGCCCACGGAGTCGGCCAGCCGATCTCGGCCTCCGGGATCCACCTTGAGCCGATCGACCACCACCAGCAGCTCATCGGCCTCCCCCAGGTCTCGCCCGAGCCCCTCCGGCGCCTCGGCCTCGGGAGCCCCCAGGTCCACCATCTCCCCGTCGGCCAGCAGGCGTACGAACCCCATGGCCCGCAGGTTCTCCACCAGGGGACGGTGCGAGGTCCGGGCGCTTCGGGGAAGGGGGAAGGTCACCATGAACCGGGTCCCTTCCGGCAGCGCCAGGATCCGGTCTACCGCGCTGGAGACGGTGTCGGGAACCACGCGCCGATCACAACGCGGGCAGTGCGTCCGTCCCACCCGGGCAAAGAGGAGCCGAAGGTAATCGTGCACCTCGGTGGCCGTGCCCACCGTGGAGCGGCTGGTCTTGGTGGGATTCTTCTGCTCGATGGCCACCGCCGGCGAGATCCCCTCCACCGCATCCACATCGGGCTTCTCCATGCGCTCCAGGAACTGCTTGGCGTAGGTGGAAAGGGATTCCACGTACCGGCGCTGCCCCTCGGCGAAGATGGTGTCCAGGGCCAGCGAGGACTTGCCCGAGCCTGACGGACCGGTGATCACCGTCACCGCCTCCCGAGGGAGATCCAGGTCCAGGTTCTTCAGGTTGTGTTGGCGGGCGCCGCGGACGCGGATATGGGTGTCCATGCAGGGTCGTTGACCGGCAGGTTGTCTGGAGGCTGACAGGGGTGAACTGGTGGGACCGGATCTGGGCCCAGTACTCACCCTACCCACCGTAAGGAAGGGGGATCCGAAACCGAGACCGTACTCACCGGTCAGGCAACCCACCGCACCCCATCCGGCGTCAGAGGTGTATGAAGCCTACGGAGGACTCGCCGGGGAGCCCTCCCGCTCGACTACACACCAGGAAGGAACCATGGCAGCCAACAACCGTCCAAGCCCTTCAGGCCGTCGAACCGCTCTTCTCACCCTCGTGGCGGGGGTGGCGATCCTGGCCCTTCCCGGCGCCGCTGAAGTGTCCGGGAGCGCCATACCCTTGGGGAGCGCCACGCATCAGGATGCCGTCCAGCACCAGGACGAGCAGGTCCATCTGGGCGATACCATTCACCTGCGCGGCGACACCCTCGAGGAGCGGCGGATCATGATCCGTCGCCCCGGGCCCCGGCCCATGCGAACCGACGCCCGCACCGGCCGATGGGTCATGGAGATGGGAGACACCCTGCCTCGCATTACCGTGCGCCGTATGCTCCCCGCTCGGGCATTCGATCGGACCGCCGAGCTGGGCATCGAATTCGACGGAGAGTCTCGTGAGGAGCCCCTGGAGGGCGTGAGGATCCTGCGGGTCCAGCCCTCGAGCCCGGCCGACGAGAGCGGGCTGCAGGAGGGAGACCTCATCGTGGGCTACCAGGGCCACACCCTCACCGAGCCTCTGGTGGAAGGAGAGGACGAGCTGGATCCGGAGGTGGATCTGCCGGCCGCCCGCTTCCTTCACTTGACGAGGCAGCTGGAGCCCGGCGACACGGTGCAGCTGGAAATTCGCCGCAACGGGCAGGAGGAGCTCAGGGAGCTGGTGGCCCGGGAGCGGCTCCCCCGAACCGCCAGGGTCGTCCACGGGCCGGAGAGGCTGGCGGACATCATCACCCGTGACACCGAGCGACTCCGGGCCCGGGGAGCCTTCCCCCGAACCCCGCCCCTGGCCATGAGGGCAGCCCCCCCGCACCTGGAGGGTGACACCATCCGGATCTGGCCGCCCGGCCCCGGGGCACCTGAGATTCTCCGGCAGCTCATTCCCGGGGTCCATCGGTTCGGACTCCGCCTCCACGACATGAACGAGGAGCTGGGCCGCTACTTCGACGGCGCCGACGGTGTCCTGGTCCTGGAAGTACGGGAGGACGCGCCCCTGGAGCTGGAGGCCGGAGACGTGATCGTGGCCATCGACGGTCGGCAGGTGGACGATGCCGCCCATGCCGGCCGGATCCTGGCCAGCTACCGGAGCGGCGAGGCCGTCTCCCTGGAAATCCGACGGATGGGCCAGACCCTGACGGTGGACGGCACGACGCCCTGACCCCGGCGGGTTGCTCTCCGTCCCTTCCCGTGGGCATCTTGCCACGAGCATGAACGGATCCCGCCCCCCACCGTATCGTACGGCCGCCCTTCTGGCCCTCCTCCTGGCGGCCGGAGGATGCCGCACCGTGGGTCCCCCCCTTCCTCCCGAACCGCCCCCGGAGGCGGGATGGACCGAAACCGGGGAGGCCTCGTGGTACGGGCCCGGCTTTCACGGCCGCACCACCGCCTCGGGGGAGACCTACGACATGGAGGCCATGACGGCGGCCCACCAGAGCCTTCCCTTCGGCACCCTGGTCCACGTGGAAAACCTGGACAACCGCCTGGCCACCACGGTGCGGATCAATGACCG
>SLNQ01000384.1 GCA_007132965.1 Gemmatimonadota bacterium | reverse complement strand
CCTTCGAATGGGTGAGGGCAGCGCCAGGCCTCGCTCCTGGATCTCCAGGAGGATCTCCCGATTCAGTTCGTTGAGTTCGGCATTGCTCCGACCCTCGGTCCGGTAGCGGAAGGAGATGATGTTGAGATCGGCCGGCCCCAACCGCTCGAGTTCCCCTTCGCGGTCCACGACGCGGGCCAGCTTCCGGATCTGGCAGACGTTGCGCTCAACGGCCCCACCGATTGCGTCGGCCCCCAGCGCCTGCAACTGGAACCAGACCTTGAAGGCTCTGAACCCCCGACTCAGCTCGGGACCCAGGTCACACGGCCAGGTGTCACCGCTCCCCGGTCCCTGGTCCAGTGAGGTGAGGTAGTCCTCGCGTCCGCCGAAGGCGTCGGTGTGGAGATGGCCGTCCCGGACGAGCACGAAGCCCGCATCGTAGGGGACGTGGAACCACTTGTGGAAGTCGAAGGCGATGGAGTCGGCCTTCTCGATGCCGTCCAGTCGTGGGGCGAGGCTGGGGCTGAGGCGGAGCGCGGCCCCGAAGGCGGCGTCCACGTGCATCCACAGGTCGTGGTCCCGACAGATCTCACCGATTCGAACCAGGTCGTCGATGGCCCCGCAGGTCACCGATCCCGCGGTGGCGATTACCGCAAAGGGCTTTCTTCCTGCCCGAAGGTCCTCGGCGATTCGCCGCTCCAGGGCCACCGGGTCCATGGAGCCGTCCTCCAGCATGGGGACCGCCCGCAGGGCCGAGGAGCCCAGTCCGAGGAGACTGAAGGCGTCCCGAATGGACTGATGCCCGTCCCTGGTCGTATAGCCTACGAGGGGAGCGGAGTCCCGCAGCCCTTCCCTCCGGTCCAGGCCGCGGGTCGCACGGTAACGGGCCACCGTGAGCCCCACGATGGTGGCCATGGAGGTTCCGCTCACCACGAGGCCCGTGGCCTCTGCCGGAAAGTCGAAGAGTCGACGGACCCAGCTGACCACCTGGTCCTCCACCAGGATGGGCCCGTGGTGTCGCCCTCCGGTGTTGGCGTTCATGGAGGCCGCCAGGAGTTCGGCCATGGCCCCCACGGGCGTACCAGACCCGTGCACCCAGCCGAAGAATCTGGGATGGGTGTTGCCCAGGGTGTAGGGGAGCACATCGCGGTGAACTCGGTCCAGCACGTCGTCCAGGGATCGGGCCGCGCGGGGAAGGGGTTCGGCGAGCGCATCGCGGACCCCCTCGGGGATGGGTCTCCAGACCGGCCCGGTCCCCTGAGACCGGAAGCGATCCACCATCTCGTCCACTACCCGGTGGAGGGAGGCGCGGAAGGCCTCCCAGTCTTTCGGATCGAGGTGGCCACCTGCGGGCGATGATGAGGCTCCGGTGGGGGCAGCACCGAAATGTGGCAAAGGAATGTCGTCAGGCATCTATGTCGTGTCCCGGCATCTCTGTTCTGTCCCCGCATGTTGTTGGTCGCGGGCGTCGGCGTGCATACGTAGCCCAGGGGGGATGGGTTCCCTCTCTCGAAGTCTGATCGGAGGGAGAGTGGGACGAGAGCGAACGGCGAGGGGGGTACAGGCCCCACCAACACCACCCGGGGACAGAACCGAGGGGTTCGCCGAGGGCCCATCCGGCTCTGGCCAGAGCGCCGATGGTTCGCCACCTTCCAACAGCGTCACCGGTGCGAAACCGTGGCGTCGGTTGGTGCGGAGAATGGTGCGCCGATCACAGCCATCGTACCCCATCAGAGGCAATTTGAATGCGCATTGTACTTACTGGAGCCGCCGGGTTTCTGGGCTCGCACCTTTCGGCTCGCTTCCTCGAGGAGGGCCATGACGTGGTGGGGATCGACAACCTCGTCACCGGGTCCAGGGAGAACCTGGCCTGGCTCCAGGGGTTCCCCGGCTTCAGCTTTCGTCGCCACGACGTCTCCACCTCGCTCTACGTGCAGGGAGACGTGGACGGGGTTCTCCACTTCGCCTCACCGGCCAGTCCGGTGGATTACCTGGAGTTGCCCATCCAGACGTTGAAGGTGGGGAGCCTGGGGACCCACAACATGCTGGGGCTGGCCAAGGAGAAGGGTGCCCGCTTCCTCCTGGCCTCCACCTCGGAGGTCTACGGCGACCCGGAGGTCCACCCCCAACCCGAGTCGTACTGGGGAAACGTGAATCCGGTGGGGCCCAGAGGCGTGTACGATGAAGCCAAGCGGTTCGCCGAGGCCATGGTCATGGCCTACCACCGCCACCACGGCCTCGACACTCGAATCGCTCGGATCTTCAATACCTATGGGCCCCGCATGCGGCCAGGTGATGGGAGGGTGGTTTCGAACTTCGTGGTGCAGGCTCTCAGGGGTGAACCCCTCACGGTGTACGGAGACGGATCTCAGACCCGATCCTTCTGTTACGTGGCCGACGAGGTGGAGGGGCTCTACCGGCTCTTCATGTCGTCGGAAGTGGACCCGGTGAACGTGGGCAATCCCCACGAGTTCACGATCCGCGAGCTGGCCGAAGAGATCCTGCGGCAGGTGGAGGGGCCCTCGACGCTGGAGTTTCGGCCTCTACCGGAGGACGATCCCCAGGTTCGCCAGCCCGACATCACTCGAGCCCGGGAGATCCTGGGCTGGGAGCCCGCGGTGTCCTTGCGGGAGGGGCTCGAGCGCACCATCCCCTACTTCCGGAAGCGAGTGGAGGCGGAAGACGTGCGGGCGCGGCCGGTGGGTTGAGGGGCGCGGCGCTACACCGCTTGCACCCGGCTCGTCTCCAGGATGTCTCTCACCTCCCGGACCAGGGCCTCGATGGACCACGGCTTCTCCAGGAAGGGATGTGTGGGAGCCTCCTGGCCCTCGTCCACCAGAAAGTCCGGGCTGTAGCCGCTGGTCAGAAGCACCGGCGGCAACTTCCCCTGTCGTTCCAACTCGTCCACCAGCTCCAGTCCGGTGAGGCTGGGCATGACCAGGTCGGTGATGAGAAGGTCGGGCACGCCTCGGCGTGCCATGACCCCCAGGGCGTGCAACCCGTGGTTGGCTTCCATGACCTCGAAGCCGTGGGCTTCCAGCACCCGGACCGTCACCCGCCGAAGGTTCTCGTCGTCCTCGACGAAGAGGATCCGCCGTGGGCGGTCCGCACTATCGGGCGCAAAGGTCTCTTCCTCCCCGTTGTCGCGGATCGATGTGGCCGCCAGCCGGAAGTAGAGGCGGATGGTGGTTCCTTCGCCGGGTTCGCTCTCCACCTCGATGAACCCGCGGTGCTGCTTCATCATGCCGTAGACCATGGACATAGTGAGGTTCGGGCCCTGCTGGTCCCGGTCACGGGCCGAGAAGAAGGGCTCGAAGAGACGACTCACCGTCTGGGCCGACATGCCGTGTCCCGTGTCCGTCACGGTGACGACACCGTAGTCTCCCGGGTCGCCCCACCCGGTGGTCAGGAGGTGATCCCGGTCGAAGCCGCCGGCGCCCACCCGGAGTTCGAGTCGTCCGCCCGCGGGCATGGCGTCGCGGGCATTTGCAGCCAGCGTGTGGAGCATCTGCTCCACGGCCTCCGCGTCGGCCAGGACCGGCTCCACCGCCGAAGCCGACATATCCAGCTCGATGTCCTCCGGAAGTGCTGAGCGGAGCCGGCGCAGGGACCCGCGAACCACGTTTTCCAGGGAGACCTCTCGAAGCCGGAGTCGCTCGCCTCGGCTGAAGGAGAGAAGGTGCTTGACCATCTGCGATCCGGTGGTGGCCGCTCGGCGAATCTCCTGGATCTCCTGCTGTGCTCGACCCGCTTCGGTTTTCTGGAGCCCTTCCTCCAGAAGCTCGAGGTGGGTGATGATGCCGGTGATCAGGTTGTTGAGGTCGTTGGCCATTCCCCCGGCCAACTGTCCCACGGTCTCCATCGTCTGGGCCTGGCGGAGCTGGTCTTCCAGGTGGCTCCGGCTGGTGACGTCCTCCACCTGGACATCGAGGATCACGCTTTCGGCCACGTCGTCGCGGGCCTCGGCCCGCTTCGTCACCGCCTGCACCCGAAGCCAGATGGAGGAGCCGTCACGGCGGAGCCAGCGAGTCTCGTCCGAGTCCAGCTCCCGGGTCAGGTCACCGGTCAGGCGCGCACGATCATCGTGGTCGGCCAGGAAATCCTGAATGCGGGGGTTGGAGTCCCGGAGCTCCGACTCCGACTCGAAACCCATGAGGGTGAGGAAGGCGGCGTTGGCGCCCAGGATCTGGCCCGCAAGCGTACAGCGAAGGCGGGCAACGGGCTGGGTATCGATGGAGCGGTCGCGAGTGTATGCAGACATGATCGCCGATTGGTTGACGTGCCGGATGGAATCCAGATGCCGTTGCATCAGTGGAGCAGAACCCGTGCCTCGGCCGGCTTCTTCATCCGGCACAGCGCTTCGTGGCGCACGTGGGATCGTGCAGTCGTAGGGGTTTGCCCGGATCCGGCGGGCCGGGGACGGACGGCGGCCTCGAGGTGCCGCATGGGCCGCCCTCCGGCACGGCGCACCGCTTCTTGCAGTGTGGTGTTGCACTGTGCAAGAAGTCTGATCGGGTCCGGCCGGAGCGGGTGACGGGGACAGCCTGAGCTGATACCATGACGTGCACCAGTTGACAGGGTAGCCAGCGGGGCCTTCCCACGGACCTCCGGCACGCCACCACCGACCACTCACCAGGGGACTGGGATCACCAGGCATGAAGATTCTCGTTACCGGACACGCCGGCTTCATCGGCTCTCATCTCACCGAGCGACTGCTTGAGGATGGCCACGAGGTGGTGGGGATCGACAATCGCGATCCCTTCTACCCGGCTCCCGTCAAGGAGCGGAACCTGGTCCGGGCCCGGGACCACGGGGGATTCCTGGACCTGAGCGAGGACATCTGCCGGCCCGAGGCCTATCGGCAAATCCCGGACGACGTGGAGATGGTGGTTCACCTGGCGGCCCTGGCCGGGGTGCGGCCGTCCATCCAGCATCCCCGGCGCTACCAGGAGGTAAACCTGGGAGGGACCACGCGTCTGCTGGAGTTCGCCCGCCGCCGGAAGATCGAGCGCTTCGTCTTCGCTTCCTCCTCCTCCGTGTACGGAAACAACGAGAAGGTGCCCTTCAGCGAAGATGACCCTGTGGATCATCCCATATCCCCCTATGCCGCCACGAAGCGGTCCGGGGAGCTCTTGGCCCACACCTACGCCCACCTCTTCGGGTTGAAGCTCATCTGCCTGCGCTTTTTTACCGTGTATGGTCCTCGCCAGCGTCCGGATCTGGCCATCCACAAGTTCGCCCGGCTCCTGGACCGGGACGAGCCGATTCCCATGTACGGCGACGGGACGACCCAGCGGGACTACACCTATATCGACGACATCATCGAAGGGGTCGAGGGTGCCCTCCACTGGACCGGAACAGTGGATCCGGGCGCCTTCCAGATCGTGAACCTGGGCGAGAGCCGGACCATCACCCTCTCTGAGATGATCCGGGTGGTCGGTGAGGAGATGGGGATCGAGCCGCAGATCGAGCTGCTCCCGCCCCAGCCCGGCGACGTGGAGCGGACCTGGGCCGACGTGAGCCGGGCCCGGGAGCTGCTGGGTTACGAGCCCAGCACCGAGTTCCGAGAAGGTGTTCGCCGTTTCGTCAGATGGTATCGGGAGGAGCATGCCGGGGCTTGAAAGTGCCCTGCGGCGTGGCGATCATTTCGCGCGAGCCGGGTTATAAAGGTCGTGCGCCCCGGGGCAGACCTCCGAACCCCCCCGCGTCCAGTACATCACCTCGAGGCTTGCTGCATGACGACATCTTCTGAACGTCGGTCGGGTGCCGCCGCGGACATCCCGGCGGCGCTGCCAGGCTCCAGGCTCCGGGCGCTCATGGTGGCCGGCTTCCTGCTGGCGACCGTGGTGGTGGCCCTGTCGGCCTGTACGGCGGCGGGCTCCGACGAGGGCGCCGTCCAGCGAGGGGATGAGGCTTTCGCCCGCGGCGACTATTCCGAGGCCCTCTCGGAGTACCGGCTGGCCATGCGGCAGGGGAGCCACGAGGTCGAGGTCCTCACCAGAACAGCCCACGCCTATGCCCAGGTGGGCCGGATCGATGAGGCTCTGGATCTGTATCGCCGGGCGGTGGTGGAGGATGCGGACGTCGCTGATCTGGCCGCGGCCGATCTTCTCAGGATCGCCCGGCGGGCCACCGAGCAGCGGCGAGACGGGATCATGGCCGCGGCAGCGGTGGAGGCGGCGCTGGAGCTCAGGCCGGGGGTGAACCTCACCGGTCTGGCACGTCCCCTTGCCGAGCACTTCTCCCGCAACGGACAGTACGGACAGGCTCTGCCCTACTACCAGAAGGCCATGGGCGAAGTGGGGGAGGACCCCATCCTGATCCTGGAGATGGCCCGGGCTCACGAAGAGCTGGGTGACTGTGAGCTGGCCCTGACCTACCTGGAGCAAATCTACGATGAGGTTCCGGTCCTGCGACGGTCCGAGGTGGAGTGGCGGTTGGGCCACTGCTCCTTCGAGATGGGCCGTGAGGCACTGGAGGACGAGCGCCTGGAAGAGGCACTGGAGTTCTTTCAGGTCACCATCGAGATGGGTGAACCGCGAAACCGTCTGGCCCAGGCCTGGTTCGACACCGGAGAGATCCTGGCCGAAATGGGCCGCTGCACCGAGGCCATGCACGCCTTCGATCAGGCGCAGCAGGACGACCTGGGAGGCGCTGCGCTGATCCAACGCGCGCAGGAGCGCCTGGACGCCATCCGGTTCCGTCGGGGTGGGGACGGCCCCTGTTGAGGGCGCTCGCCTCCTTGGCTTTTCTCCCCGTTCCCCTCTTCCTCTCCATCTCTTGCGCCCTGGCGGTCGGGTTGTCGCGCCAGGGTCTCTTCACCGTCATACGGGAGTTCTGAATCCATGAGCGTACCCCTTCTGGACCTGTCGCCGCAGTACGAGAGCATTCGGACCGAAGTCGACGAAGCGGTGCAGCGGGTGGTGACCTCCCAGTACTTCATCCTGGGTCCGGAGGTGGAGGGGTTCGAGGCGGAGATGGCCGCGTACCTGGGCGTGCCCCATGCGGTGGGTTGCGCTTCGGGCACCGATGCTCTGCTCCTTCCCCTCAAGGCGCTGGACCCTCAGCCCGGCGACGAGGTGATCCTTCCATCATTCACCTTCTTCGCCACGGCGGGGGCCGTCTGGAATGCCGGCTTCACCCCGGTGTTCTGTGACATCGACCCGGTGACCTTCAACGTGACGCGCCAGACGGTAGAAGCGGTCTGGACCGAGAGGACGCGGGCGGTGATTCCGGTGCACCTGTTCGGGCAGATGGCGCCCATGGTCAAGATCAACGCGTTGGCCCGGGAGCGGGGAGCAGTCGTCATCGAGGATGCGGCCCAGGCCATCGGCGCCCGGCAAGATGCCGGGGTGCCGGGGGAGACCGAGCCAGGTGGCAAGGTCATGGCCGGCGCAGCGGGGGACGCGGGGGCGTTCTCCTTCTTCCCCACCAAGAACCTGGGCGGGTTCGGAGATGGTGGGATGGTCAGTTCCCGGGACGCGGCACTGGCCGAGAAGGTGGCGAAGCTGCGGGTCCACGGCGGTCGCCAGATGTATCACCACGAGATGGTGGGCACCAACTCCCGTCTGGACGCGCTGCAGGCCGCAGTGCTCCGGGTCAAGCTTCCCCACCTGCCGGAATGGACCGAGGCTCGACGCAGCAACGCCTGTCGGTATCATGGCGCCCTTGAGGATGTGGACGGCGTGACCCTCCCGGAAACGCGACAGGGCAACTACCACGTCTACAACCAGTACACCATCCGAGCTCGTCGCCGGGATGAGCTTCGGGAGCACCTGGCGGGGAAGGGAATCGGGTCAGGTGTGTATTATCCCGTGCCCCTCCACCTGCAGGAGTGCTTCCGGGAGCTCGGGGGACGCGAGGGCCAGCTGCCGGAGACGGAGCGGGCATGCCGGGAGGTCCTCTCACTGCCCATCTTCCCGGAGCTCGGAACCGATCGCATCGACCGGGTGGTGGACGAGATCAGAAATTTCTACCAGGGATGAGCCCGGAACGTCTTGCGCCCGGAGGCGACTTTCGCAACCGTTCAGGGCTGTAAAAGCCTGGCCGCGAGGCCCGATGGGCCAGCCCCGATTGAACCGCGTCGGACCCGTTGAGGGTCCGGTGCCCTGGAGTCGACACGGAATGAAGGGACCGAACAACGCTGCCCGGAGGATCATCACCACGGTGCTGGGATTGGCGCTGATGACGGTGCTGGCCTCCGCCTGTCGGTCCGCTCCACCCTATCAGGGCCTTGAAGCAGACGCGGTCTTCGAGATGGCTGTCGAGGCCTTCGAGGACGAAGAGTGGGGGGACGCCCGGGATGCGCTGGAGCACTTCCTCACGACGTACGCCGGTCATGGGCAGGCGGCGGAGGCCCGCATGCTGCTGGCCCGGACGTACTACAATCGAGGGGAGTATCTCTCCGCCGCTGATGAATTCCAGCGCTTCCTCCAGCTTTATCCCTCCCACGGGTTGGCGCCGGAGGCCTCGCTGGGTGTGTGTCGAAGCTACGTAGAGCTCGCCCCCCACCCGCAGCGCGACCAGCAGTACACCGAACGGGCCCGCGACGCGTGTCGGACGACTCGCAACGAGTTCGAGGGCATGAACGTGGCCGAGGAGGCGGATGAGCTCCGGGCCAAGATGACGAATCGGCTGGCCGAGAGTGAGTACCTGATCGGCCGCCACTACCAGCGTCGCAACGCCCACGATTCGGCCATCCTGTACTTCCAGGACCTGGTGGACTTCTATCCGGAGTCGGATTGGGCTCCCCGCGGGTTCCTGGCTCTGTATCGGTCGTACCGGGCCATCCGGTGGGACGAGGAGGCGGAAGAGGTTCGGGATCGGCTCCTCTTCCTGTACCCGGATTCCGAGGCCGCCCAGGAGCTGCGGGCGGAGGACGACGGGCTCTGAGCGCCGAGAAGCCGGTGGATCGGGAGACGGAGAGGGGGGAGCGGTACGATCCGGACGGATCCGGGTCCGGAGAAGGCCTGCGCCTGGGGATCATGGGTGGGACGTTCGATCCGGTGCATGTGGGGCACCTCATTGTGGCCCAGGACGTTCTGGATGCGTTGGACCTGGACCGGATCCTCCTTGTGCCTGCAGCCCGTCCGCCGCACAAGAGCCACGAGGATCTCGCACCTGCTGCATTGCGGGCCCGGATGGTCCGAAGCGCCGTCGAGGACGACCCCCGGTTCCAGGTCAGCGACCTGGAGCTGAAGCGCGCCGGGGTGTCCTACACCGTGGATACCCTGGAGGAGCTGCGGGACCAGCACCCCGAAGCCGAACTCCACCTCATACTGGGAGCCGACCAGTGGGCCGACTTCGGACATTGGCACAAGCCTCGGCGCATCGCCGAGTTGGCCCGGCTGGTTCTCATGACTCGGGAGGGAGATCGGCCCTCGGAGGTGGACGCGGGCTTCACCGACGGTCCGCCGCCGGAGTTCCGGGAGTTGCGGGTGACCCGTGTGGAGATCTCGTCCTCCCGGATCCGTGAGCGGTTGCGCGCCGGTCGAGCCGTTCGCTACCTGGTCTCCGAGCCGGTGCACCGGATCATCGAGGCCGGCAAACTGTATTCGTGAGGGCTGTGACCTTGCGCTCCCACTCCGTTGGAACGGATGTACGCCACGTTGGGACGGCCGCACAGCACGACAGCCGTTCGGGGGAACCCGGAAGGCACCTAGCCCATTGTACTGAGCTCCTGGCTGTGGCCGGGAGGGCTGCGCTATGGACATAAAAGAGATATTCAAGAAGTTCTTCGGCGACCGACACAGCCGAGAGGTTGCGCGCCTTCAGCCCCTCGTAGACGAGATCAACGAGCTCTACGAGGAATACCACGAGCTGTCGGAGGAGGAGCTGAAGGGCAAGACCGAGGAATTCCGCACCTACCTGGCCGAGCGGACCGATCCCATCGAGGACCGGATCCAGGAGCTCCGCAGGGTCCGGGCCGAGGAGGTGGACTCCCGCGAACGGGACCGGCTCAGCGAGGAGATCAACGACCTGGAGGAGGAGCTCTCGGCCGAGGTGGATGATAGCCTGGACGAGTTGCTCCCCGAGGCGTTCGCCGTGGTGAAGGAGGCCTGCCGACGCCTCATGGGTACCGAGATCACGGTGAGCGGGCAGAAGACGGAGTGGGACATGATTCCCTACGACGTCCAGCTCGTGGGGGCCATCGCCCTGCACCGGGGAACCGCCGCCGAGATGCGCACGGGTGAAGGGAAGACGCTGGCGGCCACCATGCCCCTCTACCTGAACGCCCTGGCCGGACGCGGTGCCCACCTCGTCACGGTGAACACCTATCTGGCGGAGCGGGACGCCAACTGGATGGGCACCATCTACAGCTACCTCGGCCTCGAAGTGGGGGTCATCGACAGCCACAAGCCGGGCACCGAGGAGCGGCGCGCGGCATACCGGGCCGACATCACGTACGGGACCAACAACGAGTTCGGCTTCGATTACCTGCGGGACAACATGGTCCACAGCCTGGACCGGAGGGTGCAGCGGGGGCACTTCTACGCCATCATCGACGAGGTGGACTCCATCCTCATCGACGAAGCCCGGACTCCCCTGATCATCAGCGGCCCCGTCGCCCGGGACACCGAGACCGCCTACAAGAAGCACAACCCTCTGGTGGCCGCCCTCTACCGGAAGCAGATGAAGGTAGCCAGCGAGCTCATCGGCGAGGCCGAGGAGATGCTGGAGGAAGGGGATGAATGGCAGGCGGCCCACAAGCTGCTGGCGGCCAAGCGCGGGACGCCGAAGAACCGACGGCTCCTGAAGATGTTTGCCGACGATCCTGCGCTGCAGAATCTGGTGCAGAAGGTCGAGATGGACCTCATGCGCCAGAAGAGGCTCCACGAGCTGGACGAGATGCTCTTCTTCGCCATGGACGAGAAGGGGCACAACGTGCACCTCTCGGACCGGGGAATCGACGAGCTCTCACCCGACGATCCCGACGCCTTTCTGATTCCGGATCTTTCCGAGGCCGTGGGGGAGCTGGAGGAGGACGAGGAGCTCACTGAGGACGAGCGCCAGGAGGCCATCGAGGAGCTGGAGGCGGAGTACGCCCGCAAGAGCGAGCGGATGCACGTGATCCACCAGCTCCTCAAGGCCTACGCGCTCTTCCAGAAGGACGAGCAGTACATCATCGGTGACGACGGGGCCGTGGTCATCGTCGACGAGTTCACCGGGCGGCAGATGCCCGGACGACGGTGGAGCGACGGGCTTCATCAGGCCGTGGAGGCCAAGGAGGGGGTGGAGGTCAAGGGCGAGACCCAGACGCTGGCCACCGTGACCATCCAGAACTACTTCCGGATGTATCACAAGCTGGCGGGCATGACGGGAACCGCCGAGACCGAGGAGAACGAGTTCCACCAGATCTACGGTCTGGACGTGCTGGTCATCCCCACCAACCGGCCCATCATCCGGGAGGACCGCAACGATCTGATCTTCAAGACCAAGAGGGAAAAGTACAATGCCCTCATGGACGAGATCGAACGCCTGAACAAGATGGAGCTTCCGGTCCTGTTGGGGACCACGAACGTGGACGTGTCCGAGACCCTTTCGCGGATGCTCAAGCGGCGGGGGATCCAGCACGAGGTCCTGAACGCCAAGCAGCACGCCCGAGAGGCCGACATCGTAGCCGGGGCGGGTCAGCCCGGGGCGGTGACCATCGCCACGAACATGGCGGGCCGCGGTACCGACATCAAACTGGGGGAAGGCGTCACCGATGCGCGCACGGTGGGATGGGCCCGGAGTCGGGGCCTGGACGTGGAGGAACTGAACCCGGTGGATCCCGGGCTGTGGACAGACCTCTCCGACAAGCCAGCCGACCACGTCATCGAGTGCGGTGGACTCCACATCCTGGGCTCCGAGCGTCACGAATCCCGGCGCATCGATCGCCAGCTCCGGGGGCGGGCCGGCCGTCAGGGAGACCCCGGCGCCACGCAATTCTTCCTTTCCCTCGAAGACGACCTCATGCGCCTCTTCGGATCCGAGAGGATCGCGAAGGCCATGGAGAAGTGGGGCGCCGAGGACGGGGAGGTGATCACCCATGGTCTGGTGACCAAGTCCATCGAGAGGGCCCAGAAGCGGGTAGAGACCAACAACTTCGAGGCCCGTAAGAAGCTGCTGGACTACGACGACGTCATGAACCAGCAGCGTGAGGTCATCTACGACCTTCGCCTCTTCGCCCTTGAGGGCGGCCAGGAGCTGCAGGGTGAGGTCTGGGAGATGATCCAGACCGCCACCGAGGAGCTGGTGGAGGAGTTCACGCCGGAGGACGTTCATTTCGACCTCTGGGAGCTCCACACCCTGCGGCGCAGGCTGCTCATGGACCTCTTCCTCCTGGTGGATGAACTGCCCGAGTCCGAGGAGGACGAGGCGGATTTCGTCGATCGGGAGGAGATACTCGAGGTGGTGATCCCCGCCGCTCGCACGCAGTTCGAGCGGAAGATCGAAGGCTTCGGTGAGCACTCCGAGCGGCTCCAGAGCTGGCTCCTCCTCTCCGTCATCGACGACAAGTGGAAGGACCATCTCTACGACCTGGATTCTCTCAAGGCCTCCATTGCCTTTCGGGGATGGGGACAGAAGGACCCCCTCATCGAGTACAAGCGCGAGGCCTACGACATGTTCGTGGACCTCATGACGGACATCCGGAAGACGCTCACGAGCCTCTTCTACCGGGCCCAGGTGGGTCAGCCCCAGGAGCGGCGCCCCCGCCAGCCGCAGCGCCTCTCCTACTCCGGGCCCACCGAGGGTGGCGGAGAGACCAGCGCCGCAGCGGCCGCGGCGAGGCAGGCTCGGGAGCGCACGGGGCGGGGGGGCTCGCGTCTCGATCCCGTAGGCGTCGCCGCTGCCGCCCGGACCGGCGAGCCGTCCAGCGGCCCCGACCCCTCGGAGCTTCAGACGAACCGCGGCCAGGAGCAGACCCCAAACGAGCCCATTACGGTTGAGGACGAGCCCGGACGAAACGATCCCTGTCCCTGCGGGAGCGGAAAGAAATACAAGAAATGCTGTGGGCGAGTGGCCTGACCCGGGTGCACACGACCTCCGGCGGCCGGATGTGCTTCGGCCTTCCAACCCGTCCCCACCGGTACGAGGTCGTGGCTTCGGCGTCGAAGCGCGTCATTGCATCGCGCCTCGCTTTGGCGACTCTTTCTGCGCTCTGGGTATTCGTGGCGTGGATGCCGGAGGGACTCGGTGCCCACGATGCCGTCGGTGCGTCCACACCGCCCGTTCCGGTCCTCGGCGCCTCGGTTGGAGCCGGAGAGGCCACGGCCGCGGGTGATTCCGCCCGCTATCTCCTCATTCACCTCGATGGTGTGTCGTCGGAGGTGTTCCTCAGCGAGCTGGAAGACGGGAACCTCGAGAATCTCCAGGAGTTTTTCTCCCACCGCGGGATCATCGGCCACGGGGTGACTTACTACCCGCCCTTCACGTCGGCCGTGGTGAAGCGGATGCGGGACGCTCAGCCCATCAACGAGGGAGAGGTCATCGCGTGGGGTGTGTATGACCCGGTCCAGGAAGCCAATGAAGGTCGCGCTCGGGTGCTCCTGCGTTACGCCAGGACGGTGCCTCGACGGGCCCGGGGCAACTTCTTCCTCGGGTTTCCCTTCATGGACCACCTGGCGGGAATGGCCCTGTGGAACGCCCCGGAGCTGGTGGAGACCTACGGTGTCATGGAGTACTACTGGTTCGGCACTGATACAGCCGGACACATCTGGGGTGAGAGCGCACAGCGCCGCAATCTCCGGCGCTTTGACCGCTACTTCAGCCGGATGGTGGCGAACCTCCCCGATGACGTGAACGTGGTGGTGTACGCCGACCACGGCATGACCTTCGGCGAGGTGCTGGACTATGACCAGGAGGTGGCGGACTTCCTGGACGACCGAGCCCGGTACTACACCTATCCCCATGTCTACCTGCACGACCGGGACGACCGTGCCGAAGTGGCCCGGGAGGTCGTCCGGGGCACCTGGCAGGACTTCGCCTTCTACGAAGATGAGCCCGATCGGATCGTGGGATTCGGACCCGAGGCGTGGGTCACCTTCCACCGGGAGGGCGACGCCATTCGCTACGAGCACGACGGGAGTGACCCGCTGGGTTACGCTGACCTTGGATACGCCGGCGAATACCTGGCGTCGGATGACTGGCTTGCCCTGACGCACCAAGCGGAGTTCCCTTATACGCCGGTCCGGCTCATGGAGTTGTTCGACAACGACTTCGTCGGCGATGTCGTTGTGGCCCTCAACGGAAAACCCAAGGCGGGCCCCTGGGTCTACGCTGGCAATCATCACGGCCTCGGGGCAGCCGACATGAGCGTTCCCGTGCTGGTTCGCGGCCCCGAACTCGAGCACCTCTACGGGCGAGACTACGTCAAGATCGAAGAGGTCCTCGAGCGAGCGTCCCCGGATCCGTTCAAGGCCACGCCGCCGTCCCGCGAGCCCCACTCGGCAACACTTTCGGTGCGCGACGACGATGGTCTGGCCCCTGGCGTCGAGTTCACCTTCTCCCCCCGATATCGCCTCCAGCTCGGTGGCGAAACGGGTCCCGAGGTCGCGTCCCAGCTCTGGGCGTCGGTGGATCTCCTCAGCGGATATCTTTCGCGCTTGTGGCTCGGAGTGGGGGTCCGAGACGATCCGGACCAGAGGCCATTGGCCCGGATGGACTACCAGTTCCAGGTTCGTCGCCTGGGCATGGACCTCCGACTCGCCACGGGAGAGTCCACCCGCCTGGACCTCTTCTACAGGGTGCACCGGAACGTGGACCTGAAGCTGCGGGACTTCGAGGCCGTAGGGATCCGGACGCGGTTCTGACCCGAGGTCTGCGCCGATCCCCCCCGATCAAGAGGGGAGATCCGTTCACCCCTCAGCGACCCGCTCGCCCTCTGTCGCAAGGGTGACGCATGCTCGAAGCCGGAGAATCCCGTGTCAGGGATAAAGGCGGCGAAGGGCGGCCCGTGGCTCCTCCCGAACCCCTCCGTTCTGTCCGTAGGTGCTGTTGGTAACTCGGGCGTAGCTGTCGCGATCCGTCCCACCTGACCATGGAGGGGGCTCACCCTACCCACTCTGTTCCAATCCACGCCGCGGGGCTGCGGAATCCCCTGGAGGCGACACCGGGAGGCAGGTACGACTGTGGGCCGTGGAGGGCTCCGCAGAAGCTCAAGAGGGGGGTGACGGATCCGGCCGGAGGGAGTCCTCACCATTGGAGGGCCACGATGGAGGAGACAGAGCACTGGAGCCGAGTCTTGCAAGACGGAAAAGGCACGTCGCAAGGCCCCACACTGGAGGGGATTCGGCGTCTCATCCGAGAAGGTCTACCGGGTGACGCCGAAGCGGATGAGGACGCTCGTGAGGCTTGGCTCGTGCGAGCGATCCGGCAGATCCGGTTTCCGGCGGGCACGCCCCGTCACTGTCTGCGGTGTGGTTCGTCCGAGACCATCCGCTGGGGTCGATTCAAGAGCCGGCAGCGCTACAAGTGCCGCTCATGCGCTCGGACCTTCAGCGACCTCACGGGAACGCCATTCGCCCACCTGAAACGTCTCGGGCTCTGGCTGCATTTCGGGGAGTGCATGGCGCTGGGGAATTCCGTGAGGAAGAGTGCGCGAAAGGTCGGCGTCGACAAGGATACGGCGTTCCGGTGGCGGCACCGACTGGCCACGGCCCTCGATCGCCCGCGCGCTGATGAAATGCGGGGGACCTGGGCGGTATGGGACACGATTCTTCCGCATTCGTACAAGGGGCGAAGGCCTCCGGACCGGGGATCTCGACGCAAGCGCGGGCGGCTACTGGATCCACTTCGACCGTTGCACGTGCACGTGCTCTTCCTCTGTTCTGAGCATGACCCCACCTGGGAGTTCGTGACCGTACGTTCAAAGAAGATCTATCCGACGGACGAGGAGTTGGAGGAGAAGCTGGGGCCGCTCCTCGCGTCGCACGCCGGACTCATCGTGCCACTTCACCAGTGTCGTACCTTTGCCGCCCTCGCCTACACACATCGCCTGGAGCTCTTCGACCCCATTGGAAGGCGGAAATCGAGTTGGGCCCTGCTCAACCGCGGGAGGAGGGGTCGGATTCGAGCCCGAATGCGAAGCCTTGAGCGCTCGCCGGACGGGGAGACTCCGGACCCGGCGGGGTCGGCTGGTGAGGGCCTGCCCGAGGAGACGGCCTGGGCGTTGCACTCCAGGGCGTGGCAACTCAGGCAGATCTGGAGGAGCTGGATGCGGAGATTCCGAGGAGTTGCCTCCCGATATCTTCGTTCGTACCTGGCCTGGTATCGACAGCTTCTGAGAGCCATGCAAGCCGTTCCGGATTCCAGGCCGGCGGTTTCCATACCAGGACCCCTGGAGATTCCTGGGAGAGGAGCCCGACTCGCGTCAGAGGAAGAGACTCTTGTGCCGCCCAGCAGGTTGCCGGCTGCCTGGGCGGGCTCGGTGGGTCTTGATCTCCTGCTGGCTGGCGTGAGGGGATAGCGGAGGTCGCGTTGGATCGACACCTGTTCGAAGGGCATGACCTGAAGCTCAGCTTCCACCCACAACACCCGGGGACAGAACGGAGGGGACTGGGATTGGGGTAGCCGTGTGGGAAGAGGTCAGTACTCCGATACGCTCCTCCGGACCGTGCGGACACCGTCCGAGAAGTGGACGGTGAGCGTGCCAGTCCCGGGCTCGGGGATGATGGCGTCACCGGTGCGGATGATGCCGAAGACACGGCCGTCCGGTCCGTCTCGCAGGAGGGCCAGGGGGAAATCATCGGCGTTCCATTGTACTCGGAGTCGGGTGGCCCCGGGGGCGCCCTCTGGGCCCGCCACGGCCACGCGCTCCACCTGGAGCTCGGGATCCTGGGTCACCGGGGCTTGTCCCGGCGCACCTGCGGCCCCGCCGGTCGTGCTCCCCGAGGTGAGCTCCGCAGTGCCAACGGGCGACTCCAGGACAATCCGGTCCACTGCGTTCTGGGCGTCGTCGTCGATGGCGACGAAAGTCGTGAACTGCCGCAGGCTCGGGTCTTCGACGTGGTCCACCGGCAGCCCCTCGACGCTACGTTCGAAGATGACTCCTCCCTGGGCGTCCAGGCCGCGGATGACGGCGTCCTCCGCCTGGACGGGGACCTCGCGACTGCGGAGCGCGACGGCTGGACGCAGTCGCGGGCCCTCGCTCTGGCTCCAGCTTCCCCAGACCAGGAGTCCTTCCGTGGCCGGGCCCGGTGCGGCCATGGGAGGAGCTCCCACGGGGCGTGCCTCGCGCATGTTCAGGACGGCGGAAAATGTGTAGTCACTCGACCAGACGGGGGCGCAGTAGGACATGATGTCCCGGGCATTCCCGGCGCTTGGGATCAGTTGGCCGGAGGCGATGGAGTAACCGGTGGTCCCGATCCTGGCTTGTTCGTACTCGATTCCGGTGGGCCAGTTGTTGTCGATGCCGCCAGCCCCGCCGCAGGGCGCATGCCATCGTCCGAAGTTGTGCCCGAACTCGTGGGCCACGACCCGAGCCCGGGAGCCTTCGGCGTCGTGCGAGACGGCGGCCAGAGCCGACGAGTTCGGGTTCTGGGCGACGTAGGCGATTCCGGCAATG
>SLNQ01000033.1 GCA_007132965.1 Gemmatimonadota bacterium | reverse complement strand
CCGGATGGCGTGGAACCCCTCCTGGTCGCCCGACGGGAGCCGCATCGCCTTCATGGATGAGCGCGCACGGGTGCAGGTGGTGGAAGTGGCCACCGGACAGGTCACGACGGCCGATCTCGGGAGCGACGCCAACGACCGCACCTCCATGCGTCCCTCCTGGTCGCCGGACTCCCGCTGGCTCGTCTACCAGAACCGGTTCCCGAATCAGTACCGGAGGCTCGTGGTCTGGTCGGTGGAGAGCGGCGAGACCCACACCCTCACCGGCCCGATGGCCGACGCGTTCTCGCCCACCTGGGACCGGGACGGACGCCACCTCTGGTTTTTGGCCAGCACCGATCTCGGGACCGCCGCCGGGTGGGCCAACACCAGCGCCATCAACGCCACGCCCACGTACGGAGCGTACGTCATGCTCCTCCGCAGCGACCAGCCCTCGCCCTTCCTGCCCCAAAGCGACGAGGAAGGGGGCGACCAAGAAAAAGGCGAGGAGGAGGGGAACGCGGGCGGTGGAGAAAACCAGGACGAGGCCGACGACGACGAGGTCCGCATCGACTTCGACGGGATCGAGCGGCGGATCCTCGCGCTCCCCATGCCGGTGCGGCGCTACGCCGAGGCGGTGGCCGGCCCCGCGGGCAGCGTCTTCCTCCGCGAGCTGGTGACGGGCCAACCCGGCTCCACCGTCCACAAGTTCACCCTCGAGTCCCGCGAGGCGGAGAGCTTCGCCCAGGAGGTGGGGCAGATGGCCCTCTCGGGTGACGGGAGCCGGATCCTCCTGCAGGCGAGCGGGCAGTGGCGGGTGGTCTCCACGGAGCGTCCCCCCGACGCCACCTCCGGCCGCCTCTCCCTCGACCTCCGGATCCACATCGATCCCGCGGCGGAGTGGCGGCAGATCTTCGAGGAGGCCTGGCGCCGCACCCCGGACTTCTTCTACGACCCCGACATCCACGGCGCCGACTGGGATGCCGTCTACGAGCGCTACTCTCCCCTCGTGGAGTGGGTCCGCCATCGCAACGACCTGAACTACGTCATTGGCCAGATGGGCTCCGAGATGTCGGTGGGGCACTCCTACTTCGGGGGCGGTGACTTCCCGGACGTCCCCTCCACCTCCGTGGGGGTGCTGGGCGCCGACCTGGAGCCCGCCGACGGGCGGTGGCGCATCGCCCGGATCTACACCACCGAGGAGTGGAACCCTGGCCTCGCCGCTCCCCTCGACCAGCCCGGGATGCAGGTGCAAGAAGGAGACTACCTCCTCGCCGTGGAAGGGGTCGAGGTCACCGCCGACGAGGATCCCTATCGGCTCCTGGAAGGGACCGTGGGCCGCCAGCTCCGCGTCCACGTGTCGCGCACACCCTCCATGGACGACGCCTGGACCGAAGTCGTCGTTCCCCTCGCCAGCGAAGGCCAGCTCCGCCAGCGCGCCTGGGTGGAGGACAACCGGCGGCGAGTGGACGAGCTCTCCGACGGGCGCCTGGCCTACGTCTGGGTCCCCAACACCGGGAACCCCGGGCTCGTCTCCTTCGACCGGTACTACTTCTCCCAGCAGGACCGCTCCGCCGCCGTCATCGACGAGCGCTTCAACGGGGGCGGGCTGCTCGACGATTACATGGTGGACCTCATGAACCGGAGCCTCCGGGCCGCCATCACGAACGAGGCGGTAGACGGACGGCCCTTGCCGCTGCCCGCGGGGATCCTCGGCCCCAAGGTGCTCCTCATCAACCAGTATGCCGGCTCGGGAGGGGATTACTTCCCGTGGGTGTTCCGGCACCTGGAGATCGGGCCCCTCATCGGGATGCGCACCTGGGGAGGGCTCGTGCGCTCATGCGGCCACTACCCCCTGGTGGACGGAGGAGGCTCGAACGTCCCCTGCAATGCCGTCTTCGAGCCCGGGGTGGACTGGATCGCCGAGAACGTCGGGATCCCCGCCGACATCGAGGTGAGGATGACCGCCCGGGCCCTGGCCGAGGGAAGGGACCCGCAGCTCGAGCGTGGCGTCGAGGAGGCGCTCCGGCTCTTGGAGATCCACGGCGAGGTAGAGGTCGAGCAGCCCCCCTTCCCCCGCCCCGTCCGACGTCCCGGGGGAGGCCCCTAAAAGGCCGTTGAAGAAGGGCAGGGTGCCACCCCCCAGTACTCCGCCAGGCCCGCCTCCCGCAGGAAGCTCTGGTAGCGGGGATCACTCCGGATGGGCTCGAGGGACGGGTCGGCGACGAGATCGACGACGAAGCCGCCGATCCTCCCCCTCGTGAGGACCTCGTCCAGGAGGGCAGACGCCTCGGCGGTGCGCCCCCCGTCAAGGGCGGCCTGAACGCGCATCAGCAGGGCAATGCCCTCCGGCGGGCCCTGACCCTCGCCCGGACCACCGCGGCCGGTGGAGGCCTGCCCGCGCTCCAACAGTTGCTGGTTCATGGCCGCCACAGGATCCAGGCCTCTCTCCCGGAGGCGCCGCAGATCGTCCAGGGCCTGGGGCGGAAGCGCGGAGCGTTCCAGGAGGTACGTCCACGCCGAGTCCGGCTGCCCCAGGTCCATGTGGGCACCGACCCCGATGATGACGTCTCCGGTGGGCACCCGGCGGAGCTGCTCCAGCGCCTCCGCGGGCCGTCGGGCAAAGCGAAGGGTCCGTGCCAGGTTCCAGGCGATGATGGGCGAGAGCGGATCCCGGACCGTGGCCCTCCGGGCCGAGGCGACCGCCTCGTCCATCCGGTTCAGGGCGACCAGGAGCTCCGCGTACCACTGGTGCGCCGTGGCGTAGCTGGGATTGAGCTCGATGGCGCGGCGAAAGTGGTGTTCCGACTCGTCCCACGCCCACTCGCCCACCAGCCCGTAGGCCAGCGAGGTATGGGCCTCTGCCAGGGTGCTGTCCAGCGCCAACGCGCGCCGGGCCGCGTCAATGGCCCGAGCCAGCGCGTCCTCGGCCAACCCCGCGCCGCTGGGAACGACGTAGGTGTCGGCGATGCCCGCCCACGCCTCGGCATAGGTGGGATCCACGTCCAACGCGGCCTCGAACTCGGAGAGGGCCTGGCGAAGCGCCCCTTCCTCCCGCTGGTTCCACAGGTAGCGGCCCCGTACGTAGTGCTCCAGAGCCCTCGGATCCACCTCACGGGTCCTGGCCAGCCGCCGGCTCTCCTCCGGGGTCAGCACCGCGTGCACCTGGTCGGCCACCGCCCGGGCGACCTCGCCATGGAGGGCCAGCACGTCCCGGAGCTCACGAACGAAGGAATCGGACCAGAGATGGGTGTCGGTGGCAACGTGGATGAGCTGAACGGTGATCCGCACCTCGTCGTCCACCCGGAGCACCGAGCCTTCGAGGATCGCGTCCACCCCCAGCTCGCGGCCGATCTCCGGAAGCGAGCGTTCGCCATTGGTCCGGTACCGCATCACCGAGGTACGGGACTTGACCAGCAGGGCGCCCACCCGGCTGAGCTGGTTGATGAGCTCTTCGTGCATTCCCGCAACGAAGGGCTCTTCTCCTGCATCGCCGGAGAAGTTGTCCAACGGGAGCACGGCGACGGAGCGGATCTCGGACACGTCCACACCGGCGTCTCCCGTCGGGGTCAGGAGCCACCATCCGGCGGCCCCGGCCAGGAGGATCCCCACGCCGAGGACGATGGTGGCGCCGGAAAGCCCTCGGCTGCGAGCACCGGCCGGCTGAGCGGGTCCGCCTTCAGACTCCGCGCCCGCGGACTCTCGGGGGAGTGCCTCGGTGGACTCCCCGGGAAGCGCCTCGGTCCTCCGCACCCCGTCCGGCGTCACCTCGAAGGCCCACGCCAGCACCAGCGCCAGGGGAAAGCCGAAGAGGGCGGCCACCACCAGGACCGTCATCACCACCCCCGGAAGACCCAGGGGCTCGGCCATGAGATCCACCGCCTGAAGGAGGATGAACGCAACCGCAGCGTACACGACCCCCACCCGGTAGACCCGCCGCCGCTTCAGCTCGGCCAGAAACGACGTCAGGCGGCGGACGAACTCGCTCATGGGACCATGGGGTCGCGAGGGTCGTAGGGGCGCGAGGCCGGGCAAAGAGCGCCTCCCGGCCTCACCTTTCCAGCTCGAAGATGCGCTGGGCCGAGACCGCCTAGCAAGGGTGGCGCCCCTCCGCTTCGACTCCCCGGCCTGGGGTCGATCGGTCCGGGACGCGACGATGTCTCACTGACCGTCGCCAGACCATCTTCTGCCATCCTCGCCGATCCGGCCTCCGCAATCTCCAGCCGCGGCTAGCAGCCTGGCGGGGCCAAGAGGTCAGAATCGCTCCATCTCGTCCAGGTCCTCGAACACGTCCTGGTGGACCCACAGCTGCAACCCCAGCGGACGAAGCCCCGCCTCGTGGAAGACGGTGCGATACCACGAGGCCGGGCGGCGCTGGAATCCCCCTCGGTCGCCGAGGGCCGGGTCCTCCAGGGTAAAAACCTCCAGGAAGGCGACGCCCCCCACCAGGTCGGCCAGCGTCTCGATTCCCGCCAGCACCTGAGCCCGGGAGAGGTAGTGGAGGACGTCCGCGCAGACCACCAGGTCGAAGGGGTCGTCGAAGGCATGAAGGTGAAGCTCCTCCAGGGTGCCTTCCCGGAGATTTCGGGCGTGGCCGAACCGTTCCACCGCGTACGCGCTGGGTTCGATTCCCAGGTACGCCGCCTGTGGCCGGAGCTCGTGCACGATGGGCTGCCATCGTCCCTCTCCCGCCCCTACGTCCAGCACCGAGCGGACGGGTCGGTTCAGGATGGACTCGGCCGCGGCCACCGCAAGCCGGACGCTACGGCGCAGTTCGGCCTCGCCCCGGGGGGCGTCCGGGCCTCTGTACCATCGATCGAAGTATTTACGGTCGTAGCTCTTGGACATGGCCTGGTTCCTGTATGCGCACTTGCCCTTTTCCCGTTCTCCCACCGGCTCACTTGCCTGCCGGGTCGCTGACCTTATTGTGGCACGGTGCCAACCTCGGCCCCCGAACCGGTCCGCCGCCCATGGAGACCCAACTGATCTACGAGCTCATCGGCTACGCCGCCTCCATTCTGGTGGCCATCTCCCTCATGATGAGCAAGATCGTCCGGCTCCGGATCGTGAACATGATCGGAGCCGCGGCCTTCACCCTCTACGGCAT
>SLNQ01000167.1 GCA_007132965.1 Gemmatimonadota bacterium | reverse complement strand
CCTCGTCCACCGTCAGGACACCGGAGCTCACCGTGGCCAGCACCTCGCTGGTGTCCAGGCGCAGACGCCGCAACTCCGACTCCACCGCGCCCAGCGCCGTGCCCGTCCGCCGGAGGCGATCGCCCAGTACGCCGGCGATGACCGCCACCACGCCGAAGAGGCCCAACTGCAGGAGCATGGTCCCGGAGAAGACCTCCATCTCGTGTCCCCACACGGCGTCGGCCAGATAGAGGATGACGCAGAGCCCGCCGATGAGGGCCACACCGGGAAAGGGGAGGACGACGGCCGCCGCCGCGATGACCGGAATGTACAGGGCGGCAAAGACGCTCCCTGCTCCACCGGTGATGTGCACGATGGCGGTGACCATCACGGCATCGAAACCCACCTGCCCGTAGAGGAAGTTCTGGCTCGGCGGTCCTCCCTCGCGGTAGCGGTCCGCCACGCCCCACACCGTCACCAGCAGGGCCGCCACGAAGACCACGGTGGCCACCAGGGTGTCGAAGGGGACCGCCTCCTCCCAGGCCAGCAGGGCGCCGAAGAAGATCCCGCCAGCCAGCGTCATGCGGCCGATGTAGATCCAGCGCAGGATGGAGCGGATGGAGTAGCGGGGCTCGTGCCGGCGTCGATCGGCAGGCGCCGTCCGTCGATCCGCTCCGCCCCGGCGCCGGTCCACGGGCCCCCCTTCGCTCACCTGGAGCTCACCCGGAGGACGGTAAGCTCGGCCATCAGGTCGCGGATCTTCCGGAGCTGATCTTCCACCAGGGCCAGGCCTTCAGCCAGCTCGGTGCCCGGCTCGTTGTCCATCTGCATGAACTGGGTCTCGGCCAGCGCCGAGGTGAGGGCGTTGTTCACGTCGTGGCGGACGCGGGAGAGATCCAGGAGCACCCTCCGGTGACTCAGGTATCCCGGGTCCATCCCCTCGGCCGCCAGTCGCTTCGCCACCCGATCAAGGGCTTCCGGGTACCCTGGCGAGATGGGAAGGACCTGAACCTGCGGCCCGCTGCCATCGTCCTGATCGCCACCCGCGGGGTCCAGGCGGAGGAGTGCCCATGGGTCCCGGGTGCCGGCCACCGCAGCAATGACCTCTCCCAGCACCTCGGGGGTCGTGCCGGAGGACAGGACGATCCATCCCCCTCCCTCGGGCAGGGTCTCCGGCAGAGCTCCCGGACGCACGGCCTCGGCATCCACGTTCAGGATCTCCAGCGCCTGTTCATCTTCCGGGGTCAGGGTGTCTCCCGGGGCGGCGACGAAGAGGCGGGCGGAGTGGTCGGCTGTGGGCACGGGGACGAACCTCGTTGGAAGTAGAGGCAGGTGGATGCCGGCGGTCCCATCGGCACCGGCTCCGACGGACGGTCTCTACCTGGGAGTTTAGGAATCCCGGGGCCCGCGCGCCACCGGTGGCCCCACGACGCCATCCGCGCCATACTCTGTGCGGAAGCCCGTCCGCGGAAGCACCGTCCGGAGGCGTCGCCTCCCTTCCCGGTCCGAGAACCCCCGTTTTCCACGTCATGTCCCCATCCCGCCAACGCGACCTGCCCTCCGACTTCTTCCGACTGGCCGGCGCCGCGGTGATGGCCCTCACCCTCCTGCCCCTCTACCGCTACCTGGACGATCCGGCCACGGGCACCATCGGCGCCGCCACCATCAGGGCCACGGAGGCGCAGGTGGGCTTCCTGTGGCGCGCCGGCGTCATCCTCCTCGTGGTGGTGGGGCTGGCGACGCTCGTGGTGGGCGATGATCGACTCCGGCGCTGGGTGGAGGGCGCCGCGGACCTCCTGCTGCGAGGGTCCCAGCGGACCTTTGCCGCCACGCTGGGCGTCCTGGCCGCCGGAGCCGTGGCCCTCCAGAATCTCCTGGTCTTCCAAAGCCGACCCAACCTCCTGGACGCCGCAGCCCAGCTCATCCACGCCCGGTACCTGGCCCGGGGCCGCCTGGCGGGACCCGAGGCGGAGCTCCTTGAAGGAGGGTTCTGGTACTTTCCCAACACGGTGGCCGGCCCCTCCGGCTGGGTCTCCCACTTCCCCCCGGGCCATTCCCTGGTTCTGGCCCCGGGACTGGCGGTGGGCCTCGCCTGGCTGGGGCCGGTGGTGGTGGCGGGCTTCACCGGCTGGCTCATGGCCCGCCTGGCGTTCCGGCTCTTTCCGGAGCGCCCGCTGGTGGCCCGGGGCGGAGCCCTCCTGGGTGCGCTTTCGCCCCTCCTCCTGCTGCAGACTGCCGCCTACATGAACCACGGCACCGCCGCGCTCCTGGGGGTCGCCACCCTGTTGGCGGCCCTGGGCGTCCGGGGTCGAGGTGCGGAGGACCCCACCGGCCCGGAGGGAAGGACCCGGGCCCCCGCATGGCTGTGGGCCGCGGCTGCCGGCGCCGGGGTCACCGGCCTCCTCATGGTGCGGCCGCTGGCGGCCGTGGCCATCTGCCTGGTGGTGGTCCTCCTGGTCTGGCTTCCCCGCTCGCTTTGGGCCGGCGACACGGCTCCCCACCTCCGCCGCGTGGCGGGCTGGTGCGCCGCCGCCGTCCTGGGGGGACTTCCCTTCCTTCTGCTCCACGGCTGGTACAACGCCCACTTCTTCGGCCACCCCCTTACCTTCGGCTACCACTGGAGCTTCGGCGAGGCGGCGGGACTGGGATTCGGCCTGGACCCGTGGGGCAACCGGTTCGGGCCCCTGGAGTCGCTGGCCTACACCTCCGCCGACCTCTCTACGCTGAACCTGAACCTGGTGGAGTTTCCGCTTCCGGTGATCACCCTGGCGGGCCTCGCTCTCCTCCTGGGGATGGGGCGCGATCCCCGCCTGCGGCTCGTGGCCGGATGGGCCCTCCTTCCGGTGGCTCTGGGCGCCTTCTACTGGCACCACGGAAACTTCATGGGACCCCGGATGCTGGCCGAGTTCGCCCCGGCGTGGGGACTCCTGGCGGCAGCGGCCCTGGCGTACCTGGTGGAGCGCCTTCCCCGGCGAGACGGCCGGGGGCTCGCTGTGAACCCCCGCCGGGCCGGACAGCTCCTGGTGCTGGGCGCGGCCGTGGCTGGCCTGGTCCTGGTGCCCTACCGGATGAGCGGGACGGGAGGCGACCTCTCGGCCGGCTACCGGGTGGCCGAGCCGGCGGCACCCCCAGGCGCCCTGGTCTTCGTCACCGGGTCGTGGGGCGGGCGCATCACCGCCGAACTGGTTTCGCACGGTGTGCCCCAGGTGGTGGCCGAGACCGCCCTCAGGCAGAACTCCACCTGCACAGTGGAGATCCATCGCCGGCACTTCCGTGAGGGAGAAGGGCCGCTGGCGGCCTACCGCCACCGGGACGGCTGGGGCGAGGGCGACGTCCCCCTGGAAGCCGCCCGGGACCCCGCACCCGACTCGCCCCTCCCTCCCCTGGAGCTGGTGCGGCGCTCTCCGCCCTACGACGGGCTCCAACTGGGCCACGTCGGCCAGGGGAGCCAGATCCGGTACGTACCCCAGGAGGAGCTTTCAGGAGAATGCGTCCGGCAGATCCAGGCTGACGAGCGGGGAGGGATCATCGACGCCGGCCATCTCTACTGGCTGGGCGGGCTGCCGGGGATCGAGGATCACCGGGTCCTCTACGTCCGGGACATGGGACCCGAGCTGAACCGGCATCTCGTAGAGCGCTACCCGGACCGGGAGGCCTGGGTCTTCCTGCGGCGGGACAGGGGGGCGCCCCTAGAGCTCTTCCCCTACGACGATGCCATGCGCCTCATGTGGGGCGAGGAAGGGGGAGCGCGGTAGCGGCGGGGACGGGGGTCTGGCCAGACCGGCCTTCTGGCTCCTCAGTCGCTGATGGGAACCCGGAGCACCTGCCCGGGGTGGATCTGGCCCGAGCCGCCGATGCCGTTGGTCCGCCGCAGGGTGTCTACGGTGGTTCCATGCTGCCGGGCAATGGTCCAGAGCGACTCGCCCCGGGCCACCCGGTGCTCCACCACCGCGGGCGCTTCGCTGTTCCCGGCCACCGGGATGGTGAGCTCCTGACCCACCACGATCCGACTGCCTCGGATCCCGTTGGCCGACTGGATGGCTGATTCGCTCACGCCGTACTGCCGGGCGATGGCCCACAGTGACTGCCCCCGGGTCACCCGGTGGGTGATGGGCTCGGACCGGGAAGCGTCACCGGCCGGGACCACGAGTTCCTGACCCACCAGGATCCGGGTACTCTGAAGTCCGTTGGCCTGCTGCAGGGCTCCCTGGCTCACCCCGTAGCGGCGGGCGATGGTCCAGAGCGACTCGCCCCGGGCCACCCGGTGGGTGAGCTCGCCGCCGGCATCCTCGCGCTGCTCGGAATTGGCCGAGCTGCCGGCCTCCTGGGGACTCGCCTCGGCCTCGGCGCCCTCGTCCGGACCGGCTTCGGCCACCGCGTCAGCGTCCTGACCCGAGTCCAGCCCCGCCTCCTCCTCAGCCGCCGAAGCCTGCGCCGTAACCGCCCCCGCCTCTGCCGGGACCTCCCGGTACACGGGAATCCGCAGCTCCTGTCCGGCCAGAATCCGATTGCCCCTGAGGCCGTTCTCGGAGCGGATCCGGGTCACCGTACTCTCGTAGCGCGAGGCGATGGCGGTGAGGTTCTCTCCGCGTCGCACCCTGTGGGTCACCCACTCGAGCCTGACCTCCGGCTGGTCCTGGGCGGCCTCGGCCACTACGCTCTCGTCTCCGGTCCGAGCCGCCACATACTGGGCGTAGGGTTGCGGGTAGACGGCAATGTGGTAGTGGGGCGGATTGCGCTCATAGATGGCCTCCAGGAGCCCGCGACCCTCGAGGGAGAGGAGGGTGGACTCGAGCCACGAACGGCAGCGGGCATTCCCGCTGCGACGCAGGTCCACCGCCATCCCGGTGGGATGTACTGAGCGTGACGAGGCGTTGGGAGGCTGGTTCGAGATGGGTCGCGTCAGGCTCGTCACCACCAGCCGCTCGCCGCAGGCCGCCCGGTACTGTGCCGAGAGGCGATGCAGGAAAAGGCGCACCTCGGGCCGGGCGTAGGGGAAGGAGACGTTGGCGATCCCCAGGTCGTCGGTGGGACGGATGGGCACGAGGTAGCCCAGCTCCACGAAGCGCCTCACCTGAGCCGGAGTCTCCAGGCGGGTGAAGTCGTGGGCCCGGGCCTGGTGGTTCTGGCGGTCCAGTGAGGCGGCAGATCCCCTCAGGGATTGAGCCTCCAGGGGCTCCGCGTCGGCACCGGCCAGGGCGATGGCAGCCAGGACGGCCAGCACCCCCGCGAGGGAGCTGGAGCGGAACACCGAGCGAGTCCCACGGTGATCGGTCATGGAGGAGAGGGGTCGGGGTGACGAAGCCTCCAATTAATAAACATCTGGTTACCGGCGGGCAAGTACCGGCTCTCCAGCCTATCCGCCGCCCCCGGCCCTCACCGTGATGGTCCGCTCGGTCCGGTTGAACTCCCCCGACACCGGCATCCCGTCCGGGTCCAGGAGTTCGAGCGCCAGGGTGTGCTCACCCTCGGGGAGCCCCACCAGCACATGGGGCGTCCACTCCGTGATGAGCGCCTCGCCCATACCCTCGATGGAGAGTCGAACCCGGTAGCCCTCCGGCGAGAGTCTAACCCCCGAGAGGTAGAAATCCACCAGGATGGAGTCGGCATCAGCCCCCGCGTACTCCCCCACCGGGCGGGAGTACGTGAGAAGGGGCTCGTCGGGCTGCACAACAGGCTCCCGCTCGCCCTCGCCCACGTGGAAGGTGCGGAGGGCGAAGGCGCCGGGTGTCTTCACCGACTCGTGCCAGTCCGTGCCGGGAAAGGCCCGGAGCAGGTGATTTCCAGGCGGAAGTCCGGTGAACCTCACCGGCCCGTCCACGTCGTAGATGGCCTGGTAGCGCTCGTTGTTCAGGATCAGGTGCACGTGCTGCCCGTCTCCTGCCCGGGCCAGCCCCCGTTCCTCACCTTCCGGGGTTGCTACGCCCACCTCGAAGCCTGAGAGGGTCAGGTGCACTTCCACCGCCTCTCCCTCGCTGAACCGTTCACCCTCCTCCGGGAGGGCGATGCCCAGCCGGGCGTCGGGATACTCGGGTGCCGGCTCCGGCGAGGGAACCAGCTCGAACTCGGCGGTGGGCGGATCGGGAGGATCGTCCGCGCACCCCACCGCTCCCACCAGCAGGAACCAGAGGAAGGCAAGACCGGCTCCACGCCCTCTCGGGAAGCCGCGGCCGACGGGCCTGATGGTGGTCCGGGAATCGGGTCTCATGTACGTAGCTCGAATTAAGAGGAAGCGGGCCATCACGACACGGGCGACCCCGGGACCAGGTCCCGGAGCCGCCCGTCATCGCTACAATCGCCGAGAAGAAGCCGGCTCAGACCGAACTGATCCAGCCCCCCTTGGCGTCGGCGTACTTCTGGCCCACCACGTCCCAGTTCACCACGTTCCAGAACGCCTGCAGGTAATCGGCACGGCGGTTCTGGTAGTTCAGGTAGTAGGCGTGCTCCCAGACGTCCACGCCCAGGATGGGAGTGGATCCGCTGCTCAGGGGTGAGTCCTGGTTCGCCGTGGAGGTGACCTTCAGGTTGCCGAAGGGGTCCACCACCAGCCATCCCCAACCCGAGCCGAACTGTCCGGCGGCGGCGCCGGAGAACGTTTCCTTGAACTTGTCGAAGGACCCGAAGGCCGAGTCGATGGCGCCGCCCAGGTCGCTCCGGGGAGCGGAGCTGCCGCCGGGCTTCAGGGTTTCCCAGAAGAGGGTGTGGTTGAAGTACCCTCCTCCGTTGTTCCGCACGCCGGTCCGCACCTCGTCGGGGAGGGTGGGGAGAGCCCGCAGAAGCTGCTCGGCCGAGTACCCATGCAGGGAGTTGTGGCTCTCCAGCGCCTTGTTCAGCTTGTTGGTGTAGCCGTTGTGGTGCTTGGAGTGGTGGATCTCCATGGTCCGGGCGTCGATGTGGGGCTCCAGCGCGTCGTACCCGTACCCGAGTTCGGGAAGCTCGTGGGGATAGGCCATGTCTCAGATCTCCTTTGTGGGAGTGTGGAAGGTTCGAGTGATTGATTCCCTGGAAGGCTGTGCGTCAAAGCCCGCCCGGCCCGGCTGCGGCTTCAGGCTCCGGCAGGCGAAGCGGGAGGAGGGGCCGCAAGCCCCGTCCCGGCTATGGGAGAACCCGGGTGCAAGGCCAGCGTTCCGAGCTCCGGAGGCGCCATGAGTCCCACCCCTTCTGGGCCGGTCCGCCGGATCCTCCTGGTGGACTGCGACGTCTTCTTCGTGCAGGTAGCCCGGCAGGAAGATCCGGAGGGCGCCGGCCAGGCCCCCCTCCTGGTGGTGGGAGGATCGCCGTCAGGTCGCGGCGTGGTCACCTCGGCCGATTACCCGGTCCGGGAGTTCGGTGTCCGGTCGGGCATGCCCATGGCCCGGGCGCTGGAGCTGTGCCCCCGGGCCACGGTGGTTCCCGTTCCCAGGGAGGCCTGCCGGCAGCGGAGCCGGCAGATCCGCACCGTACTCCAGGAGATGGCCCCGGTGGTACAGGCGGCCTCCATCGACGAGTTCTACCTCGACATGACGGGCACGGAGCGTCTCTACCACGGAGAGTCCCTGAAAGAGACGGCTCACCAGATCCGAGACCGGGTCCTGGAGCGCACCGGCACCTCGGTCTCGGTGGGTGGCGGAACCGTCCGGTTGGTGGCGAAGCTGGCGGTGGAGCGAGGCAAGCCGGGCGGCGTCCACGTGGTTCCCCCGGGGCGGGAGGCGGCCTTCCTCAGGGAGCATCCCCTGGCCCGGATCCCCGGGATCGGCCCCAGCCTCCTGGGGCAACTCGAGACCAAGGGGATTCGCACGGTAGAAGAGCTGCTGCCCGTAGACCAGGAGTGGCTCCGGCGATGGTTCGGCCCCACCCGGGGTCGCTGGCTCTGGGAACGGATCCGGGGGATCGACCCCTCGCCCGTGGAGGCGGAACCGGCCCGGAAGTCCATCTCCTCCGAGCGGACCTTCCCCAGCGACATCGAGGGGGACGCCGTGCTGCGCCGTCATCTTCAGCGGCTTTCCATGGAGGTGGGCCGGATCCTCCGGGAGAAGGGGATGCGGGCCCGCACGGTCACGGTGAAACTCCGGGACGCCGATTTCACCACACGACAAGGTTCGCGCACTCTTCCGGAACCAGTGCAGTCGGACCGGGCTATCTACCGGACCGCCGACGATCTCCTGGGAGACCTGCGGGAACGACGCCGGGCGCCCGCCCGCCTGCTGGGGGTAGGCGTTTCATCGCTGGAGGAGGGGCCCGGAGCCAGGCAGCTCTCGCTCCTGGACGAAGACGCCGGAGTCGAGTCCGACCGGGACCGGACCCTGGCCCGAACCACCGACGAGTTGAGACGACGCTTCGGCCCCGGAGCGGTGCTTCCGGCCCGGAGCATCGAACCCGGAGACGACGAACCCCGGAACCCGGAGACGAAAGAATGAGCGCACCCTCCCGACCCTGGGCCACGCCGGCCTCCCGGGACGACGTGACGAAGCTCTTCGGTCATCGCGAGCCCCTGGTGGGGATGGTTCACCTTCCTCCCCTGCCAGGCAGCCCCAGGTGGGGCGGCGACATGGACGCGGTCCTGGACTCGGCTCGCCGCGACGCCGACCACATCCTCGAGGGGGGCATGGACGGCGTGCTGGTGGAAAACTTCGGCGACGTGCCCTTCCACCCCGAACGGGTCCCGGCTGAGACCGTGGCCGCCATGGCCCTGGTCCTGGACGCGGTCCGTCAGGTGGCGGGCACGCAACCGGTGGGGATCAACGTCCTCCGCAACGACGCGCGCAGCGGGCTGGGCCTGGCGGCGGTCACCGGCGCGAACTTCCTCCGGATCAACGTGCACGCCGGGGTCATGTACACCGATCAGGGTACGCTGGAGGGCCGGGCCCACGAAACCCTCCGAACACGTGACCGCCTGGTTCCCTCGCTCCTCCTCCTGGCCGACGTCCTGGTGAAGCACGCCGTGGCGCCTCAGGGCATGGATCCGGGCCTGGCCGCCGCCGACCTCCGGCACCGGGCCCTGGCCGACGTCCTCCTGGTCTCCGGAGCGCGCACCGGGGTGCCCACCGACCCGGCTCGACTCCAGGCCGCCCGGGAGGCCGCCCCCGACGCCCCGGTCTGGGTCGGGAGCGGCCTTACCGCCCGCAATGCGGAAAAACTCCTGGACGGCGCCCACGGCGCCATCGTGGGTTCCTCCCTCCACCGTGAGGGGGTGGCCGGTGCCGGCGTGGAGCTGGACCGGGTGCGGGAGGTGGTGCGGACCCTCAGGGGCTGATCACGGGACCAGGAGGGTGGACACGCCCACCGGTCCCTGGAGCCGGTAGATGGGTACGAAGGCGTCCTCGCCGCCGGAGCGGGGGATGGAGTGGTCCAGGAAGTTCCACCGCACCGCCGAGTCCACGGCGTCGGGCTCGAGAAGCTGAGGAATGAGGCGCCCTTCGTGCTGCCGGTTCCGCACCACGTAGCTCCCCTCGGAGAGGGTGATCTCGTCCGGCACCAGCTCCACCTCCAGGTCCGCCATCAGGTGGTTCTGGTACGGCTGATCGGCCCACGAGATCTCCACGATGCGGTAGCGCTCCACCGGCACCGTGACCTCCTCCCGGAGCTTCTCCACCTGGATTCCGTGGCGGCGCAGGAAGGCGGCCAGGTCGTCCAGCCGGGCGTCGAAGGCATAGCCATAGGGCATGGCCCGGGTCCGGGTGGGCTCGTACAGGGTCCGGTTCTCTCCCGTCACCAGCTCCGGCTCCATCCACTCGCCGTCGTCGTCGCGCTGGACCACGTAGAACTCCTCGGTCTCGGGATACGCGGTGGGCTCCAGGTCGAAGTACACGTCGTCATGGGGCTCCTCCACCGTGCGGCGGCGGGCCTCGATGACCACGTCGCGGACCTCGTCGGCGTTCTCGGCCATGAAGCGGGTCAGGGCCAGCATGGATTCACGTGCGGAGTTGGCCTGCACCTCCAGCGTGTGGCGACCGGGGACCTCGTACAGAAGGGTGATCATGTTCCGGATCCCCCCGTAGGAGTGCTGCTTGCGGGGCCAGGGCACGGTGGTGCGCCAGAACCAGGTGTCGTTGTCCTCGTCGAACGACGGCCCGGAGTACCAGAACATGCTCATGCCCTCGGACTCGAGGTGGTCCTTGATGTACTCGTACATGGGCCCCCGGGCAAAGTCCACCAGCGCCTGGTCGGCGGTGGGGTCCAGGGTGGCCTGGTAGGTCATGTGGTACGGGTACGAGCCGCCGTTGTGGGCATCCACAAAGACGTCGGGGGCGAACCGGTTCAGGATCTGCTCCACCACTCCCGTGACCTCGCGGGTCTCGGCCACGATCCAGTCCCGGTTCATGTCGTAGCCCAGGGAGTTGGTGCGCCGGCCGGCGTCTCCCCCGTCAGGGTTCATGTGGGGCACGATGATCACGTTCACGTGCTCCAGGAGGTCCTGGTGGTCTCCCAGGGTCAGCTCCCGGATGAACTGCTGTCCCCCCTCCTTGCCGGAGCGCTCGTTGCCATGAATCGTGGCCACGATGAAGAGGGTGGGCTTACCCGAGAGGAGCGAGGCGCTGGGCTCCGAAAGGGGCGGGTCACCCAGGAAGACCACCGGATGAGGACGCCCCTCGTTGGTGACGGTGAGCTCCTGGATCAGCATCTGGTCGGTCCGGGCCTGCACCTCCCAGAGGAACTCCATGACCTCGGCGTGCGTGGTGGTCCGCTCCCAGTTGGCCCGCTCGGCCCCCGTCTGCGGAAGGTCCTGCGCCGCAACCGCCAGGGGCAGCGCCAACAGGAGACCCGCCAGCAGGACCAGGAAGGGTACGCTGGAAGAACGCTCCTTGGCCGCACCGGCGCATCTGGCACTGGCGCTCTCGCTCCCGGCCCGGGCACGCGCCCGGCAATTCAGCTTCATCATGGTTGTCTGTCCTCAGCCTGTTCTTGATGTGACTCTCCGGCGTGCCGGGATCCCCGGCCGCCCGTTGCGACTCGCCGTACCACTCCCGCAGACGCCGGCCGGCATGCCTTCCAGGTGCCCTGCCGCCGCCTCGTTGCTCTTCCACACTCGCTGCACGGGTATGCACTCAACCTATCGCATTCAGCCCGATCCCGCCTCCGGTCCGGCTGAACCGGACTGGAGCCAGGGTTTTCGCTGGAAGTAGGACCGGGTGATCTCCTTCACCTTGGGCGTGAGCGCGATCATGGCGATGAGATTGGGGATGATGATGAGCCCCAGGAACACGTCGCCGATGGTCCACGCCACCGCCAGCGGCACCACCGCTCCCAGGAAGTGGATGCCCACGAAGGCCAGCTTGTAGGGGAGCACCGCCGCCTCACCGAAGAGGTAGCGGGCGCACCGGTCACCGTAGTAGCTCCAGGCAATGGCGGTGGAGATGGCGAAGAGGAGGACGGTGAGGAGCACGATGTAGTGGCCCCAGTCCCCCGGCAGACCGCGACGGAAGGCGGCCATGGTGAGGGGGGCGCCGTTCTGGGGCGCGTTTCCGTAGAGGGCGCCGTACTCCTGCCCCGCTTCGTCCACGGCCACGTTCTCGTCGGGGAAGATGACACCGGTGAAGGGCTCCTCCTGGGCCTCGTCCACCCAGAAGCTGTCCACCGCCACCTCGTGCCAGGCCAGCCGCGGCACCCCCACGCCGGTCTCCACCGGCGCGCCTTCCTCCACCACGATGGAGTCCGGTGATCCCACGAAGAACCGGAAGCCGCCGTCCTCCCGTTCGGCCACGTAGCTGATGTGGCCTCCCACGAAGGTGAGCTCGGTGGGGAATCGGTCGTCCCACGACGACGTCATGATGATGACCAGCGCCGTCATGGTGCAGATGACGATGGTGTCGATGAAGGGCTCCAGGAGGGCCACGACACCCTCCGATACCGGTTCATCGGTCCGGGCGGCGGCGTGGGCAATGGGCGCCGATCCCTGTCCGGCCTCGTTGGAGAAGAGCCCCCGGCGCACCCCCCACATCATCGTCACCAGGAAGGCACCCACCCCGGCGCCCGCCACCCCCGACGAGGGGTTGAAGGCCTCGCTGAAGATGAGGCCGAAGGAAGGCAGGATCTGATCCCAGTTCATCCCGATGATGACCAGGGCTCCGGCCACGTAGATGGCGGCCATGGCAGGCGCCAGGATGGAGGTGACCCGACCGATTCGGCGGATTCCCCCGATGATGACCAGGGCCACGATGGAGGCCGTGACCAAGCCGCTGATCCAGATGGGGACCCGAAACTCGTCGCGCATGACGTCGGCCACCGTGTTCGCCTGCACCTGGTTGCCGCCCATGAAGGCGGTGAGGCCCATGAGGGCGGCGAAGAAGATCGCCACCGGCTTCCAGTTCTTCCCCAATCCCTTCTCGATGTAGTACATGGGCCCGCCGGAGATCGTCCCCTTCCACATGGGGTCGTCCGGCTCTCGGTCCTTCACCTCGCGGAAGCGCTGGGCCAGCGTCACCTCGGTGTACTTGGTGGCCATTCCCAGAAAGGCGGTGACCCACATCCAGAAGAGCGCACCGGGGCCACCCCAGTGGATGGCGATGGCCACACCGGCGATGTTTCCGATGCCCACCGTGGCGGAGAGAGCCGTGGAGAGGGCCTCGAAATGCGAAACATCGCCCTTGTCGTCCGGATCGTCGTAGCGACCCGTGACCACCGCCAGGCCGTGGCCAAAGGCCCAGATCTGGATGACCGCGAGCCGCAGGGTAAAGTAGAGACCTGCCCCCAGAAGGAGGATCACCACGTAGGGAATCGTCTCCTCTCCCACGTCGATGCCCGAAACCCAAACCCATTCCTCGAGCTGACTGGCGATCTGGCGAAGGGCCTCTACCATGAAGTGTCCCCCATGAGATGAGCGGTGCTGGATTCGCGATAGGATGACCCGGCCCCGGGGGTCAAAGCAAGGCGTCCCGGAGTCCTTGAAGTCTGATCGCGAGCGGGACGCGCCCGGCCGGCGCGTCCTTTTCAACCACCTGCTTCAAGCGTAACATCGGGGAGAGCCGAATCGGACACACGGCGGACCCCAACTGGAAGTCCCCGGCCGCGCCGCCACCCGACGGGGATCACCCCGCCGACCGTGGGCCCTCATCCCCCTCTCTCCTTCCCCATCCATGATCCGCGCCCACACCCTGAGTTTCGTGACTGCCCTGCTGCTGGCGGGACCGCTGGCTCCCACCGGGATCGCAGCACAGGACGTGGACCCTCGTCCTGGCGACAGGGGGCTCCGGCTCATGGTGGGTGATGTTGGGGTGGCCATCGGCCACGTCCCCCGGGTCACGGGCCTCAGGGTCAACTGGTCGGACCGGCACCTGGACTCGGTCACCGGGCTGAACCTCACCCTCTGGCGAGCCGATCCCGACGGAGTGGGAGGTCGGGTCCGGGGGTTCAGCGCGGGGCTGGCTCCCCAGGCCGGCAGGCTGGAGGGGCTGGGGCTGGGCCTGGGCGTCGTGGTGGGCGAAGAATCACTCTGGGGGGTCCATGCAGGCGGGCTGGCGGCCATCGGGGGAGACGCGGTGCGAGGCATACAGGGTGGTGGGGTTGCGGCCATTTCCGGCGGCGACCTCCTGGGCCTCCAGGTCGGAGGGCTCGGCGCCATCGCCGGCGGAACCACCCGGGGGCTGCAGCTCTCCCTGGGCGGCTCCATCGCAGGCGAGGGGGGCGTGGGCGGACAGCTGGCCGGTCTGGGTGCCGTGGCAGGGGGCGAGGTCCGGGGCCTGCAGGCGGGTGGGCTCGCCGCCATCGCCGGAGGTCACGTGCAGGGCGTCCAGCTGGGGGGGCTCGCCACCATTGGGGACGGCACCGTGAAGGGATTCCAGGCGGCGGGTCTCGCCGTCATCGGGAGCACCGCCCTACAGGGCGTGCAGGTTGCCGGACTGGCCACGGTGAGCGGTGGCGATGTTCGAGGCGTCCAGGTAGGCGGCCTCGCAGGGGTGGCCGGGCGACACATGATGGGGCTGCAGGCAGGGGGCGCGGCGCTGGTCGCCGGGTGCTCCATGCGGGGGGTACAGCTCTCCCTGGGATCTGTGGAGGCCGGGCGGGGCGACGACCGCTTTGAGCTCGCTGACGAACCCTGCGGGTTCCGGGGCGTGGCGGGCGTCACTGCCGGAGGCTACCGGGTCGTGGGGCCCTCGGCCCGGGGCGTCACCGCCGGCGGATGGGTCGAGGTCAACGAACTGCGGGGCGTCTCGGCCGCCGGGCTACAGCGGTCTGGAGACCAGATCGGGCTCTCGGTGGCCCTGGTCAACTGGACCGATCATCTCCGGGGTGTCCAACTCGGCCTGGTGAACCGGGCGGCGAACAACCCGTCTCCCTTCCGGATCCTGCCCTTGGTGAACCTGAACTTCTGACCCATCCCCACCGGCCGGAACTCGCCCCCCCAGTTCAGGGTGGAGGCATGAGCCGGGCCCGTCCGCGGCGCCCCAGCACGTCGACTTCCAGAGAACCTTCAACCCACCCCAGGAAACCGATGACGGAGCTGACCATCTATCTGGCCGGAGAAATCCACTCGGACTGGCGCGACCAGTTGCGCGTCGCCCTCAACGAACTCGGGATCGAAGCCGTGTTCGTGGGCCCTCAGGAGGAGCACGATCGCTCGGACGACATCGGGGAGCTGATTCTCGGGGAACAGCCCAACCAGCGCTACCGCGACCTGATGGGTGCCTCGGTGAATACTCTTCGCACCCGGGTCCTCATGCGAACCGCCGATCTGGCGGTGGCGTGCTTCACGGAGAAGTATCGGCAGTGGAACACCGCGTCCGATGCCGGCGCAGCCGTAGCCAACGGGATCCCGTTGGTCCTGGTACGGCCGCCGGAGTTCATCCACGCCCTCAAGGAGCTCGACGCACAGGCCGACCTCACCGTGGAGACGTTGGAGCAGGCGGCCCGGGCCATCGCCTACATCGTGGAGTAGCGACGCCCCTCGCCCGGTCTCACCCGGCGCTGGGCTGGGGGCCCTCCTGGTTCAGAGCCGTGGACAGGCGTTCCAGGACGATCTCCTGAGCCCGCTCGGCGATCTGGTCCAGCGACGGACTGTCGTGGTAGCGCTCCTTGAGTCGCTGCCGGATCTCCTCCATGGTGGGGACGTGCGGGAGCTGGAGCTCCCGGAGGTAGGCGGTGGCATCATCGCGTCGCTGCCCGACTCGGGCGCGGATCTCGTCCATGTCGGGCTTCTTGGCGGCCCATGCCTCCTGGATCTCCCGGGCCATCACCTCGATCTGGAACGACCCGGCCACCTCCTCGGCCACTCGCTCCACCACCTTTGTGCCCAACCGCTGCTCTCCTTCCACAACGGCCCTGGGCGGTGCCCTCAGGTCCCAGACCAGGCCGAGCCACGAGAACACCTTCAGCACGTAGTAGCTGATGTCGATCTCCCACCAGTAGAATCCCTGGCGGGTGGAGCTCTGGTAGTGGTGGTGGTTGTTGTGCCATCCCTCGCCCAGGGTGATCAGGGCCAGCCACCAGTTGTTTCGCGAATCGTCGGCCGTCACGTACCGCTGCTTGCCCACCACGTGCGCCACCGAGTTGATGGCGAAGACCCCGTGGTAGAGGATCACGGTGCTGAGGAAGAAGCCCACGATGAGCCCCGGCCATCCGCCAATGAGATAGCAGGCCACTGCCAGCAGAAAGGCCGGGAAGTAGGGGTGCCGGTCAAGGAACCGGATTTCCGGGTACTTGGCGAAGTCCTGGATCGTGGAGTAATCGGCCTCGTTCTTCTGCGGCGAAAAGATCCAGCCCACGTGCGAAAACCAGAACCCGGCGTGCTTGGGGGAGTGAACGTCCTCCGGGGTGTCCGAATGCCGGTGGTGGTGCCGGTGGGTGGCCGCCCACCAGAGGACTCCCTTCTGGGCCGAGGTCTGGCCCAGGAAGGCCAGGAAGAACTGGAACCAGCGGCTCGTCTTGTACGAACGGTGGGAAAAGTACCGGTGAAACCCGGCGGTGAGGGCCCACATGCGAACCAGGTACAGGGTCACGCAGAGGATCACCGCCGTGACGGTCACCCCGGTCCAGAAGACCCCCAACGCGGCCACGTGGACCAGCAGGAAGGGGATCATGGCCGGATAGACGATGTCGTTGTGCGGCTCGTCGTGATCGTGATGATGATCGTGGGCGGCCTGGCCCGGCGACGCTGCCTTCGCTTCAGAACTCAAAGGGAATCCTCCTCCTCATGGGACGCTTCCTGCACCAACCTGACGGGCTGCCGGCGGCGGCCTGCTGGATCCTGCCTGGGGGAGCCTACTTGTACCGGTACGTGATGCGACCGCGCGAGAGGTCGTAGGGGGACATCTCCACCTTCACCCGATCCCCTTCCAGCACCCGGATGTAGAACTTTCTCATCTTTCCGGAGAGATAGGCCAGAATGGTGTGGCCGTTCTCCAGTTCCACCCGGAAATTGGCGTTGGGGAGGACCTCGGTGACAGTCCCCTCGACTTCGATAGCATCATTGGACACGGTATGTGCGACTCCGGGTTCTGGTTTTTCTCATGGGTCGTTCACCCATACTGTTCAGCATTCTAAGTTATCATATACCCGGTAGGCCTGACAACGATGCACCCAGGCGAACCACAAAGCCGTGCCGCGGCGCAGGCTTCTCAAGGCCGCAGAAGCGGCTGCCCCAGACGGATCTCGGCTCCCGGAACCACTGCCGGATCCATCTCCCCCTCGGCGTCGGCGAAGAGCAGGATGACGGTGGAGCCCAGGTGGAAGGTCATGAGCTCGTCACCACGCTCCACCGGGACCGGCGGGGCATAGCTCCGAGCCTCGGGCTCTCGCTGACCCTTCCGGTTGGTGACTCCCACCGGTGGCGGGCCGTTCCAGTCGGGATCAAACGCCGATGAGATCCGGCCCACGTTGAAGGCGCCCACCGCCACCACCGCCACCTCCACGCCCCCCAGCCACCCCGCACCGGGTGGTCGTCGGATGCCCACCACGAGGCGTTCATTCTTCACGAAAAGGTCCGGGACCGAGCGAACTGCAGGATCGTTCACCGGCAGGAGTCCCCCGGGCTGGGCTCGGGCCCACGTCACTGTGCCGCCCACGGGGGCGTGGATCCGGTGGTAGTGCCGGGGACTCAGGTAGAGGGTCACGAAGCGTCCCCTCCAGAACACCTCGGCCGCCTCCGACGTCCCCAGCAGTTCGTCCAATCGGTAGGTGTATCCCTTGGCCTGCAGGGCTTGTCCGTCCTCCACCTCTCCCACCTGGCCCACGACCCCGTCCACCGGGCTGGCCGGCACGGTGGGGTCCTGGGGCCAGCGTCGCACGCCAGGCGCCAGGCGGCGGCTGAAGAAGCTGGACACCGACTCGAACGACGCCGGGGCCCCGGCGGCCTCGGCGAGGTCGGCCCCGGTCACGCCGGCAAATCCCCGGATCACGGGAGCCCGGAGGAAACGGGGGAGGCGTAGCTCGGCGAGCCGGCCCGCCAGGCGGCTCAACGCACCCTGGGGGAGGCGTCGAAGCAGGGCCAGGACCGCTCGCCACCGGAGGGGCACCCGGCTCACGCCGTCGTCCCGTCCGGACTCCGGACCCGGTGATGCTCCATATAGGCTGTCACCCGGTCCGCTTCCTCCTCTCCCAACCACTGCTCCACGAGGTGGAGGGCGGCGTCGATGCCGGCGGTGACCCCCGCCGTCGTGGTGATCCGCCCGTCGGTCACCCAGCGGCGGCCTCGGTGCACCTTCGCACCCGGCTCGAGCTTTCCGAGCTCCCGCAGCGCCCCGTGCCAGGTGGTGGCCTCGCGCCCCTTCAGCACGCCGGTCCGCGCCAGGAGGAGGGCGCCGGTACAGACGGAGAGCACGTGGTGTGCTGCGGCCACCGCACCCGGGAGCCACTCCATGATCCGGTCGTCGGCCGCTGCCACCGCCGTCTCTCCCCCGGGAATCACCAGCAGGTCCGG
>SLNQ01000280.1 GCA_007132965.1 Gemmatimonadota bacterium | reverse complement strand
GCATGTCGAGCTGTGCCAGCGTTGACCATGCGGCCGCCGTGTTCGACCGCATCTGCGAGACCTCCTGGCTCTCCGGACGCATCAGCCTCATCACCCAGATCGAGGTCGACGCGAACAGACGGTTGACCGTGAGCTTCGCCGCCGGAGTCTTCGGAGCGACCGGTACCACGGCCGACGAGGCCGAGGCGCTCAGCCACCATGCCGGTTCACGACTCAACGATCCTGGGCTCCCGTTCCGCATCCAGCCGATCGAACCGATGCGGCTGCTCGACCCACCCGGCGATCAGCTGGCCCACGACGCGTTGATCCGACAGCGCCACCAGCAGGTCACGCTGGATGAGACGACCGACCTGAACGTGCTGTCGCGGTTCAACCCGCCAGCCGATCCGTGGAGCTCCGTGGCACGGCTGCTCGTCCAGCGGCACGCACCCACCCGGGTGCGCGCCACGGCGCTGCCCGTGGAGCTTCCCTTCGACGCACGACTCGAACTCGAAGACAACACACGCCAGGTCAGCGACGTCGCCACGCGGTTCAATGGCCCGTCGGGACGCAGCACCCGCCTGCAGCGCGCCATCGACACCGTCACCGACCTACAGGCCAGCTTCGCGACGCCGGTGATGTGCGCCGAGCTCGCCGTGACCTCGAGCGCACCGCTTCCCGAGCTGTTCCTGCGCGCAGTCGCAACGAGCTTCACGAGCGAACACGACGTGCAACACCGCGACGGCCATCTGCAGGTCGCCGGCCAACAGCGGCTGCTCGGGGGCTTCGAACTCGACCGCGCCAGCGACGCACTGGCAGCTGCGCACCGCGACGGGGTGCCGCTGTACGGCGGCCACCAGCCAGCACAGCTCCGCGACCTGGTGACCTTCTTCGAGAACCCGCTTGGCTGGCCACTGCCGATCGCCGGCCCCGTCCCCACGTTGCCGACCAGCGCGGTGGACGGCCTGCCCGTCCCGGCCGGCTTCGACCACGGTGTGCGTATCGGTCTCGGCCTGCACGACGAGGTCGTCCACCTCCCCACGAGCGCGCTCGACCGTCACCTGGCCAGCTTCGGGGCGCCGGGCACGGGTAAGACCACGGTGCTCATCGCGCTAGCAACCGAGCGGCTGCGCACCGGGGCCGGGTTCGCCTACCTCGACCCCCACGGGCAGGCTGCCAAGCGCCTGCGCGACCATGCCACGGCGCTCGACAGCGAACTGACGATCCTGGACCCCGAGGATCCGGCCACCTACCAGCTCGAACTGGTCCCCCGCCTGCGCGAGGACGGGCAGAACCTCGAGGTGGTCGAGCAGGCCGCCGCCGACCTCGCCGAGGCCATCGCCAGCACCCTGTCCGACCCCGACTTCGCCGGACCGGTGTGGGAACGCAACGTTCGCGCGCTGATCATCGCTGCGGCTGCTCACGGCGTGGAACTCGCCGAGGCGATCGGTTGGCTGGACGATGAGAAGGTGCTGCGACAGATGACCAAGCACCCGGCACTGCCGGACTGGGCCGTCAGCGCACTGCTCGGTGTGCTGCGCACCACCGGCAGCGATGGTGCCCGCACCCGGGACTGGTTGGTCTCCAAGCTGACACCGTTCACCTCCAGGAAGGTACGTCGGATCCTGGCCGCACCCGGGCACGGCGTCGATGCCGACACGCTGCTGGCCTGCGACGCACCGCTGGTCGCGGACCTCTCCAGCCTGGCACGCTACGACGTGGCACTGGTCGGCAACCTGATCATCTCCTCGTTGCTCCGGGCTGCCTTCTCCCGCGACGAAGAGCCCGCGCAGCACTACGCACTGCTGGTGGACGAGGCGCACCGCTACCACGCCGCGGCGATGGAACGTGTCCACGCCGAGGGTCGCAAGTTCGCGCTGTCTCTGGCCATCGCCACCCAGTCGCTACGTCAGCTGGCACCAGGGCTGCGCGATGCGATGTCGGGCGCGGCGATCACGATCGCGTTCCGCCAGAGCCCGGACTCCGCCGCCCGACTCTCCCCACTCATCAACGTGCCCGCGACCAGCCTGACCGACCTTCCCGACCTGACCGCCTACGTGCACCAGGCCGGCAAGGGCACCTGCACCGTCAAGCTGGACCCCTACGCCGAGGTAGCTCCCAGCGCGGCACCAGCGCGTGGTGACCGCGACCCCGACGAGCCGCGACCAACACCCGCTACCCGGCGGTCGGTGCCGGACGACGACGCCCGGCCGAGTGACCCGGATCCGGGATCGTTCTACGCCAGCTGGGTCGCGCGACGGCTCGGGAACTAGCCCGGGGTGCCTGGCGCAGCCACGCAAGCGGACACCGACCACCACTCACGACACCGACGGGGTGCCGGTGGAACGAACGACTCACGTCCGTGATGGAGCGCCGCTGCTAACGTCCCGACCTCGATCGCGAAGGGGCGGGGATGGGGAACCCGGAACGAGCGTCGGCGGCGCTGGATACCGCGACCGCTCGCGAGAAGTTGCGGTGGCCAACCTGGGACGTACGCGACCCAGTTGCACTCGCACGGTACATCGACGGCCGTCACGTCGAAGGGCTCGACCTGGTCCCACACGAACTGCACCACCAGCGAGTCGAGGACATCGGCGACGCGGGGCCGGATCGCTATGCGGCCGCGAACCGCCAGATCGCTGTCGAGGTGCTCGCGCGTCTGGCAGCGCGCAACATCCCCTACCGCACGGCCGAGCTCGCGCCGGACGGCACGCAGCGGCTCCAGCACCCCTCGCAGCTGCGCCTGGCGGCGGCCAGCTGCGTCGACCTGAGCATCGCCCTGGCCGCTGCCTGCGACCGAGCCGGACTCGCCCCACTGGTGCTGCTGGGATGGCCACAGCTCGGCGCCGTCGGCCACGCATGGGTGGTCATCGACCTGTGGCGATCTCCCAAGAACCGCAGTCACGCCGACGCCGACCTCGCGGATCTGCCAGCCGACGAGCTCGCCGAGGAACTCGCCGAGGAGCGCTACCTGGGCATCGACGTCTCACGGGTCGCGCTCGCCTACGACGGACAACGGCTCGATGCCGAGCAGCGCGTCGAGTTCGCGATGCACGGCACGGAGGCGCTTGCCGGATCACATCCACGCGATCTCGCCGTGGTGGATGTCAAGGTTGAGCACGCCCGGCTGCGGGATGCGCACCACGGTGAGGTCCCGACCTACGACGCACCTGAGGACTCGCAACGACCCGAGATCATCGAGCACCTGCCACCCAACCCCCTGTTCCGGAACCTCGGCTCGGACCGACGCCGGATCCTCGACCAGCTATCCACCGGCGGCCGAACGTTCGTCCTGCACGGCATCTCCGGCGTCGGCAAGAGCATGCTCGCGATCCAGGCCGCACGCAACGCCGATAGCGGTTACGGGTGGGCGCTCAACGCCACCGACGGACCGACCCTGATCAACGAACTGGCCACGGTCGAAGCACGCCGGACAGGGTTCATCCGGCCCGACGCCGTCTCCTCACGCGAGGACCGGCTCGCGCTCGCCGCCGGGGCCCTCGCGCGGCTGCACCGCAGCGAGCAGCCCTGGGTGGTCGTCGTCGACAACGCCAACGGCGACCCCAAGACACTGCGCCGCTGGCTGCCCCACCCACGCGCGGACCATGGCCAGACGGTGATCATCACGACCACCAACCACGCCTGGCTGAAGCTGAAGGCTGACGACGACGAGCGGGCGCTGCTGGACGTCACCCCGCTGCGTGTCGAACCGCTGGCTGCGAGCGCCGAACTGCCCGACGACCTCGACCTCGCCGGCCTGCCGCTGCTGATCGACGCCTACGAGCGTCTCGCGCAGCACCTCGATGTCTCGCTCGATGAGCTCGCCCGGCGTGTCGGCCAACTGCACCCAACACGACTGCCGGCGGAGTTGTCCGGCGCCGACCGCGCGTCGAGGGCGCTGTGGGAACTCGCCCGCGACGAACTCGCCCCACCGGTACGGGCGCTTGGTACCGCAGCGGCTTGGGGATCACCCGACCGGCTCGACGCCGTCGGCGTCCCCGAGGTGGCGAACGCCAGCGACGAGGACTGGGGGCAGCTGTTCCGCTGCGGGCTGGTCGCGACCGCGGGCACGAACCACTACCGGATGCACCGTCGCTTCGGGACGGCGATCCGACACGCCGAGCACGACCGTGACGCCACCACGACACTGACGACCTTGCGTGCGCTGACGACCGCCGGTGACCTCCTCGACGTGGAAGCACTGAACACCCAGGCCGGCTGGCTCCTGGACGACGACAGGTGGACCGACACCACCACCAACCAGGAACGCGGGTGCCTGCTCCACGACACCGCTGAACTCCTCGAACCCCGCATAGGCCCGAAATCCGTCGCCCCGCTGCTGGCCGCCGCCACCCCGCTGCTCGCCGACGACGACCACCACCGACGTGCCGGCTGCCTGCACGCACTGGCCCGCCTGCGCTACCAGCCCCTGAACGCCACCCTCGAGGACCTCGAGGAAGCCCGCACGATGATCCAGGATGCCACGCGCCTGCGCGCCGCGGCGGTCGAGCAGGCCGTCGACGACCAGCACCGTCACCAACGGCGGCTCGAAGAACTAGCCACCCTGGCCTTCGAGGGGCTGGTCCTGCACAAGATCGCACGGTCCCGGCTCAACGACCCGAACCTGGACGCTTCAGGCATCGAAGCCGCCAGAGCCCTCGCGCAGCAGGCGAGTGACATCATCGACCAGTCCTACCTCCAACGACTCGCACTGTGCGACAACGACGAGCAGCACCCGTTGGTCCTGCGGGGACGGTTCAACCAGGCCGGCCCCGCCCTCGGCCTCGCGCAGATCCCGCAGGCCGACGCCGATCTTCGCCGCGACCAACTGTTGATCGCTGAGCAGACCTACCGGGACGTCTACACCCGACGACGGGAACTCAAGAGCACCCCCACCGCACACCTCGCGTCCTGCGTACACGGCCTCGCGATCGTGAACTACTACCGTGCCGTGCTGCTGCCCGCCTCACATCTGCGCGAAGACAGCACCGATCCGCTGCTGCAGGACCTCACCTATCTCGACGACTGGGAACTGCGCGCACACCACCTACGTGTGGCCGCCCACCACCTTGCAGAGGGGCTTCGGCTGCGTGAGCAGATCGCCGAAGACGACCGAGACGACGACGTTGGCAAGTCGATCAGCCTCGACACCAAGATCACGCTCG
>SLNQ01000390.1 GCA_007132965.1 Gemmatimonadota bacterium | reverse complement strand
GAGCGGGCAGGACCATCCATGACGGCATGGCCATGGGGAAGTTCCACGGTGTGATGGCGGCGCACACGCCCAGGGGATCCCGGTAGACGGTGGAGCGAAGCCGACCGTCCTCCACCACCTCCGGCTCCAGGGCCTCGATCATCTCCTGGAGCTCGTGGTCCATCCTACTCAGGGACTTCGCTTCGCCGGTGGCTTCCTTGAGGGGCTTTCCCATCTCGGCGCTCATGAGGCGGCCGTGCTCGTCGGCCCACTCGGCGAAGATGTCGGCGGCCTGCTTGAGCACGTCGGCACGCCCCCGGGCCCCCAGGGCCTCCCACCCGGGCTGTGCGGATCGGGCCCGGGCCACGACACCCGGGATCTGATCGACCGGGGTGAAGGGCACTTCGCCGACCAGGTCACCAGTGGCGGGATTGTGAGACTTCAGGAGTTCCATGGGTCGGCCGCCTGAGCTGTGGGGAGTCGCGGCGGCAAGGTTCGGCGAATGGCGCGCCGTGAGGGTGAGTCGCGCCAATGTATCCTTCGCCCTCCACATCGAGCAAGCGAGGCCTTCGCACATCGACGCCAGGTGGTCCGATCCCGAAGTTCGATGATGTACCGACAGTGCCGAACCGCAAAGCGCTCGCCGAATGTGCTGATACGGTATTCAGGGACTGCGCCCCAAAATTCGACCCGGTAGAATGGTCAGTTTGTGCAACGCCGGCGGGGGTTGAAGCCCTCCGATTCGAGATAGGCGAGCGGGGGCTGGTTGCCCACGCCTGAGTGGCGACGCTCCCTCTTGCTGTCCCGCTAATACGTAGCCAACTTTTTCATACCTACGTACAGGAGGCTCCATGTCATCCAAGAAGAAGCTTACCCTCAGCGTCGATGCACAGGTTATCGAGCGCGCCCGACGCTACAGCCGGGAGCACAACACGAGCATCTCCCAGCTCGTCACAACCTACCTGCGCCAGCTCGACGCCCCCTCCGACCGAGAGTCCTCTCCCCTCGTCCGACGACTGCGAGGCTTCCTCCCAAGCGACGTCTCCCTCGAGGACTACCGGCAGCATCTCGAGAAAAGACACTCCTGATGCGTCTGTTCCTCGACATCAACGTGATCCTCGACGTGCTCGCGGACCGAAAGCCTTGGGTCGGGAAGTCCGCGGCCGTGCTGTCCCTGCTGGACCATGCCGATGTGGATGGTCTCGTCGCGGCCCACTCCATCACCACCCTGTTCTACCTCGTATCGAAGCACCTCGGAAGAAAGCAGGCGCTGCGGTCCTCCTCGACCTCCTGGACCACGTCAGCGTGACTCCTCTCGATCAGGACCTCCTCCTTCGGGCGCTCTCCCTTGGCTGGGACGATGTCGAGGACGCGGTCCAGGCACTGTCGGCCCAGACGGCGCGTGCCGATTATCTCGTCACCAGCAATCCCTCCGACTTCCCCTCCACCGTTGTCTCCGTCGTCACCCCACCTCAGCTGCTCGCGATCCTTCGCTCCAAGGACGACTGATTCGGTTCGTCCCTACCGCCGCGTGATAGCCCACAACGTCCCGGCGTTTCTGAACTTGCGAAGTAGCGCGGCTCGTGCCCCGCACAAGCCGTGACACGCAGGAAAGGTAGAAGCTATGTAGGGCCGTGTCGGTCTATCCCCCAGGGAGCCCGACTGCATGAGCGGACCGCCACCGATATCGTCTTTCGAGGCAGACCTTGCTCACCTCACCAAAGGAGAGAACGATGGCGACACCGGCCCACATCTCAAAGATAAGCCTCTCCGAAACGATCTTGCACATGGCCTTCGAGCTGGCCGCCACGAAGTGGAAGCTCGCCTTCACCACCCGAGCAGGCAGGTCACGGCGGGAGCGGACCATCCCGGCCCGGGACCCGCACGCCCTGAAGGCCGAACGGAAGCAGCGCCTGCATGGTCACCGCTCCTGCCCGGCACAAGCCTCTACGGTATCCCGGGGACCTGTTCCGCAACCTTCGCAAGGAGAGATCGCCGTCAACAGAGATATGCCGACCAGCACATCGGCCACCTCGCCCTACGACGTTCCCACCTCCATCGGCTGAAGAACATCCACCGGGGCCGAGGCGCCGGCGTCCGGAAGCCACCGATACCAAAGGGTCCCCGCCACCGCCACCAGCACCTCATCCACGCACGAGTCGCCCGATCCATCCACCATCGTCGCCTGCCTCACGCGCCCATCCGATCCCACCTGCAGCTTCACCGTGGCCTGCCTTCCACGAAGATCAACCCTCTTCACCCATTGGCACTCGGCCTCCAGCGCAATCCCCGCAATGTTCACCGCTCTCGCCTCGAGCACTCGGTCCGACGGCTCTTGGCGCTCCACGCCACCGCTCAACAGAATCGTCGGAGGGCCAAAGGTGACATCGATCCATCTCACCTCCCCTTCTTGATCCTCTGCAACGACCGAGCCCGGAGAGGACCGATCAGGCAAGACCGTTCTGAACTGAGGTGAGAACAAGAACAGGCCCGCATGTAGAAGTACCGCAACTCCCAGCGACCATCCGAGGATTCGGCGGTGCGCTCGCCGCAACTCCTCCGAGCGACGCATCATCAGATCTCCAGGTCAACTCAAGTTGAGTCCCGATTCCGTACGACCAAAATACGAACCATCGCGTCGGGAGCCATCCTCGACTCCCCACCCGGAAGGCATTTCACCCAACGTATGTAGCTCTACCGAACTTGAGCCCTGGCAGGCGTCGTGCGCCAGCACGAGCCGTGACCGGGGCCAAGTTGGGACGGAGTCCGCATCACGGCCGGGGCCCGTAAAGCAGCAGTTGTCTGAAGTGGTGCGCCCTCGTCAGCCATAAGCAGCCGCGTCAACGGTCTCCGACATCACGGGGAAACCTCAAGTCATCCCCCCTCGGACCCAGGTATTCACGACGAAACTGCTCATGGTGCTGTGCCTCCTCCGGAGTCCCCAGCCAATGGGTAGTTCCGGCCGTGACCCAAATGATCTCCTCGGCGAGTTCAAACAGATCAGGAACATCATGTCCAGAGATCATTACAGCCGTCCCATCGTCGCGAAGCGAGCGGAGTCCACGGGCAACCAATTCCCGATCCGTCGGGTCGATTCCCGCGAACGGCTCATCCATGAGCAAACAATCCGGCTTCCGAATCAGGGCCAGCGCAAGGGCGGCCCTACGTCTCTCCCCTCCCGAGATGTCCTGCGGCCGCCGACTCAACACGTTGGAGAGTCGCAACGCTTCCGACACATCATCGACTCGGTCCGACGCCCGAAACGTATCGGCCACAGCCTGAATCTGCTCGTGGATCGAGAACAAGCGTGTCAGGCCGGAATCCTGAGGCAAATACATCAAGCCACGGCGAGCCAGCCGAGCGAGAGAGGGACGCCGGACGAACTCGCCCTTGTAAGCCACCCGACCCCACTCGGCCCTGACCCGGCCGACAGCGACCCGAAAAAGAGTCGATTTCCCGGCCCCGTTTCGCCCCATGAGCACCGTGATTCGGCCAGGGTAGACCGAAAACGCTCCAGACTTCAACACCGTCACGCGTCCGAACGCCTTTCCGACACCATCCACCTCGAGAATCGGCCGCAGCTCGGTCACAGAACCAGAAACTCAAACAACACGGGGATTGGAAGGGCCGCTACGGCAATCCAGCCACCGGAAATCCCAAGGTTCCCAAGAAACAGATCCTCGTCTCGACGCTTAGCATCCAAGTACACCGTCAGCCCCACCGTAGCAAGGATACCAACCTTCAACACGACTCCGAGCGCCACGGCTTCGAACGCGAAAAACGCGAAGCGAATCCCAATCCACACCATTGTGCCCCGAAATAGATAAGCATTCCGGAACGGCCCCAGGGCAAACACCCGCATTCAGCCTTGCCCACCTGAAATCATGGTTTTCCACCTTTGCCTCAACGGGAGCACCATTTCGTATAACGTACGAGCGTTACCCGAACAGCGAGCAATCCAGGCCGTCGCCCCGCTCAGGCCACCCCACACCTCGGCTCCCTGGGGGCCGCACGATCTCCGTTCTGCCACCTACCACCATCCACCTCAGCCCTGGCCTTCACATGCAAGGAGCCTGTGTCGCATAACGTATCAGGCACTTCCGAACTTTCCGAAGCGGCGCGGCTCGTGCAACCGCACGAGGCGTGACGCGCATGGAAGCTAGGTGGAGGGCCGCATCGCGGCCCGGAACCGGAAGCGCAACAGGTAGGCGCCGTCGCTCCCCGCGGGCGATTCCAACGGACGGGATACAAACCAATCTTCCCTCCATCCCTGGGAGTGACGCCTTTCGGTCCAGCCGCGAGGCCGTCCGGGCGCGTCACCACTTGGTACTGTGACGCTATTGATAGCCGCGACGGCGACGAACCCATCCGGGTCCTCCCACCGCTCCCATGGACCGGCCAAATGCTGTCTGGACCGTGGACTTCAAGGGCGAGTTCCGGACCGGCAACGGAAAGCTCTGTTACCCCCTACCGTCCGGGACGGCTTCAGTCGCTTCCTGTTGGACTGCAAAGGACTGCTTCGCATCGACCAAACTCACACGCGCCGGCACTTCGATCGGCTCTTCCGTCTCTACGGGCTTCCCGATGTGATCAAGAGCGACAACGGGTACCCGTTGCATCCTCCGCCATCGCTCGCCTCTCTCAGCTCTCCGTCCGCTGGATCAAGCTCGGGATCCGGCCCGAACTCATCCAACCCGCCAGTCCTCACCAGAACGGGCGCCACGAGCGGATGCATCGAACGCTCAAAGCCGACACCACGCGTCCGGCCAAACAGAACCTCAAGGCTCAGCAGCGGCGCTTCGACACCTTCCGTCGGATCTTCAACGAAGAACGCCCTCATGAAGCCCTCGGCCTCGAAACTCCCTCTGCCGTCTATCGGCCCTCGGATCGCTCCGTCACCGATGCGCCCAAAGACGTTTCCTGCCCTCCTCATTTCGAGGTTCGCATCATTTCCCAGGATAAGACCATCCGGTGGAAGAACCAGAAGGTTTTCGTGAGCAACCTCCTCAAAAAGGAGTACATCGGGCTGGAGGAAGTCGGGGAAAGCTTGTGGGCCGTCTACTTCGGGGCCGTTTCTCTCTGCTGGTTGGACGAAGGTGACTTCCGTATCATGGACGGCATCGGCGAGCGTCGCCGACGATGAACTCTAGAAGGCCGTTGAAGAAGGGCAGGG
>SLNQ01000398.1 GCA_007132965.1 Gemmatimonadota bacterium | reverse complement strand
GGCGAGTGGACCACCACCTGACCCCGTCGCAACGCCGGGTCGGCGCAGCTGCCCACCAGGCGCACGGTGACCCACCCGGGACGGGGGGTCCACGACACGTTCCTGGAGGTGCGGATCCGGGTTTCTCGTACGCTCATGGTGTCGCCTGGCTGCGAGTTGTGGGGGTCGGGCCGGACGCGTGGTCCGTTCGGCGCGGTTCCTACGCCGGCGCGGGTGTGGCGTTCCGTCAGGCCCCCGGAAGCTTGAGCCGTCCCTGAACCAGCAGGTCCATGGTGGCTTGTTGCGCAGGGGTGGGCTTGGGCGGAATGGAAACCGGAACGGCCCGCTCCCGCTTTCGGTCCGGGAGGTGGAGGATCAGCCAGCTCCAGTGGGCGTCGCCTTCCAGGGGCTGGGCCCGTCCGTCGTCGTCGATCCGTACCGTGCGGCCCGGATGAAGGGTGCGGGCCAGCTCCAGGCCGTAGTGGAGCCAGCGGGCCAGCGCATCGCCTTCGCCTCGGGCCAGGGGCTCGATGACCCCTTCCTGCCAGCGTTCCACCGCCCGGTCGAAGGCCTCCTGGTCCCGAGCCTTCAACTCCTTCAGGAGCTCGCGGTAGAAGTCCCGGGGGTCCCGGGCCCCGGTCTCTTCGAGGGCCTCCTCGAAGCGGCGGGAGGCCGCCTCCTGCGGGTTGGTGGCCTGGTCCTGGGCCGCTGACATGTGAGAGCTCCGGAGATGTTGGGGGGGTGCTTACTTCACAGAGATTGGCGAGGCGGACCCCCTGCGTCAATCCGGAGGCGCCGAGCCGCCGTTGCTTTTCAGCCGCACTTTCGTCTAGGTTTCAAGCCCTGCCGTAAGTCGAAGTGACTCTAGCACGCCGAAACTCACATGCAGATGCCCAATCTCCCGGGATCCGGCCCGAGCCCTCAACCCCTGGTCCGCGAGGACCAGTTCCTGGACCTTTCGTGGGAGATGTTCGGCGAACTCTGCCGAGCTCTGGCCATGCGCGTGGCCCGGGAGTACGAGCCAGAGATGGTGGTGGGGATCGCCCGGGCAGGTGTGATCCCGGGAGCCATCGTGGCCTCTCTGTTGAGTATCGACTTCTACTCCATGAAGATCTCCCGCCGGGAGGGTGGCGAGAGGGTCCGGGACCGACCGGCGGTGCTGTCAGCGGCTCCCCAGCAGGCCCGCGACAAGCGGGTGGTGCTGGTGGACGAGATCACTACTTCGGGCGACACCCTTCGCCTGGGTCTGGCCGCCCTTCGCGACGTACATCCCCGGGAAATCCGGACGGCCACCACCTTCGTGCGACCCATGGGACACGCCCCCGACTTCCATGCCCTGGAGACGGATCAGACCATCATCTTTCCCTGGGACCGCAAGGTCTTCGATGGGGAGAATTGGGTGGTGAACCCCCGGTACGAGGGGGCCATCGAGGGTTGAATGAGCGGCCTGTCGGGCCCGTCAGCCCCCCTGCATGGAATCCAGGAACTCCTGGTTCGTCTCGGTCCGCTTCATCCGGTCCATGAGAAACTCGATGGCCTCGGCCGACGGCATGTCCGAGAGGAAGTTTCTCAGGAGGTAGACCCGGTTCAGTTCCGTCTCGCTCAAGAGGAGCTCTTCCTTTCGGGTACCGGAGCGGTTGATGTCGATGGCAGGGAAGATCCGCTTGTCGGCAATGTGCCGGTCCAGCACCAGCTCCATGTTGCCGGTGCCCTTGAACTCCTCGAAGATGACTTCGTCCATGCGGCTCCCGGTCTCCACCAGGGCGGTGGCGATGATGGTGAGGGACCCGCCGTCGTCGATGTTCCGGGCGGCGCCGAAGAACCGCTTGGGCTTGTGGAGCGCGTTGGCGTCGACACCACCGGAGAGGATCTTGCCGGAGTGGGGCACGGTGACGTTGAAGGCCCGGGCCAGGCGGGTGATGGAGTCCAGGAGGATCACCACGTCCTGCTCCTGCTCCACCAGGCGCTTGGCCTTCTCCAGCACCATGTCGGCCACCTGGGTGTGCCGTTCCGCCGGTTCGTCGAAGGTGGACGAGATGACTTCCCCGTCCACGTTCTCCTCCATGTCGGTGACCTCCTCGGGGCGCTCGTCGATGAGCAGCACGATGAGGTAGATCTCCGGGTGGTTCTTCGTGATGGAGTTGGCCACCTGTTGCAGGAGGGTGGTCTTACCGGCCTTGGGCGGCGAGACGATGAGCCCCCTCTGCCCCATCCCGATGGGAGCGATGAGGTCCATGACTCGCATGGAGATGTCGCCGTCCTCGGTCTCCAGCCGGACCCGGGTGTTGGGGTAGCGGGGCTTCAGGTTGTCGAAGGCGATCCGATGCTTGGACTTCTCCGGATCGTCCAGGTTCACCTGCTCCACCTTCAACAGGGCCAGGTAGCGCTCGCCGTCCTTGGGCGGACGGACCTGACCCAGGATGGTGTCTCCGGTCCGGAGATCGAACCGCTTGATCTGCGACGGCGAGACGTAGATGTCGTCCGGTCCGTAGAGGTAGTTCCAGTCGGGCGATCGCATGAAGCCGTACCCCTCGGGGAGGACCTCCAGGACCCCTTCGCCCCGGAGGACCACGTCGGTGTCCAGGAGGTTCTGTTCGATCCGGAAGATGAGGTCCTGCTTGCGGAGTCCCGAGTAGTTCTGGATGTTCAGGTCCTCGGCCAGCTCATGCAGCTCGGCGACGTTTTTCCGTTTCAGTTCGGCGATGTCCACGAATGTCTCCAGATCGGCTGGTACCGACGGGCAGATGGATCGGGTGGGAGCAGGGGTGGGGCGTGCGCTGGCGGCGGTGGAATGGACGCAGGCGGCGGAGAGGTGGAAACGACCCGGAGGTCTCTATCGAGCTCAAGCCCGTGGGCTTGCAGAAGCGGGAGGGAAGGGTACGGTGCGAACGAGATCGACCGACACCCGATACTACTGAAGGATCGCGGCCATAGTAATGGGCGCGGGTGACCGGGTCAAGGGCCCTTCCACGCCGGCGAGGTCAGGTGGGCATGCCGGGGTCACGGGTTCCGAAGCCGGATCGGACCACGGCCCGTGGTGGGACCCCTGGGTGGCGGGAACGCTCCTCCTGCTGACCCTGGTCTCGACGCTCACTGCCGGAGCCCTGCTGCAGGGCGTGGACCCTCTGGGGATGCGCTCCGGGGTTGTGGACGGGATCCCCCTCTGGTGGCCTACCCGATTCGACGTGACGGCCCTTCTCTCCGGAGCCTCCTACGCCCTCCCCCTGGTGGCCATCCTTCTGGCCCACGAGTGGGCGCACCGGCTGGCGGCGGGCCGGCATGGGATCCGGACCAGCTATCCCTACCTCCTGCCCTTTCCTCCCCATGCGTCGGTGGTGGGGACCCTCGGGGGCTTCATCCGATTTCGGAGTGGAATTCCCAGTCGGAAGGCCCTCCTGGACGTGGCCATGGCGGGGCCGTTGACGTCACTGGTGCTGGCGATGGCCACGCTGGGGGTGGGCCTCATGTTCTCGGGCCCCTCCCAGCTTCCCCGGGTCGAGGGGCTCCCCTTCGTCATCGTCTTCCAGGAGATCCCCATCCGCCTGGGCGAGCCGTTGCTGGTCCGGGGCCTGGTGGCCCTGCTGCCCGTGGATCCGGGGGGCGCGGCGCTGGAGCTCCACCCGGCGGCCTTCGCCGGGTGGTTGGGGCTCATGCTCACCTTCCTGAACCTGCTTCCGCTGGCCCGCCTGGACGGGGGCCACATACTGCATGCACTGCACCCTGGGCGACAGCGTTGGTGGGCCCGGGCCACGGTGGGACTCTTTCTGCTCCTGGGGTTTGCGTGGGCGGGCTGGTGGGCCTGGGCCGCCGTCATGTTCCTCCTGGGGCGAAGCCGCCCCCTTCCGCCCGACATGGTGGGGCGGGAGCCGGCTCCGGAACCGTGGCGTCGCCGGCTGGCGTGGAGCCTCATGGCTGGGCTGGTTCTCCTGGTTCCACCGGTCCCCGTTGGATTCTGAGCCGATCCGGGTATTGCGGTGGCCGGTGGGCGGGTTGGCGGCGGCTTGACAGACGTCCCGGCGATGGGAAGATTCGCCTCCGAGTCCGGATCGAAAGGGGGGGAGCGAGGTCCGGCACCAGGGACGAGCGGCCGGGAGCGCCAGTGGCACGACACAATCGGAACGGCACGGGCACGGACCAGCGCGGATTCGAGTACCAGATCAGCTACCAGCCGGACTGGTTGCGGCAGGTGAAGGTGAGTCGACCGCTCCCCAACGGCCGTCGCTCCACCATGATCCTCTTCCGGAACCCTCTGGAGGCTCGCGAGCGCCCTCCTGGGCGCAAGGTCAGGACGAGGATCCGCTGTCCCGAGCAGAAGGTGGACGTGGAGGTCGCCGTGAAGGACGGGCGCCGGGGTGTGGCACGGGTGTCGGTGGCATGCACCGTGGATTCGCCCGACGGTGATGGCAGCGAGGAGGTGGTCTTCACCCTGGTGGACGCCCTTCCCCCCGGTTCCTGACACGCCTTCCCGGTCCCTGCCACGCCTTCCCCTGGCCCGGTAGCGCCTGATTCGGGCCTTTGCTTATCTTTCCGGGTCCTCCCTCCTCGCTTTGCCGTCCACGGAGAGGGCATCATCCCCCATGCATCCGTTATGATTCGAATCCTGGGAGCCCCGTTCGCTGCGCTGGGACGCAGCACAGTCACCCTGGCAGAGGGCGTGGGAAGGTGGGGTGTGCTCACCGGCCAGACCCTCCAGGCGCTGAGGCACGTCGACGTGTGGCTGCGGCTGCTCTTGCCTCAGATGGCCCGGGTTGGGGTCGATTCGGTGCCCATCGCACTCTTCATCGCCATGTTCACCGGGATTGTGCTGGCGCTGCAGGCGTCGTACACCTTCACCGGAGCGATCCCCCTCTACTTCGTGGGCGTGCTGGTGGGGAAGACGATGATGCTGGAGCTGGGTCCGGTCCTCACCGGACTGGCGCTTTCCGGCCGTGTAGGCGCCAACATCGCCGCCGAGCTGGGGACCATGCGGGTCACCGAGCAGATCGACGCCCTGGAGACCCTGGCCTACCCGCCCCTGGCCTACCTGGTGGTTCCCAGGATGCTGGCGGGGATCATCATGTTTCCGGTGGTTACGGCACTGGCCATCGGCATGGGCATCCTGGCGGGGTGGGCTACCGCGATCCAGCTCCTGGACATGACCTCGGCGGAGTTCGTCAACGGGCTCACCCTCTTCTT
>SLNQ01000239.1 GCA_007132965.1 Gemmatimonadota bacterium | reverse complement strand
TCAAACACCGGGACAAAAAAATGCCCCAGGCGAACCACAGCAACGATCACCACACTTACCGCTGCTACCGGCGAGGTCCTGACGGGTTTCGTGGGCTTTCGATCTGCGAACCTGGGGCACGCATTCAAGCTAATGGCGAATGTAGCGATGCGTCAACCGCCGCCCCGGTGGACCTTCCCCATTTTCCCGCTCCAGCCTCGCGGGGGCGACTCACCGCTTCGGTCCGGCGCCGCCTCCAGCCAGATCGTGGAGGGGCGCCGCGACGGGATCTCTCCTGGGTGGCACAAACTCTTCAATGCGTGACCGCAGGGAGCTCGATGAAGAGTTTCACCCGTTGGAGCGGGCCAAACTCTTCATTGGACACGAGCCCGGAAAGGGCGTGAAGACTTCCTTTCATATATGCAACAAACCCTTCACCGAGATGTTCGCCGGGCAACCGTTGAAGAGTTCCTCCCGCTCCAGCGGGACAAACCCTTCAACGCTCAGGAAATCAGCAACCCTTGAAGGGTTTGTCTCAGCCGATGGCTTGCTTGTGGCCAACTGGGAGCTCCTCGCAGTTGCCCGTGCCTGCCGCTACCCTCGAAAGCTCATCCCCTTGATCCAGCGCATGAACGGACAGCCCTCGCTCCGTTCACCCGCTCAAGGCAGCGAGGAGCCAGTTTACACTTGCTCATAGCCCCGACTCTTTTCCTCTCAACCACTTAGACAGATCCAAGGGGGATTCTTGGGGAATGTCCTGCCGCCCCGCCGCCACTACGCCCGGCCCCAGCCGGGCCGCCAGGCGTCAGCCACGTGCTCCACCTGCGCCTGACGTCCCGGTTCCAGGCGAACCACCACCGCGTCGAACCGGATCTCCCGTGGCCAGGGCCTGCGGATCGCCCGCTCCATGGACCCCGACAAGGTCGCGGATTCCGGCTCGCCGCTACGAAGCTCCCGGAACCACCCCAGCCACGCTCGGGCGGCCCGCTCCACCTCTCGACGCTTTCGCCAGGTCACCGCCTCCAGGGGGTGCCCGGCCCCCTGCCATCCGCGTCCGGTCCGGGTCTTGACCTCCACGAAGGCCAGGACCTGTCCCCGCCGGATCACCAGGTCCAGCTCCCGCGGCCCGTCCCGCCAGTTGCGATCCAGCACCTCCCACCCCCGCCTTCGAAGGTGGTTGGCCGCCACCGTCTCTCCCCACCGGCCTCTCCGGACCGCCGTCTCGTTCGAGCGCATGTCGGGCTCCCTCCGGCAAGCATGGCTGTGTCCTGCGCGGCGAGCCGGAACGATGGGGCACCTGCCGGGGCGACTGAATGGCGAAAGGGGACGAACCGGGGTTCGCCCTCACACCCCCATGGGAGCCGGCTCGGGAAGCCCGGGAACGAGTTCCCGGTCCAGGGCCCGGGAGATGACCCGGATCTGATCCATGAGCTCCTGGAACTGCTCCGGGAACAGCGACTGGGCCCCGTCGGAGAGGGCCATCTCCGGATCGGGGTGCACCTCAACCATGAGTCCGTCAGCTCCGGCGGCCACCGCAGCCCGGGCCATGGGTGTCACCTTGGTCCGGATCCCGGTCCCGTGACTCGGGTCGGCAATGATGGGCAGGTGCGACAGGGACTTGACCACCGGAATCGCCGTCAGGTCCAGGAGGTTGCGGGTATGGGTGTCGAAGCTGCGAACGCCTCTCTCGCAGAGGATCACCTGCTCGTTGCCCTCGGCCAGCAGGTACTCGGCCGCCAGGAGGAGCTCCTTGATGGTGGCCGACATCCCCCGCTTGAGGAGCACCGGCTTCTCCGACTGGCCGGCCCGTCGCAGGAGCGGGTAGTTCTGCATGTTACGCGCTCCGATCTGGATGATGTCGGCGTAGCGCGCCACCAGCTCCACACCTTCGGGGTCCAGCGCCTCGGTCACCACCGCAAGTCCCGAGGCCTCCCGGGCGCGAGCCAGCAGCACCAGGCCCTCCTCGCCCAGGCCCTGAAAGGAGTAGGGCGACGTGCGGGGCTTGAAGGCCCCTCCCCTCAGGATCGTGGCGCCCATGCGCCGCAGCGTACGGGCCACTCCCACGATCTGCTCCTCGCTCTCCACCGCACAGGGGCCTGCCATGATGGCGATCTCACGACCCCCGATGCGGGTCCCGTTGGGGAGGGTCACCACCGTGTCCTCCGCCTTCCACTCCCTGGACACCTGCTTGTAGGGGTGGCTCACCACGATGACTTCCAGGACCCCTTGCAGTCCCTCGAGGCGGGCCGAGTCCACTCTGCCGTCATTGCCGATGAGGCCCACGGCGGTGCGCTGTTTTCCGGGAATGGGTCGGGCGTCGTAGCCCATGGCCTCGATGGTCTCGACGACCTGTCCGATCTCGTCGTCAGACGCACTCTGCTTCATTACCACCAGCATGATTCACTCACTGTCGATCGGGAGTGCGGTCGGATCCATCGACCGCGGAGAGGGGGGTCTGGCCCGGGCGAATCCGAATGCTCAGGCCGTCGTGCCCCACGAGCACATCTCCGGTATACCCCAGCCCCCGGATGAGATCCGGAAGGGCCGCCCGTTCCACCTCCGGATAGAGATGGGTCAGAACCGTCAGCTGGGGATCTGCATCCCGGAGCAGGCTCGCCACGCCGGTGGGCGTGAGGTGCGCCTCCGCCCCGGAGTCGTCGGCCAGAGCGCACTCGGCGATGAGCAGATCCACTCCCTGAAAGAACGGACCCAGCAACGGAAGGTGCCCCGTGTCGCCGGTGTAGCCCACAGCCAGCGCCCCGGCGTCGATGCGAAACGCCAGCGCCTCCGGCGTGTGCCTGGCCGGGTGCGCACGGAGGCGCAGGCCCGCGTCACCGTCAGCCCAGTCGTCTTCCGCCTCGAACTCCACCACGTCCACCGGAAAGCCGGGATCCAGAATGAAGGGCCCGTAGGCCTCGGCCAGGAGCGTCAGCCTCCGGCGAAGCCCTCGGGGGCCCAGGATGGTGAGGGCATGGTCGCGCTCCTCGCCCACACCGTGCTTCAGAGCCCACATGAGAGCCGGCAGATCGCCGAAATGGTCCGTGTGGAAGTGGGAGATGGCCAGGTGGCTCAGCTCCCGCCACCGCACGCCGTAGCGCTCCATCCCGTGGACCGTGCCGCTCCCGCAATCCCAGAGAAGGCCGAACCCCGGACCCTCCACCAGGTGCGCCGCCGACCGGTGCTCGTCATCGGGCAGGAGGGTTCCCGACCCCAGAATCGTCACCTGCAGCCCGGCCGCGTACTCGTCCTGGCCGTCTGGAGCGCGACTGGACGACCCCGACTCAGACCGGGGCACCGCTGGCCTCCAGAGCCTCGTCAAGCTGCACGCCCACGATGGAGCTCACCCCCGGCTCCTCCATGGTCACGCCGTAGATCCAGTCTGCGGCTTCAATGGTCCGGGGATTGTGGGTGATGACGATGAACTGGGTCTGATCCTTGAATTCCTGCAGGAGCCGGATGAAGCGCCCGATGTTGGACTCGTCCAGGGGGGCGTCCACCTCGTCCAGCACGCAGAAGGGCGAGGGCTTCACCAGGTAGATGCCGAAGAGGAGGGCCAGTGAGGTGAGCGCCCTCTCCCCTCCCGAGAGGAGGTCGATCCGCTGGGTGCGCTTCCCCCGGGGAGAGGCGTGGATCTCGATGTCCGATTCCAGCGGATCGTCGGGTTCCGTCAGCCACAGGTCCGACTCTCCGCCCTGAAAGAGGCGGTGGAAGGTGGCCCGGAAGTTCTCCCGGATCCCTTCGAAGGTTTCATGAAACAGCCGGGTGGCCGTCTGGTTGATCTCGCGGATGGCCGAGCGAAGGTCGTCCCGGGCGTCCACCAGGTCGTCGCGCTGATCCTGGAGGAAGGCCAGGCGGGTGGACTCCTCCTCGTGCTCCTCCACTGCCAGCATGTTCACCGGCCCCAGGCGGTCCAGCTTCCGAACGATCTCGTGCAGCTCCTCCTGCAGCTCGTCCACCTGGCCTTCTACCGGCTCGGCTTCGTCCATCAGGCGCTCCAGGGACCGCCCCCACTCTCCTTCCAGCCGATCCTGGATCCGACCGATCTTTCCGTCCAGCTCCCGGGCTTCCAGCTCGAGCCGGTGACGCACCTCCGATGCCTCCCTCTCCCGACCCCGGGCCTGGCGGACCCGCTTCTCGGCGTGGCCCAGCGACTCATGGAGCGACTCCAGCGCCGCGTCCCGCTCCTTCAACCTCGCTGCGGCCTCGTCCCGCTCCTGGAAGAGCCGGTGGGTCTCCTCCTCGCCCCGGGCCCGCACCTCGGCAACGGTTTCCAGCTCGGCCTTCAGCCGCGACTCCTCCCGGTCCAGGGACTCCAGTCGCTCTCGGGCCTGTCCGGCGGTTCGCTCCAGCTCCCGGTCCCGATCCTCCAACCGTCGGACCTCGCCCTCCAGCCGGGTCTCCTCCACCGCCAGGGCCGAGACCCGGGATCGAACCTCCTCCCACTGCTCTTCCACGGACTCGAGTCGGCTTCTGGCCCGGGTTCGTTCCTCGTTCAGGGTCTCCTCCTGGCGAGCCAGCTCCGTCCGCTCAGACCGGGCCGCTTCGGCTCGCTCCAGCGCACGGGTACGCCCCGTGGCCGCCGCTTCCGCCTGCCGTTCCAGCTCTTCCAGGGTTCGGGACATGCGCGAACGTTGGCGGTCCCGCTCCTCTTCGGTGGCGCGGGCCTCCCGGTGATCGTCCTCCGCCTCCCGGAGCTCCCTGCGGGTCTCCTCCAACCCGCCCTCCGCCTCCCGGAGTGCCGACTGGGCGACCTCCCTGGCCTTCCGCCGGCTTTCGGCCCGGCGGCGGGCTTTCTCCGCCTCAGCCTCCAGCTCCCGAAGCTCCTCCTTCCGCTCCAGAAGACCGGTGGCTCCAAGCGGATTTCCGATGCGCAGGAGCCCTTCTCGGGTCCTGGATGTCCCATCGGCGGCCACCCGATCCCGCCGGGATTCCGCCTGGAGGGCCTCCCAATCCCCTTCAGAGTCCGCACCGTCTACCAGGTCCACTTCAGCCAGGAGGGCACGCACCCACGGGGCGCCCTCACCCTTTGCTTCCACCTGCTCCAGGAGCGTACCGCCCTCCCCGACCTCGCCAACGCCGTCCAGGGGGAGCACGATGAGTCCCCCGCCACCCGACCACTCGTCCCGGAACCACCGGCGCACCCGCAGGGCGGCGGCGCCGTCCCGCACCACCACACCGCGGCTCACCGCGCCCAGGTAGGCCTCCACCGCCGACATCACGGGCGCCGGAGCCGACAGGTAGTCCGCCAGGACGCCCAGGACCCCGTCGGGCCCGTGGGCCAGAAGGGCCTTCAGCACCGGGTCCATTCCCTCGCGGTCCCGTTCCATGCGCTGCAGGGTCGCCACCCGGGTGCCCAGGGCCGACGCCTCGTCCTGAGCGGCGATCTCGGCCTCCCGGGCCGCCTCGAGCGCCTGCCTCGCCGTCTCCATCTCCTCCTCCCGGACGGCCACTCGGGATCGCAGCTCCTCGGCCCGGACAGCCAGGGTTTCCACCCGGTCGGTGAAGAGATCTCCCTGAGACCGCAGCTCGCCCAGCGCTTCCTTGGCCTGGGTGAGCTCCTCGTCGAGGTGGCTCACCCGCACGGCCAGTTCAGCGGCCTGGGACTCAGCGGCGTTGGCGTCCCCCTCCAGCTGGGCCATCCGGCGGGTCACCTCCCGTTCCCGATCCTCCAGGGCGCCGGCCAACTTCCTGGCTTCCAGGAACCGCTCCCGAACCTGGTCCGCTTCCTCCCGGGTCCCGGCCACCTTCTCCTGCAGCGCCTCCAGGGCCTCCCTCTCCTCTGCCAGGTGCCCCGACACCTCCTCCCGTTCGGTCTGTGCTCCCTCCGCCCGGAGTCTCGCTTCGCTGCGTTCCTCGTCGATCTGCTCGAGGCGACGCTCCGCGTGGGTTCTACGCTCGGCCGCCACGGCCAGCTCCCGTTCCCAGCGGACCAGCTCCGTTCGCAGGGCCTCCACCCGGGCCGCCGCGTCGCCCCGGGCCCGCTCGGCCTCCACCTGCTCCACCCGAAGGGCCTCGACCCTGGCCTCGGCCGTGGCCACCTCCGCCTGCAGGCTCTCGCCCTCCTCCAGCTCTCCGTCCAGAAGGCGACGCACCTCAGCCAGCCTCTCGTGGTGCTCATCGAGTCGGCTGCGCACCACCGTCATCTCCACATCCAGGCGCCGCTTCCGGAGGGTGTGATAGCGCTCCGCACGCCCCTTCTGCCGGGCCAGTGAGCGCACCTTGCTCTCCACCTCGCCGATGAGGTCCTCCAGACGCTGCAGGTCCGTTTCGGCCCTTTCCAGCCGCCGCGCCGCCGCCTTTCGTCGGTCCTTGTACTTCCCGATGCCGGCCGCCTCCTCGAAGAGCGAGCGGCGCTCCTCGGCCCGATCCGACAAGATGGCGTCGATCATCCTGTTCTCGATGACCGCGTAGGCGTTGGCCCCAAGCCCCGTGTCACGGCAGAGCTCCTGGATGTCGCGCAGCCGACACGAAGATCGGTTGAGCTGGTAGTCCGACCCTCCGTCACGGTAGACGGTTCGGGCGATCTCCACCTCTTCGAAGGGCACCGGCAGGGCACCATCGGCATTGGCCAGCTCCATGGTCACGGAGCCACGGTGAACCGGTCGTCGGTTCACCGTTCCCTGAAAGATGGCCTCCTCCATCTTGGCTCCCCGGATCGCCGAGGGCCGTTGCTCGCCCAGGACCCACCGGACCGCGTCGGAGATGTTGGACTTACCGCAGCCATTGGGACCCACGATGGCAGTGATCCCGTCGTGGAAGGCGATCTCGGTCCGATCTGCGAAGGATTTGAAGCCGTGGAGGCGAAGGGTCTTGAGCTTCATGAACTCCAGGACGGATGGCCGGAATGGAGAGCGGCATCGACAGGGGGCGTCAGGCCCGGCACCTCCAGGAGTCCCAGGAGCGCGGCGACCACGATCCCGCCCACCAGCAGGAGCAGAAGAAGGATGAGCACCACCCCGAGCACGGAGATCCTCCGCTTCACCGGTCGTGGCTCGAGACCGGAGCGCCGGGGCGAGCCCTCCCCGACCTCCCGTGACGGCACGTCGGCCTCCGCCGCGGCGCCTGTAGTCGGGGCTACTGAACCATCCCGGGCGTCCTCGCCGGCAACCTCGGTACCCTGGGCCCCTCGTTCTCCGGGTGAACCCTCGCCTGGCTCCGCCGCCGGCTCACCGGGAACCCCTTTTCCTGCCGCAGCGGGGTCCGCCGGCTCTGCGGCAGGCTGGACGCCGGCCGCGTCGCTCCGGGGCGGGTGCAGCACCACATGCTCGGGAGAGACCCCTCCGGTAGAGGCGGAGAGGGCGGTTCGGAGACGAAACACACGGTCCCCCTCCCCTGCCAGGGAATCGGCCCCGGGAGCCCCGGCGGGCAGGTAGAGGATGACCATGGCGCCCGACTCCCGACAGGCCGAGAGGACGGACCGCCATCGGGGATGACGAAGTACCGACGAGGGATCGGCCACGGCCGTCCCGGCCGAAGCGAAGAGAAACCCATCCTCCCTGGTGCGGGCCATGCGGGCGGGGGACACCCCGTAGAGCACGGCGTCGGCCACACCTTCTCCGTTGGGTTCGTCGAGGAGAGCGTGGAGAGCCGGCTCGGCCAGGTTCCCGTCCATGAGGAGAACACGGCGCCCGGCATTGCTCCAGTGGCGGGCCAACGCCACCGCCGCCCGGGGCGCCCATCCGCTCTCCCGGGTGGCCGGATCGGCCAGGAGGGCCAGGACCAGTCCGGCGTCACCGTCGTCGGCGAGCGATGAGCTCAGCGCCGCAGGGAGGCCGTCACCATCGATGTCGAAGGGTACCAGGTTGTTCAGATCGGACGACATGGCCATCACCTGTCTGGAAGTCCCGACGACCGTACGGTCCCCCCGTCGGTCGCGTCAGACGCCGCCCGGAAACCGGACCGATTCCCGAACGGACTCGTCACCGGGGCCGAAGGTAATGCTCCGCTCCGATGCGAGGCAATCGGAAGGGAATCTGATCCACGGCCTCAGTCCTCGAACACCCGGGTGGGGGCATCTCCCCAGAGCACCTCGAGCTGGTAGAAATCCCGGGCGCTGGTATGGAAAATGTGCACCACGAAGTCGAAGTAGTCGATGAGGACCCACCGTCCATCCTGCAGCCCCTCGACGTGGCTGGGCCGGATCGCCTCCTTCTTGAGCTCGTCGATGACGTGATCGGCGATGGCCTTGACCTGGATGTCCGACTTTCCGGTGGCCAGGAGGAAGAACTCCGTCGCGGTGGAGATGCCCCGCAAATCCATCCCCAGGACGTCTTCCGCCTTCCGTTCCAGTGCCAACTCCGCCGCCCGCTCCAGCCCATGGGGGAAGTCGATGGCCCCGGACCCGGATTCCGCAGGCTCCACACCCATGCCGTGGCTAGTCTTCCTGGCGCTCGACACGGACCTCCACCTCGACCTGGACCTCGTCGTGGAGCTGGACCGGAACCTGGTACAGGCCCACCTCCTTGAGAGGTTCGTCCAGCAAGATCTGCCGGCGGTCCACCTCGAAGTCCAGCGAACCCTCGTTCAGGCGCCCGGCCACGTCGGCTGCCGACACCGAGCCGAAGAGACGTCCCTCGTCCGAGGCACGCTCCAGGAAGGTGAGGGACACGCCCTCGAGCTGAGACGCGCGCCGACGTCCCTCCAGGTAGTCCCGGCGAGACCGCTCCTCGGCCTGCTTCCGTTCCTCCTCGATCTTCTTGAGGTTCGCCTCGGACGCTTCATAGGCGAGACCCTGCGGGAGAAGGAAGTTGCGGGCATAGCCCGGCTTCACCGACACGACCTCCCCGGACTCACCGAGATTTTCGACCTGATCCTTCAGAATGACCTTCATTCGTTGACTCCTTGAGCATCTAGTCCGATTCGACCGCGCTCGGAGGGCTTCGCCGACTCCGGAGGTCGAACCACGAATCGCCTACGCCCAGGGCCATGGCGCCGGCCAGGAGCAGCGGAGGGGCCAGAATCGCCGCTACTCCCACGAGAATTCCACCCATGAGGGACACTCCTCCCGTGAGGAAGAGAGCAACCCCCAGCCCTCTGAGAACATACAGCCCTGCCATGAACACGATGAGGTTCGTCCCCAGTCGACCCCACCCCTCGGTCCAGCCGGCCAGGGCCACCAACGCGAGGCCGCCCACCAGCACCCAGATCCACACGTCCGGGAACCGGAAGAGACGGAGGGGACCCAATCCCCGGTCCGTACCTGCCGCCAACCTCAGGTGCAGCCACCACGCAACTCCCAGAGCCGCCAGGGTGGCCAGCGCCAGTAGAGCCGGAAACACCAGCCCCTGGAGCTCGGCCGTCCGAACCACCGCGTCGGCGAAGGCCTGTCCCACGCCGTCGCCTGTACCTTCCAGACGACCTCCCAACAGGTCCAGCGTGGCGGTGGCTCCAGCGTCGAGTCGCGCCTGGATGCGGCTCTGTGCGACCTCCCACCCGCCCAGGAACAAGAGCGTTCCAGCGGCCCAGGCCGCGGCGCCCCCCACGCTGAGCAGGGAGCGCTGCACCAGTGGAAGCCCGGGCCGGGCCATTGTCACCGCCACGAACCATCCCCCCACCAGAACCGTCCAGCCCCGTTCCAGGTACCAGAGGCCCTCCGAAGGCGATCCGGCAAAGATGAGGGCGAAGACCACGGCACCGGCCAGCAGGCTTCGGAGTCGCGGCCCCGGCGCGAGAAAGCTCAGGAGGGCGAAGGGCACGCCTACCAGAACCAGCGGATGTCCCACCGCAAGGGCCATCACCAGGACGAAGAGTCCCAGCGGTCGCAGCCACCGTGCACCGGCCGCTGTTTGCCGGGCCATGGAACGTTCCTCCATGGTCCGGACCTACCGGACCGGGGGGTGCGTCATCGCCGATGCGTCGGCCTCCCTTGGCACACCTATCGGTCGTGGTGCCGCACGTAGGGGAGGAGGGCAAGGTAGCGGGCCCGCTTCACCGCCGTGCCCAGTCCCCGCTGAAACCTGGCCGTCACCTTTGTGGTGCGCTTGGGCAGAATTTTGCCCTGCTCGGTCACGAAACGCGACAGGGTGGAGACGTCCTTGTAGTTCAGCACCTCGATCCGGGGTCCCTCCACCCGACGACGTCGACCCCGTCCGCCGGCAAACTCCGGAGGGGAGTCGTCGTCATCGTCCATCTCCTCGTCGTCAACGAGATCGTCGTCGTCATCGTCATCGTCGTCGTCATCATCGGCGGCCCCCTCCGTCTCGAAGGTCTCGGCCATGATGGACATCCCCGAGGTGGGCTCGCCCTCGCTGAGGACCACGAGGAAGCGCATCAGCTCCTCGTCGAGCTTCAGCAGGCGTTCGAATTCGCTGAGGTTGTCGGGCTCGGTGGTAAACTGCGCCACCACGTAGTAGCCCTGGTTCTGGTCCTGGATCTCGTACGCAAGCTGGCGCACTCCCCAGTGATCCACCGCGGTCACTTCGGCGTCCTTCGGCTCCGACACCACATCGTGAAAGCGCTCCAGCTTCTCGTCCACCGTGTCCTCGTCCAACGAGGGGTGGAAAATGTATACGACCTCGTAATTCTTCATAGGCGTGCCAGGTCCCTTGGTCCGTTGTGCGTGAACGGGCCCCGCCAGCATGGCGGAGCGGGTTAAGCATTTGAAGATATTCAAGGCGGGCCTCGCATTCAACACCCTGCCGGAGGCAAGCGTCGATCCTCCCGGAGAACCCTCAGACGTTGAAGCGGAAGAGGATGATGTCGCCGTCCTGGACCACGTAGTCCTTTCCTTCGGAGCGAATGCGTCCTTTCTCCCGGGCCGCCTTCATGGACCCCAGCTCCTCGAACTCCTCGTAGGAGATGGTCTCGGCCCGAATGAAGCCCCGTTCAAAGTCGGAGTGGATCGTCCCCCCCGCTTCGGGAGCCCGTGCACCCCGGCGCACGGTCCAGGCCCGGGCCTGCTTCTCTCCCGCGGTGAAGAAGGTGATGAGATCCAGGAGGTCGTAGGTGGCTCGGATCAGTCGGTGGAGCCCCGGCTCCGGCAGGCCCAGGTCGGCCAGAAACTCGTCCCGCTCCTCGGGCTCCAGTTCGGCCAACTCGGCTTCGATGGCCGAGCACACCGACACGAGCCCGGCGTCGGGTTCCTCCCGGGCCAGGACCTCGCGAAGACGCCGCGTCCACTCGTTCTCCCCCTCCGGAAGGTCCTCCTCGGCCACGTTGGCCAGGTAGAGCACCGGCTTGGCGGTGAGGAGCTGGAGGCTGCGCACAATCCGCCGCTCCGAGGGATCGAACTCCAGGGCCCGGACAGGTCCGCCCTCGGCGAGCTGACGCTCCAGCCGCTCCAGCAACTGGTGCTCGGCCTGGGCGTCCCGCTCTCCCGTTCGAGCCTTCCGGGAGGTGGTCTCCATCCGGCGCGTGACGGTGTCCAGGTCCGCCAGGGCGAGCTCGGTGTTCACCACCTCCCGGTCCCGGAGCGGATCCACCTCGCCCAGGACGTGGGTTACGTCTGGGTCGTCGAAGCAGCGCAGGACGTGAACGACCGCGTCTACCTCCCGAATGTTGCCCAGGAACTTGTTGCCCAGTCCCTCGCCTTCGGACGCCCCCTCCACCAGGCCGGCAATGTCCACGAACTGGACCACCGTGGGAACGCGCTCGGGAGCTTCCACCAACTCGTAGATCCGATCGAGTCGGGGGTCGGGGACCTCCACTACGCCCACGTTGGGGTCCACGGTGCAGAAGGGGTAGTTCTGCGATGGGGCGCTCTGCGCCGTCAGCGCATTGAAGAGCGAGGACTTCCCCACGTTGGGGAGCCCTACGATGCCAGCCTTGAGCATGGGGACCTGCGTCTATGGAAAAGGGAGGCGTCGTCATCGACGCCCCCTGTTGTATGGTGTCCGAACCCGTGCGAGAAGCCGCACGGTGCGAACGCAAAAAAAGTGTGCCCCTGCAGCACACCTCAAGGACACACCTGACGAACGAAAGGTAGAAGCTCCCCCGAACACGGTCAAAGCCCCCGAGCCCGAACGCCTGCTTCCGGGAGTTCCGGCCGTGGTCGGAAAGGATCACACCTTGCGGCCGGGCACCGTTCAGTTGACCTTTGCCGGGTTACGTGAGCAAACGGTTTTCGGGGCCCGTCCCCCATCCAGGGGGGACAGGCTCCCTGGCCGGGAACTGGATATCCATGGATTACTCCTTTGCAGGACAGTACGATAGCGAACGCTTTCGTTGGTTCGTTGACGGACTTCGCTCGATCATGGAACGGCATGGTCACGAGTTCGTGGGCGATCCGGACGAAGCCTCACTGGTCGTGAACGTCTTTCCCCGGGACGAGCCCCGGCCCTTTCGGCGCCGGGCCCAGGCCGTCTTCGTGGTGGCGGTCACCGAGCTCGAGCCGGGGGAGAAGTCCGTCCACGAGGCCATCCCCCAGGGCTATCCCCTGCTCATCCGTTCCCTCTCGAACCTGGTCATCGGCCTCACGGGGCCGGAGGAGTCCACTCCGGACGCCCACTTCATCACCCCCGAGCAGGGACACTACCGGGTCTCCGGCAACGATGATCGGAAGGCCTTCTTCGAGCAGGTCTACTCCCGCATCGAGCCGCTGGCCACGTCCAACCTGATCATCGACAACGTCTTCCATACCGACCTCCCAGAGGAGATGTGGGACGGCGACGAGATCACCCGCTCCATCCGGGACGCGGGGAAGCGCCTGGACGCCCTGAACCTCTTGCCGGCACCCTTCCCCATCGACGAGATCCTGTCGGACCGGGACCGCCGGCACCTCAAGCGCCTCTACGGCCTCGGCGGACTCTCCTACGGAAACATCTCGGCCCGCCTCGACGACAAGCGTTTCTGGATGAGTGCCTCGGGAGTCGACAAGTCCAACCTGCAGGAGGTGGGACGCGATATCCTCCTGGTGAAGGACTACGACCAGGACAAGGGCGCCATGGTGGTCTCCGTTCCCCCGCACGTGGAACCGCGCCGGGTGAGCGTCGACGCCATCGAGCACTGGATGATCTACCGTGAGCACCCGGAGGTGGGCGCCATCCTGCATGTCCATGCCTGGATCGAGGGCGTGCCCTCCACCGAATTCAACTATCCCTGCGGCACCTACGAGTTGGGGAAGGCGGTGGCCGACATCGTCCGGGAGCACGACACACCCGGCCGAGCGGTGGTGGGCCTCAAGAACCACGGCCTCACCATCACCGGAGAGTCGCTCGAAGAGATCTTCGACCGGGTGGAAGGCAGGCTCATGCAGTACGTGCCCATGAGCTGACCGTATGCCGTGGTCCGGCCACGCCGGACACGCCCTGCACGAGAACGCCCGGCCTCCCCCTCTGGGAAGGCCGGGCGTCGTTTTTGGGGGAGGCCTGAGCGGCTCCCGTACCCACGCTGCCGGCGATCAGCCCACGAAGAGCCTCTGCAAGGCCTCCAGCAGGGCGCCCACCGGCTCGGGCGCACCCTCACCGTGGATCCGGACGAAGAAGGGGGCCAGCACCAGCGCCACCACGCTCATGAGCTTGATGAGGATGTTCAGCGAGGGACCCGACGTGTCCTTGAAGGGATCCCCTACCGTGTCACCCACCACGGCGGCCTTGTGGGCCTCAGACCCCTTCCCACCGTACTCGCCCGCCTCGATGAGCTTCTTGGCGTTGTCCCAGGCTCCACCGGAGTTGGCCATGAAGAGCGCCATGAGCACCCCGGTGACCAGCGCACCGGCCAGAAGTCCGCCCAGGGCCTCGACGCCCAGCAGCCACCCGACCAGGAATGGCGCCGCCACGGCCACCACACCGGGCAAGATCATCTCTCGGAGGGCGGCCCGGGTGGAGATGTCCACACAGCGGGCTGAATCGGGCTTGGCCTCACCTTCCATGAGGCCCGGGATCTCCTTGAACTGGCGCCGGACCTCGGCCACCATACCGGCGGCGGCGCGGCCTACCGCAGTCATGGTCATGGCCGCCACCAAGAAGGGCAGCGTCCCCCCCAGGAAGAGCCCGATGACCACGGCGGGACTCACCAGGTCGATCCCCGTCTCCTGCAGCCCCACCGCCGCTGTGTAGGCCGAGAAGAGGGCCAGGGCGGTGAGGGCGGCCGAACCGATGGCGAATCCCTTCCCGATGGCGGCAGTGGTGTTCCCGATGGCGTCCAACGAGTCGGTGATGGCCCGGGTTTCCTTCCCGAGACCGGCCATCTCGGTGATGCCGCCGGCGTTGTCCGCAACCGGCCCGTAGGCGTCCACCGACATGGTCACGCCCACCGTGGCCAGCATCCCCACTGCGGCGATCCCGATGCCGTACAGACCCGACGCCTGGAAGGCCACGAAGATGGCGCCGGCGATGAGGAAGACCGGGATGGCCGCCGAGTGCATTCCCAGCGCCAGGCCGGTGATGATGTTGGTGGCCGAGCCCGTCCCGCTGGCCTCGGCGATGGCGCGAATCGGCTTGCCCCCGGTGTAGTGCTCGGTGACGAGCCCAATGAGGATCCCGACGATGGTTCCGGCCAGGATGGCCCAGAAGGGACCGGTGGCCGGGTAGCTCTCGCCCGTGGCCGGATTGTGCAGCTCGAAGCCCATTCCCGCCACCACGAAATACATGATGACCAAGAAGACACCGGCAGCGATGAAGGTCATGTTCCGGAGCGCCGCCGCCGGATCGATGTTCTCCATCAGCTTCAGGCTGGCGATCCCCACCAGCGACGCCACGAGCCCCACCATGACGGTGAAGAGCGGAAGGGCCACCGCCTCCACCACGTTGGCGGCCATGACACCCGCCGTGGCCCCGATGGCGATGGTGGCCACAATGGACCCCACGTACGACTCGAAGATGTCGGCACCCATCCCGGCCACGTCACCCACGTTGTCGCCCACGTTGTCGGCGATGGTGGCGGGGTTGCGGGGATCGTCCTCCGGAATGCCCGCCTCCACCTTCCCCACCAGGTCGGCCCCCACGTCGGCGGCCTTGGTGAAGATGCCTCCGCCCACACGGGCGAAGAGAGCGATGGAGGATGCACCCATGGCGAAGCCGGCGACCACCTCCCCGAAGCTCACCAGTTCGAGGGGCGACGCGCCCACAGCCATCACCACGTAGAAGATCCCGAGGCCGAGCAGGCCGAGCGACGCCACGGCGAGCCCCATGACGGAGGCCCCCAGGAAAGAGACCCGCAGGGCCTTCGCCTGTCCCTCCGTGTTGGCGGCGTGGGAGGTGCGGACATTCGCCCGCGTGGCGGCCTCCATGCCCATGTAGCCGGCCAATGCCGAGCTGACGGCTCCGGCGATGTAGGCCAGGGAGCTGGCCACGCCGATGGCCCAGGCCAGCAGAGCGGCCACCACCAGGACGAAGACCGCCAGGACCGTGTACTCCCTTCGGAGAAAGGTCATGGCGCCCGCGTGAATCTGGTCGGCCAGGTCGATCATCAGATCGCTGCCCGAGGGCTGCTTTTTGACGTAGAGATAGATGACGAAGGCGATCAGCAGTCCGATCACCCCCAGAATCCAGGCTCCTGAGGTCAGGGCTACGAAGTCCATGCGTCCAGCTTCCCCCTCTTGAAGGGTCCGCGTTTTGGCCGGCGGCCGGCCCGCCCGATGGCGGGTCGCCCGGTTCCGGAAGGGGGTTCGGCGCCCAGGGGACCCGACCACCCTCCCATTGTTCCGGCTCCGTCAGTTCATCGATTGATTCGGTTCATGGCCGACTCCACTCCTTCCTCCATCCACAACTCCAGGGCTCCCGGAAGCTCGGCCAACACCTCCAGAACCCGGTCCTCGTCCTCGGCGGCCATGGGCGAGAGTACCCAGGACACCAGATCCGCCCCCGGGGGCGGGCGTCCCACTCCGATCCTGAGCCGCGGATAGTCCCGGTGGCCCAGCAGCGCTTCGATGCTCTTCAGTCCGTTGTGGCCCCCGGCGCCTCCCCCGGCCCGCAGGCGCGCGCTTCCCGCAGGCCGGGTGGCGTCATCCACCACCACCATCAGGTCCCCGGACACGGAGAAGCCCTCCCGACCCAGGTGGGGCCGGAGGGCCACTGCGCTCCGGTTCATGTAGGTGGTGGGCTTCACCAGGAGAACGTCCTGGCCCGCCACCACCCCGCCGGTGACCAGGGCCGGGCCCTCCTCCTCGAAGGACCCGAACTCCCAGTCGTGGGCCAGGCGGTCCACGGCCCACCATCCTACGTTGTGCCGCGTGTCGTCGTAGCGGGGACCGGGATTGCCGAGCCCCATGACGATCTTCATCGAGACGAAGGCCGGATCCCGGGAACTTCAGCTCTCGGGCTCTTCCTCGGGGGCTTCCGCTTCTGCTTCGTCCTCGGGCTCCTCGCCCACCAGCTCCGGCTCGGCGACCTCCTCTTCCTCCTCGGGCTCCTCCTCGACGGGCGCGAGGCTCGGGGTCTGGATCGAGCACACGGTCCGGGCCAGGTCCAGCATGACCTCGACCCCTTCGGGGATCTGCAGGTCGCTGACGTGGAGGGACTCGTTGATCTCCAGCTCCGAGACGTCGGCCTCGATGTACTCGGGGATTGCAGTGGGAAGGCAGGCCACGGGGAGCATGTAGATGGTCTGCTCGAGCACGCCGCCCTGATCCTTCACCCCCACCGGGGTCCCCTCGAGGTGGATGGGGATGTCCAGCTCGATCTCCACCCCTGCCTGAATCCGGATGAAGTCCACGTGCAGGATCTCCGGCTTGAAGGGGTGGGTCTGGATCTCACGGATCAGCGTGGGGACCGGCGCCTTCTCCTGCTCCAACTCCAGGTTCACGATGGTGTTCTCCACCGAGATGGAGTGGAAGAGATGCGAGGTGTCGTTGGCGTCCAGGGTCAGGGGAATGGTGTCCGCTTCTCCGCCGTAGACCACGGCGGGGAGCTTTCCGGCGGCCCGGAGTTTCCGGGCCACACCCTTCCCCGACTCATTCCGGGGCTCGGCCTTGAGCGTAACCTGCGTACTCATGTGTCTTCCTTCCGTGCGGGGGCCTGCGGGCCCGTGGTACCGGCCTGAAGCCCCGGGGCGTCATCCCCGGAGCTCTCGACCAGAGTTCAATCGTCGTTGGGGCGAATCTCGAAGAGCTGGCTCACCGAGTCGTTGGAGTAGATGTACTCGATGGCACGAGCCAGGAGCTCGGCTACCGAGAGAACGGTCAACTCCGGAAACCGTCTCCCTTCCGGAATGTGGATGGTGTTGGTCACCACCAGCTCCGTCAGGGGGGCCTGGGTCAGCTTTTCCACCGCGTTGCCTGAGAGGAGCGCGTGGGTCGCACAGGCGTAGACCGCCTTCGCCCCCCTCTCACGGAGCGCCCGAACCGCCGATGCCATGGTTCCAGCGGTGTCCACCATGTCGTCGGTGATCAGGCAGTTGCGACCCTCCACCTCACCCACCACCGTCAACACCTCCGACTGGTTGTGGGCCGGACGCCGCTTGTCGATGATGGCGAAGGTGGCCTGGAGGCGCTTTGCGAACCCCCGGGCCATCTTGGCCGACCCCACGTCCGGCGCCACCACCACCAGGTCCTCCAGATCCTTCTGCCGGAAGTACTCGGTGAGAACTGGCGCCGCATAGAGATGATCCACGGGGATATCGAAGAATCCCTGGATCTGGTGCTGGTGGAAGTCCATTCCCAGCACCCGATCGGCGCCTGCCGTCACCACCAGGTTAGCGGCCAGCTTGGCTCCGATGGCCACCCTGGGCTGGTCCTTGCGATCCTGCCGTCCGTACCCGAAATACGGGATCACGGCGGTGATCCGGGCGGCGGAGGCACGCTTGGCGGCATCGATCAGGAGCAGGAGCTCCATGATGTTGTCCGCCGGTGCCACCGTGGGCTGGATGATGAACACATCCCGCCCCCGGGCATTCCGGTCGATCCGGACAAAGATCTCGCCGTCGGCGAAGTCGTGGATGTGCGCCGCATCGACCTGCTGGCCGAGGAGTTCTCCGATCTCCTCCGCCAGGGGCCGATTCGCTCGTCCGGAGAGGATGAGCATCGGCCCTCTTCCGTGGGTGTCGTCCATTCGGATGCCGCCGGTCCTGGCCTGGGGTCGTATAGGGTAACAGCCTAGAAACCTAGACATGCCTCCCGGACGCGTCAACGCCC
>SLNQ01000215.1 GCA_007132965.1 Gemmatimonadota bacterium | reverse complement strand
GCTGGACGAGCTCGGACTGGACGCCGCAGCCGTGGAGGTGGAGGTCGTTGAAGGGCGGGAAAACGAGGTGTTCCTCGCGACCCCTTCGCTGGGCGCCATCGTCGCAAGCGCCTGCCTGGCCGCCGGCGCACCTCCCGGGAGCGCCGTGGTGGGAACCGTACGCACGCCGGACGGGGAGGTGGCCATGCCGGGGGCCACGGTGACCCTGAGCTGGGAGGACGGACGCCGGACCACGGAGACCGACACTTCGGGGACCTTCCTCTTCTGCGGCGTGCCCACCGATGCCACCGTCATGCTGGACGCCACCTTCGTGGGAGTCTCGGCAACCCCGGAGACGGTGGAGCTGGACGGCTCGCTCGCCGTCGTTCAGGATCTTGCGCTGGCCCTTCCGGACGCAGCCATCGAGGACCTCGAGCCGCAAGCCGATGTGGAGGCACGCACGGATCCCGTCGAGGTCCGGGGCCTTCTCGTCGGGCTGCCCGACGGTACCCCCGTCGGTGGAGCAACGGTCACGTTGGGGGATGCCGACCTGGAGGCCGTTACCGACCCGGACGGAGCGTTTGTCTTCGAGAACCTGAGGCCCGGCACCTACCAGCTTCGAGTCCAGCACGACCGGTACGGCTCCCGGAGCCGCTTCGTCGACCTGACGGGCGGGCCCATCATGGACCTTCGGGTCGAAATGCCTGCCGAGGACGTCATCCCCCTGGAGGGGATCACGGTAGAGGCCACCGCTCGCACCCCGGAGGGTGAGGTGATTCGCCAGGCCGGCACCCGGAGGGACATCTTTGCCGGTGAGACCCTGGCCCGGGCGGAGGAGCGCGGAGCCCGGGTCATCGACGTGCTCCGGATGACTCCCGGCATTCGAGTTGCAGAAGGCGGAGTCGGCGACGGCAACATCCCGTTCGGCACCGTGTGCGTGGAGCTTCGTCGCGCCCTGCGGGGCATCATCACCGGAGGGGATTGCCAGTTCCCGCTCCTCATCGTGGACGGGACGCGGTTCGCGGGGGACGCCGCCGGCGAGTTCCTCTACACGTTGGACGTGGCCGACTATGAGAGCATCGAGGTGATCCCCCCCATGATGGCGGGGGTGCGTTTCGGCCTGGATGGATCCGCCGGCGCCATCGTCATGCACTCCCGGGGCCGGGGCCCCTACCAGACTCAAGACCGGAACCCGGGAGGCGGGTAGACGCCCGGGGGTCGATCGTATTTCCGGACCGGGGTCGTTAGGTTGTCGGGTACGATGAACCGTCGCCCTTCAGCGCTTCTCAGCGTTCTCCTCGTCGGCCTGGCGGCCGCGGGCTGTACCCGTCAGATCGTCCCGGATCGCGGACCGACGGCGTACTATCAGACCGCCTACCCCGCCCACGACACCTCCCAGGATCTGGAGCGGGTTCTGGAGGCCGTGAGACGGATCGAGGTGACGAGCGTCTACGAGACCTACCGCTTCTCCGAAGACGACGCACCCACGGCGGGCGAGACGCTGGACGAGAACGTGTTGTCCCGCGCCGTGGAGTCCGCGTCGAGGGTGCAGACCCGTTCCGCCACCGCCGTCGTCGTGTCCCGGTCCGGACGTGAGATCCTGATGCTCACAGCAAGTCACGCAGTGCACTTTCCGGACACCGTCGTCCAGTATTTCGACCGGGGGCGACCTGACGACCGCGTCGAGGCGCCGCTCCGGCGCATCCGCAGCGTTTCCATCCTGAGGCGCCGCAGCAACTGGGTAATGGGCCTGCCTCCGATGGACCCCTTCGAGGTCCTCGCTGAAGATCGCCCACGCGATCTCGCCTTCCTGGGGACCCGGTATCCGGAAGACGCGGATCCGCGCGAAGTCCCGACCTTTCCCCTCCCCACAGGGAGTTCAGATCGGCTCTCCTGGGGATCGTTCGTATACGCCGTAGGTTACCCGAGCGGGTACCCCATGGTCACGCGAGGCGTGGTGAGCAGCCCGGGCGGGGAACTGCCCGGAGGCTTCGTCATCGACGGCCTCTGGAACGAGGGGATGAGTGGAGGCCCCGTCCTGGCCGTCCGGGGGGAGACGGATGGCCTGGAATGGGTCGGAATGGCTCGCTCCTCGGCTGCCGCCACAGAGCACCGACTCGGGCCCGCGGAAGGCGTCGTCGAGGATCACGATCCCTGGCGCCCGTACGAAGGGCCCCTCTTCATCGAGGAGATCCGACGGATCCAGTACGGGATCATGCTGGCCGTACCCATCAACGCAGTACGGGATTTCATGGAGGAACACCGGCGGGAGCTACAGCGACTCGGTTACGACCCACCGGAGCTCTGATCCGCCCCTCGCCCGAACCCGCCGTCAGAACGCCAGGTAGACCGCGAAGCCGAGTGCCCCGAGGCCCGCTACGGCCCGAGTGAAGGTGGGGAAGATGAGCGACGCCCGGTCACCTGCGCCGCGGCCGGGCTCCCGGGTCCACATGACGATGGCCCCGCACGTCCCCGTGGAGAACTGGGGGGGCGCCATGATCCCGCGGTACACCTCCATCCCTTCCAGATCGTACGCGTTCATCACCTCGTCCACCGGGGTCCCGGCGATGAGCTCGTTTCCGTCCAGGTAGAGGGCTGGCTCACACCCTCCCCGGAGCACCACTCGACTGGGCTGGCCGAAGGGGGTGTGCTGGACCCGGACGCCGGGGATCACCTGGAAGACATCCGAGAGAAGTCCGGTGGCGGCCATTTCGCGGAGCTCTTCCCGCACGAAGAACGAACCGGTGCGGTCGTCGCGGCGGTCGAAAAAGCCCGTCCTCTCCAGGCGGCCGCTCGTATTCGATGCAACCACCACGGGGTCCAGCTCGAGGGCGTCGGGGACGATCTCGACCTTCAACTCCATCGGGCCGTCCCGAGGAATCGTGACCAGCTCGTCAATGGGATGGTATCCCAGGAACTGAACCTCGAGACGGTACCGGCCCGGCAACACACTCTCCAGTCGGAAGCGGCCGTGCTGGTCCGTTCGGGTCTCCCGGCGCGGGCGGTCCGCCGCCTCCGGTGTGAGCACCACCGTGGCGGCACGGACCGGTGTGCTCAGGCGGATGTCCTGGACCTCTCCCAGGACGAGGATACCCTGGGGCGCGGTGTCTTGACCGGAAAGAGAAAACCCGGCGATCAGACCCACAAGCACGAGAAAAGGGATGCTCCATCGGGGACCCATGACACGCCGCCTCCACTTTTCTCGTTGCGCGGGCGCAGCTCTTGACCCGGTGACGCCGGTGGGATCCGTCGACGCCGATGAGCCGGGATTCGAACAGGGTAAATGACGCACCCACGAAATCTAACCTACCCCATAATGACAAACCCTCTGCAGGCCCGAAAGGTTCATGCGCCCGTGGAGCTACAGGTAGGGCTCGAGCTCACTCAGGAGCAGGTCGCGGGTCACCAGGCCGAGAAAGCGTTCCCGGATGACCCCGTCCCGGTCGATGATGAGCGTGTTGGGCAACCCGAAGGCGTCGAAGTGTCGGCGCGCTTCCCGGTTCGTTCCCATCCACAGGGGGTAGGCCGGCTCCAGCTCCAGGCGGTCCGCCCAGAACGCGTGGATGTCCTCGGAGGACCCGGAGTCCACCGCCAGCCCGATCACGGTGCCCCCCAGCGGTTCGATGACGTCCTGCACCTCCACCAGGTGAGGAATCTCGCGGATGCAGGGTGGACACCAGGTGCCCCAGATGTTGAGGAGGACCACCTGGCCCCGGTACTCAGCCAGCGACGCCTCGCTGCCCTCCACGGTCCGGAACTCCACGTCGGGCGCCGGGAGGGCCAGGGAGCCCGCGCCGTCGGTGAACCCTCCGGAGGTCGGGGACACCCAGCCCAGCGACGATCCCACGTAGGCTCCGGCCAGGATCAGACCGGCGATGAGTACGAACGCCGCCTGTTTCAGGGTCATGACGCATTCCCTCCGACGGCCGCCGGCCGGAAGACGGTGGACTCGCGCTGTGGCGGAGCCCACCGCCTCTCCGGAGCAGCCACCACTTCGGGGCTACTGGGCCGCCACGTCATTGGAGTTGATGTCCACGGTGATCATGAAGCCGTTGGTGCCCTCGTACTCGAAGGCGTCCGGCCCCAGGTGGTAGCCCTGAACCTCGTTCGGCATGAGCACAATGCCGTCGTGCCGGGGCGCGCCCCAGTACTGAACGTTGTCCAGGATCACCGGCGCGTCGGACATGCGCTGCGCCACCCGGACCAGGCGGACCTCGCCGGCCTCACCTCCACCCAGCGTGGCCACGGCCCGGTCGGCATCGGCCTGCCACTCGATGGGCATCTCCTCGCCCACCTCGAACGACATCCATTCCACGGGGAACAGCGGGACCATGATCTCGAGGAGGCCCTCACGCTGCTCCGCCGTCACCGAGGGATCGAAGTGGACGACCTTCCAGTCCATGGTGCCGTCCTCCCAGCCCGCTCCGATGTCACCGGCCATCCAGAACCGGGCTCCGGTGAGATCCGTGTCTCCGTGGTGGCCCTCGTTGATCTGCCAGGCCACGTTGAAGCGGCAGTAGTGCTCCGGCTCGCCGTAGTCCGCATGGTGGTGGGCCGCCGGCTCGGTGTTGAAGTAGCACTGGCAGAACATGGGACAGCTGCACGCCTCGATGGCCGTCATGTTGAGACTCCACTCCGGGGCTCGCTCGGCACCCTTCACGATCAGGTTGCTCGAGAACGCCATCCCCGCCAGGAGGGCCAGGGTGGCCCCTCCGATCAGGAATGATCTGGTCATCGGTTCCTCCTCTTGATCAGGGGATCGCTCTGTTGCGACACTCGGTGGGACAAGAGTAGGAACGGGGTCTCGCTGCGGTCTCGCTCGGCTATCGCCCCGGTCTCGCCGAGAGGAGCCCCTCCGCCCCTTGCCGGTGGAAGAGGCCCCTCTCTCGGACGCGGATCAGCCCCGAGGCCCGACCTCCAGTAGGCTCTGGAACTGCGGGTGGTCCCGCAGAGGCTCCCACTCCGGGTCGTGTCGGAGGGAGTAGGGCGACAGGTAGGAGGCGGCGGCCCAGGCCTCCTCGAGCAGGCCGATGGCCTCTTCGTACTTGCCGGTTCGAACGAAGGCTCGAGCGGCCGTCGTACGAACCAGGGATCCCACCAGAATGTCGCCGAAAGGGGCTTCCAACTCGAGCCCGCGCCGCACCTGCTCCAGGCCGCGATCGGGCTCCCCCAGGTGGATCAGGGCCAGCCCAGAAAACACCCATCCCAGGTTGGCCGCCTGGGCCCGGGGACGGTCCCAATCCTCCGGCGCCACACTGGAAGCCAGCTCCTGGAGGGAGTCTGCGTAGGCGGTTCGGCGTTCCTCCTGTCCCATTCGCCCGTAGGCGTCGGCCAGGGCGTCGTAGCGGAACATCCGGCTGATCTGATGGATGGCCGGGCGGCTTCGGAGCCTCTCCACTGCTTCCACCAGATCGCCCTCGTAGAGGTCGGATCGCTCCTCTCCCAGGGGAGGATTCGCACCTAGCTCCCACGCCCGCTCCCGGGCTTCACGGCCCCGGGCCGTGTCGCCCCGGGCCAACTGCACCACACTGAGCCAGCCGTAGGCGAACCCCATGTCCGGAGCCAGGGAGATGGCTCGCTGGTAGTAGCGCTCCGCTTCGGCGTAGCGGCCCAGGATCCGGTGCGCGTGGCCGATGGCGAAGGCGAGCTCCGCGTCCCGAGGGGTCACCTCCAGTGCCTCGCCCAGGGTTTCTACCGCCCTCTCCACGTAGCCCATCCGGGTCTGGAGAAACCCGATGACGCGGAGGACCTCCGGATCGCGGGGCCGGCTCTCCCGGACACGCCCAAACTCCCGGAGCGCCTCGTCGTACCGTCGCTCCCCGTAGTACAGGAACCAGGCCCGCCCCAGGCGCACCTCCGGGTCGTCGGAGTCCAGCTCCAGGAGGTGGGCCAGATCCTCGGCGGCCCGAAGCCCGGCCTCCTCGTCGGCGACTACCCACGTGAGCCAGAGGCGGGTCTCGATCAGCCGGCGCCACGCCGCGGCCAAGCCCGGGTCGAGCTCTACCGCCCGCTCGTACTGCGCGATAGCTGCCCGGGCCGCGTCCTCGGAAAACTGCCGGACGACGTAGCTCCGGCCCTGGAGGTAGTGGTCGTAGGCCTCCAGGTCGGCGGCGGCCCGGTCTCCCGCTTCTCCTCCGACCCCGATCCCGAAGAACCAACCGGTGGCCAGCACCGTGATTGCCGCCAGGACCCCACCAGCGGCGACCCAGCGCCGGGGCCTCCGCCGCTTGTCGGGGGCCGGGTTGGTGGGGGAGGGAGGTGATGGGGCGCCAGGGCTTCTGGCGGCCGTCCCGGCGCCGGCGGGGATGGTCCTTTCGTCGAGGGCATCGCCGTGCCTGCGCCCCACCGCCGCCGAGGCCGGCTGGCTGGTTCCTTGATCCTCGAGCACCGCGGTCGGCTCGGCGGGGCCCCTGCTCGGCTCGGAAGGCGCTTTGCTTGGCTCGGAAGCGTCCGCCGGGTCCCTCCTCGCTTCCTGTGTCAATTCGTCCACCAGAGCCCGGACCTCCTGCGGCAGGGGGAGATCCAGATCGTCCCGGAGGCGACGTTCGTGCATGCGGGCTTCTTTCACCGCACCGGCCACGTGGCCGCTGGTGGCCAACACCTTCATGAGCCGGAGCACCACGGGGGTGTTGGTGGGATCCTGGGCCAGCCGCTGCCGCCACCAGGTCACGGCCTCAGGCCACGCTTCGGCCCCTTCCGCCTCCCCTGCCAGCTCCTCCAGCGCCTCCCGGTGGCGCATCGAGAGCCGACGCCGTTCCCTTTCCAACCACCGTTCGAATTCCGGGGCCCCTTCAAGATGGAAGCCGTCCAGGAACGGGCCCTGGTAGAGCTCTACGGCCTCACGCCATCGGGCGGCTTCCATGGCGTCGTCGAAGGCCGCCACGTCACTCGACACCACCTCACCGTCCAGGTACAGGCCGTCGGCCACCGAGAGGATCGCCTCGTTGCCCAGCTCCTGACGAAGCCGGTAGAGGGTGTCGGAGAGCCGGGCCCGGGCCCGGGCCTCGGGCCTCGCCCCCCAGAGGAGGCCGGCCGCCTTCTCTCGGGTCAACGGGGTGCCGGGGCGACGCACGAGGAGGGCGAGCAGGGCCAGGCAATGACCCTGGATCACTCGGCCCCAGACGGGGCCGGAGGGGCCGCGAAGGCTGACACCGCCCAGAAGCGTGAGGCGGTACATGATGAATCCCCGGCGAGAAACGAGGCCCGAGCGAGACCCAGGCGACGCTCGAGCGAGAGCCGTTTTCTATGTATACGCGCCACATCGACGCCGGAGCAAGGTTTTTCGAGACGAATCGAGGCCCGAAGTGGTCTGAATGAGAATACATTCCACGGCGCGGAATGCCTGGCGACCGTTGGGGAGGGAGCCCCATGAAGAAGTCACCTTCACTCGAAGGATCGGTCTCCATCGTCACCGGCGCTCGCGGCGTGATCGGAGGCGGCATCGCCCGGGAGCTGGCGGCGGCCGGAAGCGACGTGGTCCTTCAGATGGGACGCGATCCGCATGGCTCCGTCGACGCCACCGGCCAGACCCGGGAGCACCCCCTGGTCCGTGAGATCAGTGGGATGGGCCGACGGGCCGTCCCCGTCAACTGCGACGTCACGAACCCACAGCAGGTGGCGGCGATGGTGGAGGAGGCGGTGGAGACCTTCGGCCGCCTGGACGTCCTGGTGAACAATGCCGGCGTCGTCTCGCTCTGCCCCGTCGAGGAGATGTCCGAAGCGGAGTGGGACCGGGTCATGGACGTGAACGTGAAAGGGATGTTCCTGTGTTCACGGGCGGCCATCCCGCACCTCCGAAGGTCCTCCGCCGGCACGATCATCAACAACGCTTCGGTGGCCAGCTTCGGTGGCGCAGCCGGGATGGCCCACTACTGCGCATCGAAGCACGCGACCATCGGCTTCACCAAGACCCTTGCCCTGGAGCTCGCCCGGGACGACGTAACCGTCAACGCCATCTGCCCGGGCATCGTGGATACGCCCATGTGGTCAGAGGTCCTCACGCCGGATCCAGCCGCCTACAGGGAGACGATCAAACGCGTGATCCCCCTCGGTCGGGATCAGACCCCCGAGGATATGGGCCGCCTCGCGGTGTTCCTGGCGAGTAGCCGTAACCTGACCGGTGAAGCGATCCGGGTGGACGGTGGAATGACCACTTCAGTTTGAGGCCAGATCATGACTGCACGCACCATTGCCAGCCGCTGGACGACCTGCACTGCATCCTGCCTGATCGCCATCTGGCTGGTGGGCTGCCAGGGCGAGAACCTGCCGTCCCCGGAGCCCGGGGAGACGCCGGGGACGACCGAGCAGCCTGCGGAAGACCGAGCGTCGTCCCTGTCCAACGGCGTGGCTGAAGCCGGCCGCTGCGCCGCGCCGCCCGCCAGCGGTCCCGACCTGGAGGCCGCGGACGCCTGGACGAGTTGGGGCGGCAATGTGGAGAACCACCGTGCCCGTGGCCCGGAGCGCACCCGGCTGAACGCCGGAGTCATGGAGGAGCTGGAGGTGGAGTGGGCGTTCGTCGTGCCCGAGGTCCAGACCATGCGCTCCCAACCGGTGGTGGCCGGAGAGTGGCTTTTCCTGGCCGGCCTGGACGGGGTGCTCAGAGCCCTGGATGCCGAACGGGGCTGTCTGATCTGGGAGAAGACCATCGGTACCCTGCTGGGTGCGGCGCTCACCCTCCACCGCCTGGGCGACGGAACCCCGGTGGTGATCGCCGGGGACTGGGAAGCCAGGGTCCACGTCGTGGAGGCCGTGGGCGGAGAGCGGCTCTGGCACCGGAACCTGTCCGAGCACGAGCTCGCACGGATAAGCGGGGCCCCGGCGGCTTATGACGGGACCCTCTACGTGCCCGTGTCCTCCGGGGAATCGGCGGTCGTCGAGCCCGAATACGAGTGCTGCACCTTCCGCGGGCAAGTCCATGCCCTGGACGCGGCCGACGGCAGTCTACGCTGGACCTACCGCACCATCGACGAAGAGCCGACTCCCCGGGGCGAGGATGCGGCCGGGGCCACCCGGTACGGCCCGTCCGGCGCCGCCGTCTGGTCGGCCATCACCATCGACCCCGACCGCTGGCGCCTCTACTTCGGCACCGGGAACAACTATTCGAATCCGCCGACCGAGACCAGCTCGTCCATCCACGCCGTCGACATGGACACCGGCGAGCGGGCGTGGGTCTTCCAGGGGACCGCAGGGGATGCCTGGATGCGGGGCTGTTGGCCCGACTGGCGCGGAGAAGTGGAGATCGACGACACCAACTGCCCCGAAGATCACGGCCCGGATGAGGACTTCGGCGCGGCGCCTTTGCTGGTCACCGGAGCTGACGGTCGAGAACGCCTGATCGTGGGGCAGAAATCCGGTCTGGTCCGGGCCCTGGATCCAGACGCCGACGGCGAGGTGCTCTGGGAGACCCGTGTGGGCCGGGGAGGCCCGGTGGGCGGCGTGCACCTTGGGATGGCTGTGGCCGACGACCGGATCATCGTGCCCGTGCTGGACCGCTACGACGGCCTCGAGCACGAGCGAGAGGCCGAACCGGGCGTGATGGCCCTGGACGCGGCCACCGGCGAGGTCCTCTGGCGCACGCCGGCCCTGGAGGGGATCTGCGGCGACCGGGACGGCTGCTTCCCCGGATTCTCGGCGCCTGCAACCGTGCTTCCCGGCGCTGCCGTGGTGGGCTCGCTGGACGGTACCCTCCAGGCGTTTGCCCTGGAGGATGGGCGGCGACTCTGGACCTTCGACACCGTACGGGACTTTGAGACGGTGAACGGAGTGCCGGGCCGGGGCGGAGCCATGGGCGGCGCCGGGCCCGTGGTCACCCGGAACCGGATCTACCTCGTCTCCGGCTACTGGGCCTTCGCCGGAAACATGCCCGGTAACGTACTTCTGAGCCTGGCGCCTCCGACTCAGTGAGGGCTCTGGGCCATCACCCGGGCCCATCCCTCACGGGCCAGGGGGATGTTCATACGATCCTTGGTCTGGAAGTGCTTTACCGCCAGGCGCCGGGACCCGGCGGCCCCGTAGTGCTCCAGGGCGGCCTCCCGGTTCCCCAGGAGCTCGTGGGCCCGGCCCCGGAGGAGCTCGTCGAAGGTCCGCCAGCCCACCGGCATGACCCCGGCGGGGAACCCGGCGTCCAGGATGGCCAGCGCCCGGGCGCCGTCCTCCTCGTGCAGGACCAGGGCGGCGTCCACGAGGGCTTCCCCTGCGTACCCGAACCAGTGATCCGGCTCGGGATACGGCGGATAGCGATCCCGAACGACGGCAGCCAGGTCCGCCCACCCCAGGAAGGCGGCCTGGGTAGCCAGGTTCACCCGGGTCAGATACCGATCCGGTTCCGCGAACCCTTCCGCCGGGATGGCCTCCACGGTGGCTGCCAGCTGAGCCCGTGCCGCCACCGTGTCGCCCAGGAGCAGGTGCGCCGAGGTGAGGGCCTGTCCCACGTGGGCCACGTTCCGGAACCGACCCGCCTCCCGGTAGGCCTCGAAGGCCTCGGCCAGCGGCCCCACGGCCAGCTCCGACCGCTCGAGCCCCACGTAGGCCGAGCCGCAGAACTCCCGGTCGTCCACAGGCAGGGGGGAGGGCTCATCCGACTCCAGGAGCCCGCGGCAGACCTCGAGCAACGCCTCCACGTCGTCGTGCGCAAAGGCATAGACCATGGAGAAGCGATGGTGGTGCTCCTGGAACCCGGCATCCACGGCCCGGCCTGCCAGCTCCAGGGCATCGTCGTCGTATCCCAGCGCCAGGCTCATGAGCCCTGCCGTGATGGTGAAGTGTCCCATGTTCGGGTTCAGCTCCAGAGCCCTCAGAAAGGACTCCCGGGCCCCTTCCCAGTCCCCGAGCCAGTTGAGCCGGGTGACGCCCAGGTTCCAGTGAGCCCGGAAGTCAGCCGGAAACCGGAACAGGATCCGTTCGTAGACGTCTACCGCACGCTGGGGCTCGAACTCGACCTCCGAGGCGTGCATGGCGTCGATGTGCCAGCGTTCCTGGTCGGTGAGCCGGTCTCGGTGCTCCGCCGCCCTCTGCGTGTGCTCCCGCACCCGAGCGTAGTCCAGCGAGCCCGTGGCCACCGCCGCAGCCAACCGGTGCGCCGTGCCGAAAGCCGGGTCGATCTCCACCGCCTCGGTGAGGAGCCGCACGGCTCGGTCCGGATCCGTGTAGCGGATTCGTTCGGCCTCGGCGTAGAGCCGAAGCGCCTCGAGCGACGCCGTGGTCACCACGGGAAGGGGATGGCTCTCGGCCAGCGAACCGGAGGCCTCGCCCAGCCGCCGGCGCATCTCGCGGGAGAGTCGCTCCACTCCGCTCAGCAGTCCCCGCTCCCCTGCCGTCACCCGGGCCGAGAAGAGCTCCTGGCCCGTGGCCGGATCCAGGCCCCGGCCGGCGAAGACGTACCGGGAGCCCGCCCGGGCCAGCGTCACCTCCAGGACGGCGGCCGCCCCCGCCCGCTCCGCCACCTCGAAGGCCACATCACCCTCCACCGGGGTCTCCGGAGGCAGACCCATGAGCTCCACCAGCATGGCCGTCCGGCTGCGGCTGGCCACGTGGACGAACCCGGACTGCTGCAGGTCGATGGCCAGGGCTTCGCGGGTGGCCAGGGCCAGCTCGGCCAGGACCTCCGGCGCACGGAAGTCGGCCAGGATGACCTCGCCCATGGGCTCGAACCGCTCGCCGGCAAATCCCTGGGCGTCCACCAACCTGGGGGCCTGCCAGGCAACCGCCATCCCGGCCGCGAAGAAGAGGGCCAGAACAGCCCCACCGCCCCACAGGAAGGGCCTTCTTCCCGCACCGCGGAGAATGTCGGCCACGGCCGGAGCCGGCTCCACGGCTGCCCTGAGGCGGCGGGCCAACTCCCGCCCGGTCTGGATGCGGGCCTCCGGATCCCGGGCCAGGGTCTGGCGGAGGACGGCGTCCAGGGACGGAGGCAGCTCCGGGCGGGCGTCGCGGGCTGAAGCCGGGCGGCCGCCGCGAATCCGGTCCATGACCGCCTTCCGGTCCTCGGCAGCGAAGGGATGCTCGCCGGTGAGCATCTCGTGGAGGACCAGACCCAGTGCCCACAGATCCGAGCGCCCGTCAGCCGGCCCGCCGTCCAGCTCTTCGGGGCTCATGTAGGCAGGCGTCCCGCCCCGGCTTCCCGAACTCCCCTCGCCCCGTTCAGCCAGCGCGATCCCGAAATCCACCACCTTGACCCGGCCCGAGGCGTCGAAGACCAGGTTCGCCGGCTTCACGTCGCGGTGCACGATCCCTGCGCGGTGGGCCGTGTCCAGGGCATCGGCCACCTGCACGGCGATGCGAACGGCCTCATCCACCGGAAGAGGGCCCTCCCGCAGGCGCTCCCGCAGCGTCCCTCCTTCGTACCAGGCCATGGCGATGAAGCTGCGGCCACCTGCGTCCTGGGCCACCTCGTAGACGGTGCCGATGCAGGGGTGGTCCAACGCGGAGGCGGCTCGGGCCTCGTCCAGGAGCCGGAGCTCGCCGTCGAGCCGGGGCGGAAGGAACTTGAGGGCCACATGACGATCCAGAACGGGATCATGGGCCAGGAAGACCGCGCCCATTCCGCCGCGACCCAGTGGCCGCACGACCCGGTAGCGGCCCACCACGTCGTCGGGCCGGGGCTCCCACTCCCGGTCGGCCTCGCCGGCGCCCGGGCCAGGCCCCTCCCCGGCCCGGGCCCACTGCACGAGCCCCACAACCGCTTCCCCCTCGAGCCCTTCACCCAGCCCAGCCACCGGGTCTTCCCCGGCCTCCACCGCCGCGTGGGCCCTGAGCAGGCGCCGCACCCGGGCCAGCAGCTGGGCGTCTCCCTCGGCCGCTTTCTCGAGCCAGGCATCCCGTTCGGGACCTGGCTCCCTTTCGATGGCCTCCCGGAAGAGGTCCTCCACCCCGTCGAGATCGAACATTCTTTCATCGCGCCCGGCTCAAGGACCCTCCTCGCGCACATTCGAAATGCACCGCTAAATTAGCACAAGGCGCCGGAAAAAACAGGTTGAGGAGTTAGGTCTGTGTATTCGCCCGTCCACCCCTCTGGAGAACTCCGTGGTGCGGCAACAGTGCCGCAGCACTGTCGTGCGGCTCGTCTTCCTTTCCGATCAGAGGGCTACGGAAACTGCAGTGCAGGGGTGGCCCGCACCCTTCGGACAGGTGTGCTGGGGCTTCCCACCGGCTCGCAGCACCGATGGAGCCGCATCTGTTGGACCTGGTCCCGGGTGAGCATGGGCACCCCCCGAACGGCCACCGCCCAGGGATACATGAGGTTTTGCCGATGCCGCTCGTGGACCGGCTCGAAGGAGGAGGTGAGGAGGACATGCCCGACCTCGTGCGCCGTGGTCCAGAGGGTCCCCGCCAGGCTCACGGTACACGCGGGACGGTCAGGGGCGTGTCCGCCGCACCCGAGGATATCCTCTGCAAACTGTCGGACGAAGTAGACCACGACCTCGTTGTTGGGAACGGGAGTCCCCACGCGATGGAGGTCGTACATGTCCCCGTCAGTCACGTCCCAGGTGCACTCGGTGTCGATCTGCTGGAAGAGTTGCAACTGCTCTTCGGATAGGTAGACCGACTCGCCGGAACCGTAATCGACGCCGATCCCGTAGCGACCGAACACCCGTTCACTGGCCTCCAGCGCCGAGTGGATGGGGACCCTACAGATGGGCTCGTTGTTGGCCGCCACCGCCCGTAGATGGAGGCGCACCCGATATCGGTGCGCGGGAAAGAGGGCGTCCAGCGTCTCCATCGTCTCGGGGCCCACGATTCCGTCCACCGAAATGCCGACCTCCTCCTGAAGGGCTCGCACGGTGTCTCGGGTTTCCGGTCCGAAGTTTCCATCCGGACTGATGACGGTCCCCGCTGTAGAGCGAGGCATGGAGTACCCGAGATCCAGAAGAGCTCCCTGGAGAACGTGAACCCCCTGGTTGATCTCCCGCACCTTCATCAGCCGACCCTGGTCCATGATCTGCTGGAGGCGAGGTTCCTGCTTGAATCGAGGTGAGTCGAGTGACATGATCGTCCCAGAACCGATGGGTGATAGGATCAGGTGACAGGTAGGCGAAGATCCCACGTACCGCCTCTACCTTAATTATACGCAGTAGTAGCGGTCTCTCCGACATTTCTATCTGCCGAAGCTCTGGGCCGATCCTCAAGGGCGATCTCAGTGCCGGCCGGCCACCCAGGGCCCTCAGAGTCGGAGCCTTGTATTTCCTCAACGGCCTTCCAGAGTTCACAAGACCTCTACAACCGCACATGGGATGTACAGTCGTTCTGTGCATGTATTGTACACGCATCGTTTCTACTCGAACCAAGAGAGCACCTCATCATGGCTGACGACCGCAGTGACACCCGTACCTGGCTCGAGCTCGCCGTAGGACTGTATGATCGTCTGACGGGGCGGGGCGCCGAAATCACGTACGACTTCAACGACCTGGCCGGCGCTGGCGAGTCTATTCTCTGGCTCCCGGTCGCGGGCGCCTTTCGTCCTGGCTCGACGGGCAGGGGCTGAATTTGACCGTGACGATCAGAAATCGGCCGGTCATGGAGTTGGGGCGCGGCGTGCCGGCTGGCGTCCGCCTCCATCCGTCCGGCGCCCTGCTTGCCGCTCTTGGGGCCCCCCTCGAGGGTTTCCCGGCCCTCCTTCGCGCCTCTCTGCGACTCATCCGACCATGACTGATACGACCTCCAACGCGAGCCCGGACGCTCACGGTGGCTCCAAGAACGGCGGCTCCTCGCCCGTCACCGTCCTGGTGGTGGGCGGAAGCGGCGGAATCGGCCGCGCCCTGGACGACCTGGTGTCGGAGCTGACCCAGCAGGCCGACGAAGCCGGTCTTCCCCTCCGGGGACTGGCGAACTGCGCCGGCTCCATCCTGCTGAAACCGGCTCACCTGACCTCTGCCGTTGACTTCGAGACAACGCTCCGACAGAACCTGCACACTGCGTTCGCCACGGTGCGGCCGGCGGGCCGACACCTCCGGACGGGAGGCAGCGTGCTCCTGTTCTCCAGCGGCGCGGCCCGTCTGGGGCTTCAGTCCCACGAGGCGCTGGCCGCGGCCAAGGCCGGGGTGCAAGGCCTGGTCCGGGCGGCTTCCGCCACCTACGCGACCCGAGGACTCCGGGTGAACGCCGTGGCACCGGGACTCGTGGACCCCCCCCTGGCCCGGGATCTCCTGGGGACCGACGCCGGCCGAAAAGCTTCCGAGGCCCTCCACGCCCTGGGGCGCCTGGGGAAACCCGACGTTATGGCGGCGGTGGGTGCCTTCCTTCTGGACCCGCAAAATGACTGGGTTACGGGCCAGATCATGGGAGTCGACGGCGGTCTCAGTAGTGTGCGCAGCCGGGGGTGAAGCCGCGCCATGGCTCCACCCTCCTGGACCGGATGGCCGCCATGCCCGCGGGCATCGGCATCCAGATGCTGCCGGGTGGAGGCGCTGCTGACCGAGCGCGCGCCGACCCGTCCGTCTACCCGGAAGACTTCCGGCCAGACGTGGAGACCGCCGAGTTCGACGGTCTACTGCGTTGAGAAAGAAGCTCAGGTGTCGTCCATGAGCTCATCTACGATCGCCTGAACTCGGGGATCGGAGTGACTCAGATCCTCACAGATGCGGCGAAGTTGGTTGATGGCCTGCCTCCGGAAGTCGAATATGCCCCACGAGTCCCCGATCTCGCGCACCAGCGGCGGATCGTACTTGGAGTATCGATACACCCACATGGCGTACTTGGCGTACCAGGCGTAGCCACTTCCGCCTTCCAGCGTCCGGTCACCCGGCCGCCCGTCGGAGCAGGTCATGTGCCGGGGATCATCAGGCTCGCTGTGTCTGGCCTCGTGAATCAGAATTCCGAGACTATAGAGGCTGAAGTCGACCTGGTCTCCGGTGTCGCACGTGTCCCCGCCGAGCCACAGGCCGTAATGGGCGTGAGTGCGGGAGAGGGTCACCCGTCCACCCCCACCTGCCGCACCCCCGCACCTCCCCAGGTCGATCCGGATCGTGTGGACCAGGGAATTGAACCAATCGTACACCGTCTCGTGATCTCCAATGAAGGTCGGTCGCTCCTCGAACCGTTGCCGACGAAGGACATCAAGGTTGGAGATGATCACGAGCTTGGACGGTTCGTTCGTCTCGGGGTTGAAGTCGTATCCGTACTGGTCCCACTTCTCGTCCGGCTCGTCCCCGTCCACCCAGACAAAATCGAAATCCTCTTTGATTCTCGCGATCTCCGAAGGAGCCGGCTCCGACCGGTACAGGTCCCAGAGGTGATCGAACACCCGGACGGAAACTTCATCGGTTTCTGCGCCGAGGACTTGAGCCCGAAAGGTATGGGTGTTGGAGGACAGCTCGGTGAGAGTCACCGAACTCCCGTTCCCCACGATACCGTCCGCGCTGGACACCCAGCGAACGCTGTCTTCCGGCACGGGGTCTCCCTCCAGCCTCACCCGTAACGGTACGTCGTCATCGGCCAGGAAGCGCTCCGCTTCCGCCGGCGCCTCCAGGGCGAGGGTGAATTCCAGAGCCTCGGCGTAAAACTCGACCGTACCCGCCTGAGGGTGGAGCACTTCCACTGCCTGCGAGCCCCGGTGGTCTCCCAGGGTCCAGGTCATACGTGCGAGCCCATCTTCCCCTGTGGTGGCCAGGGCCTCGACCCCCTCCGATTCCGAGAGCGTTCCGCCTCCGTCCTTGACCCGGAAGGTGACCTCTTCTCCTGGGACCGGATTTCCGAACTCGTCCCGCACCACCACCTCGAGAGGTTCGGGCAACGGCGTCCCCGCCAGTCGGACCTGAGCGTCGCCGCCCACCATCTCCACAGTGTTGGGCGGCCCGGCATGCGCTTCCACCGTGAGGATCGAACGGACTGAATCGGCGGTGGCGTGGAGTTCCTGTTGCCCGGTCGCTGTGTTCAAAGTCCAGCGGGCCCGTGTCAGACCCTCGGTGTCGGTCTCGGCTGTGGGGGAATCCAGAGTTCCATTACCATCGGGCACCTCGAAGGAGACCTGGACCCCCGGGATCGGATCTCCTCGCAGGTCGGAGATCCGGTACCGGACCTCTGCTGTGCCGCCGGCCCGAAACTCGGGAAGTGGTTCCACAGGGTCGATCTCGGCGACCAGGGGCTCGAGTTTCAATTCAACGTTCAGGCTGTCCTGCAAGAGCATCGACTCCTCGTAGGAGTGATGTCCCTGGGCCGTCACGCGAATGACGAGGGATGCCGGACTCGCTTCGGCCGGAATCTCTGCCTGAAACGACCCACTTTCGGGGGTGAGAAGGTCGAAGAGCTCTGTTCCGGTCACACCATCCGTTCCCACGACGTGTGCGGTCTGAATGGGCTGCTCCGACGTGCTCGTCAGCACGGTGCCCGTAATGACCATCGGCTCGAAAGGATCGGCGGCGGTCGGATCTGCGGAGTCGGAGCAGGCTGGAATCAGAAGGACGAGGGCGGCCAGCACCACCCTTCGTGCTCCACCCATGACGGTCCGGGACGGCCCTTCGAGAACAGCATCGACCCGGGCCCTCGGACCGCGAAACGTTACGATCATGGTCCACTCCTCCCGCTTCGGTGGAGGGGATCGGCGAGGACTCGGGTTCCCCTCCGGTTTCGACATACCCGGCCTTCGACACACTTTCACATACGCAATCCGCGAGTGTCAGCCGCCACCCCCCCGCGGAATCGGCACGGATGCCGTACCTTTCCGGTGCGGCTGACACGCGCACTGAGACCCTTCTTGCTATGGACTCCCTCAAAGGCCAGCTCCTCATCTCCAGTGCCCGGCTCCACGATCGCAACTTCCGCCACACGGTGGTCCTGGTGGGAGAACACGACGAGGAAGGGGCGCTGGGCGTGGTCCTGAATCGGCCCCTGGACCTGGCCGTGGGCCAGGGCGTCCCGGAGCTGGCGCCGTTGGTGGGCCGCGAGGAGCCCCTCTTTCAAGGGGGACCGGTGCAACCCACCAGCCCCGTGCTGGTGGCCGAGTTCACCCACCCCGATCTCGCCGACCTCCTGGTCTTCGGCAACGTGGGTTTTCTCGTCGGCGATGTCTCTCCCG
>SLNQ01000169.1 GCA_007132965.1 Gemmatimonadota bacterium | reverse complement strand
GTCCAAAAGCCCACCAACTCCACCAGGGCCTCCCTCCCGTCGGCGTGCCGGAACGTGAAATCCGGAAGGAAGAGCTCCTCGCCCAGGGCAATGGGCGTGGACTCTCGACTGAGGCGCCAACCGTCCCGCTCGGAACCGATCTTCTCGCGGAACTCCCGGGCCAGGTCCGCCTCCCACGCCGAGTCGTATCGCGGGCCCTCGCCCGGTGGGGTCGAGATGGCCGCATTGGAGGACAGCCGGTAGGGGACCGTCCGCCCGTCACGGAGAATCCGGGCCTCCAGCTCCCAACCCGGAGCCCGGACCAGGGCCGGGACGATCCGGGCGAACCGGATCCCGTAGCGACGGGGGCGGGTCACGAACGCCGCCGCCGGACCGGTGAGCTCCAGGCGATACGCTCCCTCGGGGGACGCCGGCTCGAGCCGGTGCATGAGCCGGGCGAGCTTCACGGCCCGGAAGATCTCCTTCCAGCCCCCGCGAGCCCGCACCTCCACGACCTCGGCGTCCAGGAGCACCGCCCGGGCCAGGTCCAGGTTGTACCGGCGGAGGAGGGTCTCCGGGTCCATCTGCGGGGCCCTCCGAAGGATCATGGCGTCCGAATCGTCGGCGTACAGGAGGCGTTCCACCTCCTCGGGCGTGAGGTCGAGCTCCTGTGCTGCGTCTTCGTACGGTACCCGTTCGTCGCCGGGCACGGGAGGCCAACATCGACCCCGGGCCCGGAAGAGGGCGCTGCGCACTTCTCCCGCCCGGGCTGCTCCCGCCGGAGGGGAGAACCGGCAGAGGGAGAGGAGCGTCCGGGACAGGCCGTCCAGTCTCCGCGCGTCTCGCACCCGGCGCTCCTGGCGGCTGAGCGCCTCCACCACCATCCGACGAGGCCGGCCCTCGAGGCGCCGGGTCAGCCGGAGAAGTCGGTCGAGGAAGCCGGCCACCCGCCCGTCGCGGTCCGTCAGGAACCGTACCTGCAGAGCACCCTCCTCCTCCGTCAGGAACGGCCTCACGTGTGTGCGCCGAAGCACGGTCAGATCCCCAGTCCGAGCTGCCGTTCCCGGACCTGACGCACCGCGCCCTTCCGTTTCTGTGCCACCAGGAACTCGTAGGTGCCGGCCGCCACGATCTCGTAGAGCGACGCCACCCGGTCGCCCTGTCGGCGAAGGATCCGGCCCAACCGCTGGATGTGCTGGCGCTGCCCGCCCCGGGTGCTGTCGCCCAGGACGATGCCCAGCTTCGCCTGGGGCACGTCCCACCCTTCGTCCAGCACCTGCACGCTGGCCACGGCACGGACGTGGCCCTCGGCCACCGCCTCCAGGATCGCTCTTCGCTCCGAAGCCGGCGTGCGGGCCGTTACCATGGGGACCGCCAGCCGTCTCGAGACCACCTCGGCCGAGGCGCGGCTTCCGCAGAAGAGAAGCGCCTGCTCGGCCGGGTGGAGCCGGAGGACGCGCTCCACCTCCCGGAGCTTGCTCTCGGAGAGCTGGACGATCCGCTCCCGCTCACGGAAGGCGCGAAATGCCCGCCGGGCCTCCGGAGAACGCCGGGTCTCGGCCATGAACATCTTCCAGCGACCCTCGGCGTCGGATGCCTTCTCCTCGTATCGACGCTTCGCCATGAATGCCTCGTAGAGCTCCTCGGCCTCCCGGTAGCGGACCTCCTCGTTCGGTGTGAGGGGCACGTACCGGCGCTCCACCACGAAGTCGGCCAGCACCCGGTCGGCCATCTCCCCGATACTCCGACGGTAGGCCACCGGGCCCACCAGTCGCTCCAGCTCGGTGGCCGCACCGTCGGGGTAGGTGGCCGTGAGGCCCAGGCGGTGGCGCGCGGGGGCAATGCGAAGGGCGTCGTGCCAGGCCGGCGCCTCGCCCGAGCGGGTGTCGGAGAGGTGGTGGACCTCGTCCAGGACCAGGAGGTCGAAGCGAGCCCCCTCCCGCTCCAGGAGCGAGAACGCCGAATGATACGTGGTGACGGTGATCCGCCGGGGATCCTTCTCGTCGCCGTAGAAGGCGCCTACCTGCTCGCCGCCGAAGGCCTCCGCGAGCTGTCCGAACCACTGGTGGAGGAGTGCCCGGGTAGGCGCCACGACACAGGCCCCGGCACCCCCCCGCCGGATGGCGTGGATGGCCACCAGGCTCTTCCCCGCTCCGGTGGGGAGAACCACCGACCCCCGCCCTTTCGATCCCAGCCACCGCTCGACGGCCTCCTGCTGGTAGGGCCGCAGCCTGCGATCGTCGTAGAAACCCTCCTCGAGCTCGTCCGGTGCAGGCGAGCTCTCTGGAATCCCCCGGGCCGCCGCCCAGCTCCGGAGCTCGGGAAGTCGGTGACCCGCGGCCACCCAGGCATCGGACCGTTCGTCCCAGCTCATCCACGCGGGGGCTTCGGACACACCCCGGAGGACCGCGAGCCCGCTCCGGAAGTAGATGCGGGACGCGCCGGGGGCGGCACGCTGAAGGGTCATGGGGCTCCGGGGTCACGGGGACTCGAACGTGGTGAGGAAGTGTACCTCCGTTCGCCGTGGATGGTTCGAGGGCTGCGACGCCGGAACGAAGGCCAAGCCGCGCGGCCGCACCCCATACTCCGATCAGATTTCGAGGTGACCGCTCAGCCTCCGTTCCAGCTCATCCTCCGTTTGGACGGATGGCGCGGGGGGATGATAGTAGCTCAAGGGCACGGTCTCGCCGGCGAGAAAGGGGCTGATGACCCGCTCCAGAAGCTCTTGCTGCTCAAGCCAGATCAGATGCCCGCCGGCGGGAAGGGAGACGTACTGGGCGCCGGGGAGCACCTGGACGTACTCGTACGCCACCTCCCAGCGGATGAAGTCACAGAGCCCGCGGACTGCCAGCACCGGAGTCTCCGCCTCGGACAGGGCCGGCCGCGGATCAGGGAGGCTCAGGGCATCGGCCAGGGCGTACGTATGGGCGAAGAAGCCGAGCCCAGCCAGAGGGGGAAGGCCCCGCGCGGGATCGGTGCTGCACGTCATGTTGGGTTGTCCGAGACTCCAGGCTTCGGCGGTGGCCTGCGTCCACCATTGATCCGCCTCCCAGTCCTCCACCAGCGAATGGGCTGCGGCCTGGCTGGCCCACGCGGTCAGACGTCCGATCACCAGCCTCAGGGGCGGCCGCTCCAGCAGTGCCAGGGCGGAGGCCTGTACCTCGGTAAGGCGGGCCCGCGCCGCCGGATTCACCATCTCGTCGAAGGCGGGATACCAGAGCGGTTCCGGAGCCAGGGCCACCAGGCGTTCCACCCGCTCCGGGTGCTCGAGGAGGTACTGGACCGCCAGGGTCGCACCCCACCCGTGACCCACGGGGATGATCCGATCAACACCCAGGTGTTCGCGGATGGCTTCCAGGTCTGCAACGTGATGCGCCACGGTGTAGGACGGCTCCTGGCGAAGGTCATGCCGGCTCGAGAATCCACTTCCTCGCTGATCGTAGTAGTAGACGGGGTGACCCTGGTCAGCGAGAAAGTCGAGGGGACGAACTCCGGTCGCCTGGATCGGCGGGAGGGCGGGAATACCGGGTCCCCCATGGACCATCACCACCGGAATCTCGGTGGTCTCCGTGGTCGCTGGCTTGTGCAGATAGGCGATCTGGACTCCATCAGCCACCTCCCACATTTCCACCGACTCGTGGGCCTGCAGCTCCTCAAGGGTGGGGCTCGGAGCCCGGCCCACAGCCATGTGAGCGGTGCCCATGTAGACCACGGCCCCCACCGCGAGCCACACGAGCCTCCCCCTTCCGGTCGCGAGATCGGGTCCGGGGTCGGCAAACCGCAGGAAGAGGGCGCCGAAGAGGAGGAACGAACACAGGGCCACCAGAGCCAGAAGTACGAACACCGAGGTGAGATGGGCGGCGAGGATCCAGGCCGCTACGGCCATCACCGTAGCGCCCAGGAGAGCAAGAACCCTGAGGGCGTTCTGTTTCATGAGCGAGATTCCTTGGGGTCCGGGGCCGATGACACCCGCCGGGCCCGAGGCATTCGCCTGCGAGCCCGCCCGTGAGGGGGGTGTGGCTCTCATGGTCTCAGGAGCAAGGGCCAGGCCACCCGGAAGGACGCCACCGGGGGGGAGGGGAGCGCGCACTTGATCTGGCTAGCGGGCTCAGGGACACGACCTACTGTCCCATGACGGGACCGGACGTCACCTCTGCGGTGCGGGCCGGCAGGATGCTGGAAGTTCCGCCGGCAGCCGTCGGGGCCTTCTACACGGTGTCCGGTGGGTGAGAAGGAGGGCACGGGCACTCGCCATGGCTCATGACCCGGCATCCCGAAGCTCACGGGGCAGCATCGGGTGATGGGTCCGGATCACCCGGTCGAGGGTGCATAGTGGGGTCCGGCGGGCCAGGCTGTGCGCCGCGAGCAGCCGGTCGAAGGGATCGCGGGTCCAGTCCAGCGGCAGGGCTCGCTCCACGAGCGGCACCAGCGGAACCTCGTCAATCACGAAGCGGGCGTCCCGCCCGACCGCGTCGGCGAACTCGGCGCGCCGGGCCTCCAACCGCCCCACTTCATCCAGGAATGCCACCTCGAGAAAGGAGATCGGCGAGACCCCCCAGGGCCGGTATCCATCCAACCACTCGAACTCCGCCAGGCGGGGCAGATCCAGCACGATCCAGAGGAGGAAGTGGGTGTCGAGGAGAAGCTTCACTCGGGCTCCAGCTCCCCTTCCTCTCCGGGCCACCGCCAGGACCACTCGTGCGCCCGGTCGGCCTGCGGCACCCGCAGGAGCCCCGAGTAGTCTGGCACCCCGGCGTCCTCGTCCGGCGCCTCTTCCCGCCGAAGCACGATCCTCCGCCCCGCGCGTTCGACGACGACGATCTCTCCGGCCGCGACCTCGTCCAGGATCCGGAACCACTGCCGTCGCGCCTCGCTCGCCGTTATCCGCTTCATGTGTACAATGTACAACTGCGATGAGCGGGCTGCAAGAGGGGGACTCGAGCGTCGGAAGTGCGCCGCTCGGTTTGACCCAGCGCGAGTGCAACGCTCAAGCTGGAAGGGAGAAGGAGTTCTCCGGGACCAGAGGGAGTGTGACCGATGGGTTCGAAGGGAGGGAAACGGTACTCGCCCAGGTTTGGGCGCGGCAGATGAAGGCACCCACCTTCGCCCTGAGAGGGACGTGGCCCTGCCGAGGTTGGGGGTGGAAATGGAGCCAGCCGGGCTCGAACCGGCGACCTCCTGCTTGCAAAGCAGG
>SLNQ01000344.1 GCA_007132965.1 Gemmatimonadota bacterium | reverse complement strand
TGAGAAGCGTTGGCGTCTGATGATGCCGAGATGGTGCTCGCCGTTGCCTGAGTTGGAGCGCGCATGACCGATCAACCCGTGTTCGACCCCAACCGCTTCACCGGTCGGGGAGTCGCTGCCGCTTGGGAGCGGCTTCTCGCCTGGACCCGTCATGAGGAGCCTGAAGATGAAGCAGACACGCGAACCGCAGACACCCCACCTGGTCGTGATCCGCATCAGCGACTCGACCGCGATGAAGGAACTCCGTAAGAAGGTCCTCGAAACCGCCGCGATGCAGCCCAGTTTCCCCGGAGCCGACATGCTCGCCCAGCTCGGGACGCTGCCGATCGAGGAACCCGACGAGGTCGGCGCCAAGTACTTCTCGCGGCCGGGGTTCCGTGCCGGGCTGCTACGACTACCGGGCACCCGCACCCGGGTGCTGATGGCTCTTGGATCGGCAACGAAGGTCAACTTCGGCGTAGACGACAACGCGTTCTGCGTGCTGCTCACCGAGACGCTGGCCGAGGAGCCCGTCGAAGGACTCTGGGTTGCCGACTTCGCGCGGCTGCTCCGGTCGATCGACTACCTCTCGGATACGTGGAAGGCCGTTCGAACCTCGTGCCGCTATGTCCACCATGCCGGCTCGGTGATCGACACCCAGGGGCTCACCGCCGAGATCCAGTTCCTGTTCGAAGCGTTGTCCGCCGCCGCCGAGGCACGCGCGGTGGTCAAGCGCACCACGATCGGCAGGATGCGCGCCTACGTCGACAGCAAGTTCCCCTTCGGCGAGAAGAGCGCACCGTTGGGTTACGTCAAGGACGAGGATGGTCGCCTACGCCTCGACCCGACACCGCCCACCGCGGTCGTGCGCACCATCGTGCAGGTGCTCGGCGACCCGAACCTGACCAACCAGCAGCGGGTCGAGAGGGTCGCCGAGGCCGGCGGCGCCTCGACGATCCGTAGCCAACAAGAGCGGCGCAAGGTTCGGGTGGACCAGCTCTCCAACCCGGGCACGGCCGTGGCGCGGTGGTACCGACTGTTGGACCTATGGCAGACCGGTCGCTACGACCTCGACTTCGAGCTTCCGCCACTGTTGCACAACACCCAGATCACGTTGCCGGTCGAGATCGACGACCGCCCTGAGGGGCGAGTGTGGCGATTGTCGTTCGACCTCGGCGTCCCCGACGGCGGGTGGGCGTGCAAGGACGAGTTCCGCGCCGCCGTGAGGGCGCGCAACCAACGCAGCGATCACCTCACGTTCTCAGGCGGGGTCGCCAACGGCCGGTCTCGCAAACCGTTCTCCGGCCTGCCAGCATGGACCGAGAACGGAACACAGTACGCACTGCTGAGCCGGTCCGGATCGAAGTACGACCTGCGTGCCCGGCCGGATGCTGAGGCCCACGTGCAGCGCACCATCGGCAAGGAGACGCGGTGGGTCTCGACCGGCTGGGGGCGACGGCCGAACCTCGCGGGGCGTTCGGTCGGGAACCTGCGGGCCGACGTGTTGCACACGGCCGTGGCCGAGGGGCTCATCGATGCCGCCACCGAGGGGCTGCCGCTCAAGGACACGTCACGAGCACTCATCGAGTCCAGCGACGAGCTCGCTCACCAGCTCACCTACGAGCTGGAGCAGGCTGAGTTGCGTGCCGAGAACGCTCAGCGCAACGCCAACGAAGCCACCAACACCGCGGTGCGACGATCCCACCTGCACGATCATGAGCTCGCCGTGGTGGAGTTGGAACGGATCCGGCAGGACCTCCTTCGGTTCGCGATGCCGGAGGACGGACACACGCTCAGCGTCGACGCCAATCGGATCGCTGAGGTCCTGGCGTCCCTCGCCGGTGTGCCTGGGTCCCTGCCTGCCGAAGCCGCCGATGCGTTGCGGGTCCTGCTGCAAGGCTTCCGCCTGGTGCCGGTCGACGACCGCACGGCGTGCTGGGAAGCCAGCCTGCGCATCCCGTTCGCTGGCGGCACGCTGGTCCTCGGCCCCGCGACGGGAACGGTGACGCTCGAACGCGACGGTGACCACCATCGCGCCCGACGGGAGTCGTCCCTGGCCTACCGCGCCGGCGAGGCAGCGCGACTGTTCATGGCGCACGGCCGTGACCTCCCCCAGATCGGCGACGCGCTCGGGGTGATCACCCTCGACCGCGTTGCCCAAACCATCCGCGGTCACCTCAAGGACGAGTTCGGACTGCCACGTCCAGCTGCGCTCGCGCTGGTCGCCTACGGCAAACCCTCCGCCCGCGCCGCGGTGTGGGCCCGTCTGCACGACCGCCCGGCGTCGAGCGATCTGTCGCGTGCCTACGCGAAACACACCGCTGATGCCTACCTCGCCGGGCCCTTGCGTGACGACCAGAGTGCGCGGCGCCTGCGGCTGGCCAAGGCTGAGGCGGTCTTCGCCCAGCTCCAGGCGGCTGGCGGCTGGGTGACCGACGCGGAGGTGCCGCAACTGCGGGCCACCGTTGGCGTCAACGAGCGCACGATGGACAACTACGTTCGCGGGTTCGAACGTCACGGCAAGACCAACCCGCCGTTGCTCCAACGGCAGGAGGGCGGCATCGGGTTCATCCGTTGCGAACATCCCGGCTGCGATGGGTGGGGCACCGTGCTCGCGATGCTTCCTGAGGTCCCGACCGAGGTCCTGTGTGCCAGCTGCCTGCGGATGCCGAGCCTCGAGCAGCCGGCGCACGTCTACCCGGACGACTACCGCTGAGTCAGACCAGCTGCTTGCGCGTCCCTGGTGCTACTGGACCGTCGGGGGCATGGATGAATCCCCCGAGCCCCTGACCCTCCGCATCCCCGACCTGCGCGAACGGTTCGAGCTGGCGCGTGCCGGCCAGACCTCGCCCTTGTGCAGTCGTGCCACGGCGGAGCTGCTCCGCCCGCGCAGCGTCCGCGGCGGCCGAACACCCAGTCTGGCGAACGGCGACGACCGTGGGGTGGTCACATCCGATGACCACCCCAGCGACGAAAGCTGATCTTGCGAGGTCGTGGATCTGCTTCCAGGTCCCGGTGAGCGCAGCTGCCGAAGGAGCCGTTGACGTCGGGGCTCCCCGACCCTGCGCGCAGCTGCACCGCGAGCTCAGCTTCAGTCGGAGTCGGGCGTATGGCCGCCTACGTCACGTCCCAGGTAGATGGCCAGCGACTCCTGCAGTTCGTCGTAGTCGGCGGCGTCGTAGGTGTGCAGCGTCTCGGCGTTGCGGTGGCCGGCGTAGAGCCGGGCGATCGCGGGACTGCCGGAGATACGTTCGATCATGGTGATCGCCGTGCGGCGTAGGTCGTGGGTCTTGGTCCAGACCTCCTGGGCCCAGGGGATGTCGCGACGGATCCGGGCGTAGAGCGTCTCGTAGCGCTTCTTGAGGAGCGGGTGGGGGCGTGCGGGAGTGGAGTCGCGGTAGTAGAAGACCGCGTCGCTGGGGCCGCCGGCACCGCGTTCGTGGCTGTGGGCGAGCAGCGCGTCGATCAGTTCGACCGAGACGGGCTGGGGGCGTTCGATGAGCCCGTCGCGGCCCTTCTCGTGCAGACGGATGACACCTCGTTCGCGTTGCAGGTCGCTGCGCCGCAGCCCGATGGCGCCGCCACGGCGAGCGCCGGTCTCGAGGTGGAACCACAGCAGCAGCCCGTCGAGTTCGGGGTCGTCGCCGCCGGAGACGACCACCGCCCAGAGCTGTTCGATCTGTTGCGGCTTGAGCGACCGTGGTCCGGGGGTCTCCCGGGCCGGCAGGTCGAGCTCGGCAGCGGGGTTGCGGACGATCACGCCATCGCCGACGGCGACCTGGAAGAACCGTCGGGCGGCCTCGATGGTGTTGCGTTGTGCGCCGCGGCCGCTGCGCCGTGGGGCGTAGTCGAACCCGCGCTTCTGCAGCTTGGCTTGGCGGGCATCCTCGGCGTCCTGCACCTGTTGGCGTCGGGCCAGCGCGATCTGCTCGACGTCCTGGGGCTTGATGGTGTCCAGGGGCCGGTCGCCCCACACCTCGGCGAACTCGCGGTAGTGGCCCTTGCGCTTGACCCAGCCGGACTTGGCTCCGTCGACGTGCTGCATCCGTTCGAAGTGTTCGACGACGGTGCGACCACCTCCGTCCTCGACCTTGGCTGCAGCGACGAGCAGATCCGCGGCACGGTGCAGGGAGACCTGGTTGGCCTGCGCGATGGCACGGACGGTGTCGATGAACGTGGCATCTTCCATGTCACACTCCTCAGTGGGCGACGGACGCGTCGAAACCGGTGGCGGTCGGCGCGGTTAGTTGGGCCGGGTCGAGCTCAGCCAGCGCAGCCAGCTGGTCGTCGTCGAACCGGCCGAGCAGCTGCAGCACCAGCGACAGCTGCCGAGGCTTCAGCGACGATGCGAGCTGGTTGAGCGCATCGCGCATCGGTCGGGGCAGGTGGCTGAACCGGCTCGCGTCCTCCAGGGCGGCAGGCCCGAGCAGCCGGACGTGGCCACCGGCGACGTCAGCCACGGCCACGACGGTGTCGCCCTCCCCGACCCCAAGAGCGGCGCGGGCAGCCACCGGCAGCGCCAGCTGGTAGCGGGCCCGTACGGCGGGACCGCCACCTGCGCCGTCGGCTGCTTCGGTGAGCACCGCGGTGCCGTCGAAGCAGGTCAGGGTCAGCGTCGTGTCCGGTTCCCAGCCCAGCGCCAGGCAGCAGTCGCGCAGCACCACCCGGTGGTTGCCGGACTGCACCCGTGCCGCGTCGGAGGGCATCGGTGGCGCGTCGGTGTCGGGCATGCGGACAAGCTCGCCGAGTACGGCGGTCGGCCGACCGGTTCCCCGCGGCGCCCGGGTTCCGGTGGCACGCACGGGGGGACGCAACGACGCGATCTTGGCGTCGCTGGCGGCTTTGGTGGCGAACCCGGAGTTTTGCATGACGCCGGGGACCGTGTCGCCGCCCTCCGGCCCGTCAGGGTGGTGTGCGCTCAGCGCTCGCTTCAGCAGTGTCGGGGGCTCACCTACTGGCGCGCGAACCCCGCAGCTGCACGGTAGAGACCCAACAACGCCACATCGGCACGCGTGCGGGTCGTCCGCGCCCCGCACGCCAGGGTCGACGGTCGGCTCATCGCTCGACCGAGTGGGAAACATCCCAGGATGTCGAGCTGGAGAGGGGACTCGAACCCCTGACCTATCGCTTACGAGGCGATTGCTCTACCGAACTGAGCTACTCCAGCGTGGCGGGCGAAGGGTAGCGGGACCATCGAGCCATCGAC
>SLNQ01000268.1 GCA_007132965.1 Gemmatimonadota bacterium | reverse complement strand
CGTGGAACAACAACTGGACGGTGGATCTCCGGGCCAACCTCCAGACGGTCATCGACGAGGCGGACGCCCGGGGTTGGATCGACCGACGGCGGGTGGGGCTGGGAGGCCACTCGTACGGCGGGTTCGGGACCATCAACGCCATGGTGCAGACGCCCCTCTTCCGGGCGGGGATCGCCGGGGCGCCCAACTCCAACCGGCTCCTGACGCCCCTGGGATTCCAGCGGGAGCGCCGTGAGCTGTGGGAGGCCCGGGAGACCTACATCGAGATGTCTCCCTTCCTCTGGGCCGAGCGCCTCTCCGGAGCGCTTCTGATCTACCACGGTGAGGATGACCAGAACGTGGGCACCTTCCCGGACAACTCGTGGCGCCTGATCCACGGCCTGAACGGGCTGGGCAAGACCGCGGCCCTCTACATGTACCCGTACGAGGGGCACGGTCAGCAGGCCGAGGAGACCCTCCTGGACATGTGGGCCCGCTGGGTGGCCTGGCTGGACCACTACGTGAAGGACGCCGACATCACCGAGCCGGTGCAGCCCGTGGTGGTCGAGGAGCAGGAGGCGGACGGCCAGGGTCGGTAGGAGGCCTCCTGGAGTAGCGAGAAAGGGCGGGCGTCCCGGCAACTCGGGGGCGCCCGCCCTTTCGCGTGTTCAGCCTCCGGCGGCGAGGCTCAGCGACCCACCACCCGCATCACGGGGAAGTCGCCTTCCTGATTCAGGTGCTCGAACTGGTCGTAGTAGATGAGGCCGTGCATGGATTCGGGCTCCAGCGCCGCGGCCACCATGACGCCCCGGAGCTGTCGGGTGGGGATGATCACGTCGCCCTCCTGGGTGGTGTAGCTTTCCTGGCTGCGGGCCAGGTCCGCCACCGGAGTGGGGCTCTCGTGCTCCTCGGTGGTGAAGCCGGTGATCCGGAGACGCTCCACCTCCACCTCGGTCCCGGGCGCCGGCTCCTCCATCTCTACCCGGTGGCGGCGCATGAGCTCGATGATGCCGGCCTCGGAGGCCGGGACGAGGTAGGCGTCCGGGACCGCGGTGGTGCGCTTCTCGGTGACCAGGGGCCGGAACTCCTCGACGGTCGCGGTGACGGTGTCGGTGACCACCCACTCATCGCCTTCCTCCACCACCTGCTCCACGGGGATCTCCAGGGGCTGGTCGCCGTAGTCGCGGCCCATGGTCAGGATGTGGGTGTCGATCTCGCCGGCCAGCGCCCGCCGGCGCGCCTCCCGGACGGTGCTCCGGACCGCCTCCCCTTCCACGGATGCGAAGCGGATGAGGTACTCGAGGCCGGTGCGCTGGGCCTCGGCTCGACGGTCGATGCGGCCTGCCGGCTCCTGCTCCCGTTTGCCCTCGTAGATGAAAGAAAGGGTGTGGAGGATGGCGGTGCCCTGCCGCCCGTCGTTGATGTTGGTGGTGGACCAGCGGAGGCCGTCGGGCGAGCCTACCACGTAGTTGTGCGAGGTGAAGCCGTGCTCCTCCATGTACGCCACCGCCGAGGGAAGGAAGTGCTCCTCGGCCATCCGGCGAATGCCGGGGTCGGTGTTCAGGTTGGTGGGAAGGCCGATCTGCACGTCCCAGAGCCGGAGCCAGCCCCGCTCGAGCCAGGCGCCGCTCCAGGGGTAGTACTCGTGGACGTCCACCGCCACTTCCGGCTCCCACTCGTGGAAGAGCTCCCGGAGGGCCTCCACCTCCACCCCATCCAGGATCAGGTGCGAGCGGTTCAGGTCCACGCCGTCGGAGTTCTGGCGGCGGAATTCCTCGCCTCCGTCGGGGTTCACCTGCGGCACCAGGAGCACGTCGGCGCCCTCCAGGAGGTCGTCATGGTCGCCCCGGGCCAGCTCCAGGGCCAGCTCCAGCGCGCCCTCCTTCCCCGACGGCTCGTTTCCGTGCTGCTGAGCATAAATCAGAACCAAGGTTCTATTTTCCCGGTCCATCCCGAAGTCGCCCGTGCTGATGGTCAGGTAGGGGATTTCCCGGCCCTCCACGCTGGTGCCCATGGTGTGCCGCTGGACCCGGGGGCTCGCCTCCGCCAGGCGATCCACGAAGTCCACCAGCTCGGTGTGGGAGGTGAGGCGGGTGTGGTCGGCCTCCGCCAGGGGGGTGTGGTCGGGGAGGGTGGGCGGTTCGTCCGCGGGCTCGCAGGCCGCAGCCGCCAGCAGGACCAGGCCGGCCATGAGGACGAGGGCGCGGTGCCACGGGGAGGGGATCGGGGGCGAAGGGTGGCTCGAGGGACCGGGCATTCGGACTCCTGGGTTGGATGGGCGTGCGAGCGCTCCCTGGCGCAGGAGGGCGCCGGGGCTCGGCTTCGGCGATGTCGATGTGGAGGTTGAGGCGGGGGACATGATAGCGGGGACGGGGCCCGGAGGCGAGGGGACCGGTCCGATCAGCCCTCCCGCGGCTCCGGCACGTACACGTGCCCCCCCGCCTCGCGGAACTCGCCTGCCTTCTCGGCCGGGAGCGCCTCGTCGTGGTACGCGAGTGCTGTCTCGGGGTCCAGGGAGAGGTGGAACTGGTCGCGCCAGCGGAACTCGAAGCGGGCCTTGGAGATCACGTCGTCCCAGGCCTGCGCGCCGGGGTGGCCCTTGGCCAGGTCGGCTGCGTGGGCCGCGATCCGGTAGGTGATGACCCCTGTTTCACGTCGTCGCGGTTGGGGAGCCCCAGGTGCTCCTTGGGCGTCACGTAGCAGAGCATGGCCGTGCCGGCCCACCCGATCTGGGCGGCCCCGATGGCGCTCGTGATGTGGTCGTAGCCCGGCGCGATGTCGGTGGTGAGGGGCCCGAGCGTGTAGAAAGGCGCCTCGTTGCACCAGTCGAGCTGCTTGTCCATATTCTCCTGGATCATGTGCATGGGCACGTGGCCCGGCCCTTCGCACATGGTCTGCACCTCCATGTCCCAGGCGAAGCGGGTGAGCTCGCCCTGGGTGTGCAGCTCGGCGAACTGCGCCTCGTCGTTCGCGTCGGCGATGGAGCCGGGCCGCAGGCCGTCGCCCAGCGAGAAGGAGACGTCGTAGTGGCGCATGATCTCGCAGATCTCGCCGAAGCGCGTGTAGAGGAAGCTCTCCTCGTGGTGGGCCAGGCACCACTTCGCCATGATGCTCCCCCCGCGCGAGACGATCCCGGTGACCCGATTGGCCGTGAGCGGCACGTAGCGCAGGAGCACGCCCGCGTGCACGGTGAAGTAGTCGACCCCCTGCTCGGCCTGCTCGATGAGGGTGTCGCGGTAGACCTCCCAGGTGAGGTCCTCGGGCGCCCCGCCCACCTTCTCCAGCGCCTGGTAGATCGGCACGGTTCCGATGGGGACGGGCGAGTTCCTCAGGATCCACTCGCGCGTCTCGTGGATGTCGCGCCCCGTGGACAGATCCATGACGGTGTCCGCGCCCCACAGCGTGGCCCAGCGTAGCTTCTCGACCTCGTCGTCGATGGAGCTCCGCACCACGGAGTTGCCGATGTTCGCGTTGATCTTCACCCGGAAGCGCCGCCCGATGATGGTGGGCTCGAGCTCCGGGTGGTTGATGTTGGCGGGGATGATGGCCCGGCCGCGGGCCACCTCGTCGCGGACGAGCTCGGCCGGCATCCCTTCGCGGAGTGCCACGAACTCCATCTCGGGAGTGATCTCGCCCTTGCGGGCGTAGTGCATCTGGGTGACGCATCCGGTGCCCCGGAGGGTGGGCCGGCGCAGGCCTTCGGGGATGGGAGGCGGGGCGCCGCCGCCCACCGGCGTGCGCTCCCCCTCCCCCACCTCACGCGCCCGTATCCACTCTGCACGAAGCGGCGGAAGTCCGCGTCTGACGTCGACCTGCAGCGGGCCGCTCGTGTCCGGGACACGCAGCGGCGGCTCGCCCCCCGGCGAGGACGATCTCGCGCATGGGCACGCGGACGCCCCGGGTGCCTTCCACGAAGACCTTGCGGGAGTTGGGGAAGTGGGTTCCGTAGTCGTTGGGTGGGGCGTCGTGCATGGGGGCCTCCGGTGGCTGCCGGTTCGGTGGGCATGGCGACCCGGAGTCGGCGGAGGCAGGCGGGGAAGCGAGGGGGGAACCCGTCCGGATGGATGAGGGGACCCAGGCCGCTCGCTGCGCGCCGCGCTTCCTACGCCGGTATCATCCGGATCAGGTTCAAGGGACTGTCTCAATCCCGGCACGGTGGCGGCGGGATACCCCTGGCGGCTGTATCTGGGGTGGAGGCTACGGGAGAAGGCGGCGAAATGCCAGGTCGATTGGTCGTGGGCCGGCGGGCCGGGAGGCGCACCGTCAGCGGCGCTGCAAGGGATGGCGCTGCACGTACTCGACCCCGAGGTCGTCGGTCCAGACGCCGAGAATGAAGTCTTCGCCGATGTGGTGAGCGGTCATCGACCGGGCCGACCAGGATCGGGTGAAGTTCTACGAGAGCGCTGGACACACGGAGGAGCGGGTTCCCCCTTCCCTCGCTTTCCATCGCTACTCTGCCCGACGGGACGAGGATCCTGAGCCAGCGGATAGCGAAGCCCCAGAGTATAGGGCTTCCTCTCCACATCGGTTCTCCCGATAGCGACTTTCTCGGATCCTCCGGTGCCGAGTCGCCAATCGAAGACATCGGGAACGCTCACCTGTTCTTCCGGCGGCTGGCCAAGGCGTCCGACTCTACCGTTTGGGCGGCTCACCGCACCCGCTACACCATTGAGGAGTGGTCGGTAGGGCGATCGATGCTTCGCTCCCTCGATCGGGACGTGCCATGGTTCGAGCCAGGGGCGCGAGGCGGATTCGTGGATGCGACGGCACCTCCCAACCCGGAGCTGGGCCCGTTCCACGTAGATCGGGACGGCTTACTCTGGGTCGTCATCCAGCTCCCTGCCCCGAACTGGGAGGAAGGGCTGGAGATGCGGCGTGGCCCACACGGTGCTCGGCGTCCGATACCTGCCCACCTCCGACGCTATCACAATTCGTTGGTCGAAATTGTCGATCCGGTCTCGGTCCGAGTGGTTGCTCGAGTCCAGACCGACCACCGCATCATGAGGTTCGTGGAGGACGGCTGGGCATACGCATACGACGAGACCGTCTTCCGCGAAGCTATCGTCCGCCTCAGCGCTCGAGAAGACTCGGCTCGAAGATCACGATCGACGGGAAGGGATCGTTGTCTACCAGATACCAGCGTTCGGCTGTGATGGGCCTGGGGACCGTCCTCAGGTCCTCGTAGGTGCGGGATGCCAGAAGCCGTCCG
>SLNQ01000360.1 GCA_007132965.1 Gemmatimonadota bacterium | reverse complement strand
TTGCCGGACACCCTGGCCATACGCAACGGGCGGATCATGGCCGTGGGCAACGCCGCGGAGCTGGATGGACTGCGGGGGCCGCGCACAGCGGTTCTCAACCTGGAGGGCCGCTTCGTGATGCCCGGATTCGTGGATGCCCACGTCCACCTCCAGGGCGGGGGGTTGCAACTCTCCCGTGTGGATCTCCGGGGCGCCGATTCACCGGAGGCGTTCGTCAGACGGGTCGAGGATCGAGCGCGGCAAACGCCGGGAGACGGCTGGATTCTGGGCGCCGACTGGGACCACCGCCTGTGGGATGGTACGCTGCCCCGAAAGCAGTGGTTGGATCAGGCGGCGCCGGGCCGACCGGTCTTCCTCCACCGGATCGACATGCACATGGGCGTGGCCAGCAGCACGGCGCTGAAACTGGCGGGCATCAACCACGACACGCCCGATCCACCCGATGGGTCCATTGACCGTGACCCGATCACCGGTGAGCCCACGGGAGTCCTGCGAGAAGGGGCGATGGATTTCGTGTCCAGGGTGGTGCCCCCACCCACGGTGGAGGAGCGGCGAGCGGCCATCGAGGCGGCGCTCCGGCACGCCCTGGCCCGCGGGGTCACCCAGCTCCACGACATGGGCGCAATGCAGAGCTCCAAGGAAAGCTGGCGCTCGCTTCAGACCCTGAGGTCGCTGGCCGCCGAAGCCCGCCTTCCCCTTCGCGTGTCTGCGGCGGTGCCCATCGACGACCGCCTGGAGCTGGCCCGGTTCATCCGGGAAGAGGGTCGAGGCGACGCACGTCTACGCTGGGGGGCGGCCAAGGGGTTCGTCGACGGTACCCTGGGGTCTTACACCGCCTGGCTCAACGAGCCGTATCTGGGCTCTGTCGGCCGCCAGGGCCTAGGAGATCACCTGGGCACGGCAGGCCGACAGGGCGCTGCAGGTCGCCGGAGCGCTGCAGATCGCCGGGACGCGCCGGGGCACTACGGCGCCCCGGTATGCGAACCGCGCGAGCTGGAACGACAGATCCGTCAGGCGGCGGAACTCGGCCTCCAGCCCATCGTTCACGCCATCGGTGACCGGGCCACCGATTGGCTCCTGGCGGTGTACGAACGACTCGACCGGGAGTGGCCGGACCGGGATCTTCGCCCCCGAATGGAGCATGCCCAGCACATGACTCGCCACGGCATCGAAAAGGCGGGCCGATCCAGCGTCATCTGCTCGGTTCAGCCGCTCCACCTCGTGGACGACGGCCGGTGGGCGGAGGAGGCGATAGGAGCGGAACGGGCGCGCCTGGCCTTCCCTCTGGCCAGCCTTCATCGGGCGGGAGCCGAGCTGGCGTTCGGCTCAGATTGGACGGTGGCGCCCATCGACCCTATCGGTACACTGGAAGCAGCCCTCACCCGACGAACCTGGGACCCGGCGGGCGGCCGCTGGAACGAGGCGTGGAACCCTGTGGAAGCGCTGGGGGTCGATGAGGTGCTGCGGGCCCAGACCCTGAACGGGGCTCGCGCGGCCTTCCTGGACGGGGAGACCGGGAGCCTGGAACCGGGAAAGCGGGCGGACCTGGCCGTCCTCTCCGACGATCCCTTCCGGCTTCCTCCAACCGAGCTTCGAGAGCGGCTTCAGGTGGAGATGACCTTCGTAGACGGAATTCTGGTCCACCGGGCCGAGGACGGTCCAAGGCGCGCTGCCCCGTGACGACTCCAACGGCGGATGGAGGTCCGCGGTGACCACCGAACCGACGAGCGAGCACGCCCAACCGGAGAGCCCACGCCCCGTGTCTTCGGCTTCACGCCAGCGGGTCATCGAGGCCCTTTGCGAACACTATGCCCAGGACCGCCTGGAGCTGGATGAGTTCGAGCGACGGCTGGACCGGGCGAACCGGATCACCGGCAGCGCAGAACTCGCGGAGCTCCTGTCGGACCTCCCGAAGCTGGAGGGGTCCGCCGAGCTCCGCCCCGTCCGGCCCGCAGGGGGAGTGGGCCCTTCCGGGAAGACGGGGGAAAAGTCCGGACAGGGAACGTCCCTCACCGTTCCCGCGGGAGCCGGCCGAGTGGATCCCCGCCGGATTCCCGACTCCCAGTTCGAGGTGGCGGTCTTCTCGGGACGCGAGCGAGCCGGGAGCTGGGTGCCCGCCCGGACCATCAGGGTGGGAGCGTTCATGGGAGGGACCGTCCTGGACTTCAGGGAAGCTCTCTTCGGCCCCGGCGAGATCCGGATCCACTGCGTGGCCGTCATGGGGGGAGTGGAGATCATCGTGCCTCCGGGAATCCACGTGGACGTGGGGGGGTTCGCCATCCTCGGTGGATTCGAGGAGCAGTTGAGCGGGGGCGGCCCCATCGCCGACGACGCCCCCACCCTGCGGATCACCGGAATGGCGTTCATGGGAGCGGTGGAGGTCCATTCCCGGCTTCCGGGGGAGTCGGACCGGGAGGCCCGCCGCCGGATCCGTCGGGAAGAGCGCAAGCAACTGGACCGAGCCCGAGACCGGGAGGAGGAAGGATGACCCATCCATCCGAGGCCGCTGGGACCTCGCCCAGAGCGGAAGACGTTTCCGAAGGGGCCTCGACTCCGCGGGAAGCTGCAACCAGAGCCCCCGTGGCCCTTCTCTCCGTCAGCATCGACCTGGGGGCGGGACGCCGGGGAGTGGACATGGGACCCTCCGCGCTCCGGATCGCTGGACTGGTTCCGGCGCTCGTGGAGCTGGGCTACCGCATCCGAGAGCTGGGAACCGTACACGCCTCCGGCCCCGAGCTCACGTCTACCGGCGAATCAAAGGCCCGATACCTCCCGGAGATCAGCGAGGTCTGCCGGCGCAGCCACGAACTGACGCTGGAGGCCATGGAAGACGGGCTGTTTCCGCTGGTGTTGGGGGGCGACCACTCCCTCTCCATGGGGACGGCCTCGGCGGTGGCCGATTTTCACCGCAGGCGGGGAGACAAGATCGGCCTGCTCTGGGTGGATGCGCACACCGACATGAACACCCCCGCCATCACCCCCAGCGGCAACATCCACGGGATGTCCCTCTCCGTGCTCACCGGTGAGGGCCCGAAGCCTCTGCTGGAGCTGGCCGACGCGGTGCCGGCCGTGGATCCGGCCCACGTGTGCGTCATCGGAGCCCGGGAGGTGGACCCCAGCGAGCGGGAAGCAGTCCGGGCGTCGGGGATCCGGGTCTTCACCATGAGCGAGGTGGACGAACGGGGAATCGCGGTCTGCGTGGATGAGGCCATCGAGCGGGCGACCCGGGGGACCGCCGGCCTCCACGTCTCCTTCGACCTGGACGTCATCGACCCCATGGAGGCACCCGGGGTGGGCACCCCCGTGCCGGGCGGGATCAGTTACCGGGAAGCCCACCTCATCTGTGAGAAGGTGGCGCGGTCCAAAAAGCTCCTGGGATTCGAGCTGGTGGAGTTGAACCCGGTGCTGGACCTGGGCAATCGCACCGCCCGGCTCGGCGTGGGCCTGGTTGAGAGCGCTCTGGGGAAGAGCATCCTCTGACCCTCAGGCGGACGGGCCCACAGGTGGCTCCCGGGGAGGCTCGTCGTCCCCCACCCCTTCTGACCCGTTGCTGCCGGGCGGACCGTCTGGTCCCTCATCCTCGGTGGCGGAGCCCTCCGCCCCGCCCCGGGGCGGTGGCGCCTTCGCCGCGGAACGCTCCCACGCGTCGCGCAGGTCGTCCCAGAGCTTCTCGGCTCCGGCCTTGATCTCGTCCCACCCTTCGTCGGAGGCTTCCCGGAGCGCCCGGAGGCGGGCACGGGCCTGGTCCAGCCGCTGGCGGAGCTCGGACTCCTCGTCCTTCAGCTTTGCCCGCATGTCTGCCTCGGCCCGGCGAGCCCGGGCCGCCAACTGATCGATCTTTGCCTCCCACTCCTGAATCCGGGCGGCTAGCTTGTCCTGGTATGCCTTCCTGCGTTCTTCGTCCATCGCCATTGCTCTCCCGTCGGAGGTTGGATCGGTACGAGGGTTGGCCCCTAACGCCGCTGACCCTGGAGGTCGGCGTAGCAGTCCGCCGCCCGGGCGGCAAGGCGCCGGGCTTCGTCCAGGCTCTCGGTGTCGATGGCCTGCGCGGCCAGGCGGTCACACTGGGCCTTCCGCTCAGCAGGTGAGGCCCCTCCCCTGCCGAAGCAGCCGGCAAGAAAGATGGCCATAAAGATAATCAGAATACTATTTCGCATTCATAGATCCTGCTGAATGGAGAGAGGGCGAGGCCCAGACGAGGCGGGCGGCCCCCGGGGGCCTCACCCCCCCACGTGCTCGTCGTAAGCGGCCGCCAGGTCCTGGGCGATCTGCTCCGGACCCCGACCCTCGATCTGGTGGCGCTCCATCATCCATACCAGGTCGCCGCCCTTCAGGAGGGCGATGGAAGGTGAGGAGGGGGGGTACCCGGTGAAGTACTCCCGGGCCTTCTCCGTGGCCTCGAGGTCCTGGCCGGCGAAGACGGTGGTGAGCACCGGCGGTACGGTGGAGTGGCGAAGGGACAGGGCAACGCCCGGCCGCATGTTTCCAGCGGCGCAGCCGCAGACGGAGTTCACCACCACGAGGGTGGGGTCATCACGTCCGGCCAGGGTGTTCTCCACCTCTTCGGCAGAGCGGAGTTCCTGGAAGCCCAGCTTGACCAGGTCCTCGCGCATGGGGGCTACGAGCAGATCGGGGTACGGCATGAAGTTCTCCGGATTGGTTATGACCACAGGGTTTGTCGGCTTGCGGCACCCGCTTTGCTGACGCCATCGGGGCCGCCGCCTGAAGTGCCGGGAGAGCGTCCGGGGCGCTCGGGCCGTCAGCCCGGTACGCCCCTTGGTTCGCGCTCGGGTACCCATACCCGTGACCGCTGGAGAAGTGCGGACCGGAGGGGGACGGGGCCTCGTGCTTGCCACCCGCGCCGTCTCCGTCCCAGGTTGTCGGATAGGAATTGGATCTTTGGGGGTAGATACGAGTGGAGAGTTCCTCGCGGACCCGCTCAGCCGGCGAGTGCCGCGAGCCCCTGTCGCGTCGCTCCGACTTCGTCACCCCTCACCGCAGTCCGCCCGGAGGGCGAAACCATGCCGTTGGCCGGTAACCACCAGATCGTCCGCTTGACGGTGAACGGTGACCCGCGGGTCACCGGTGTGCCGGCCCACTACACCCTCCTGGAGACCCTCCGCTACGGCCTGGGCCTCACTGGCTCGAAGCAGGGCTGCGACAAGGGCGACTGCGGTGCGTGCACCGTCCTCCTGGACGGGGAGCCGGTACTGGGCTGTATCACCCCGGTGTGGGAAGCGGAGGGCCGGGAGGTCACCACGG
>SLNQ01000004.1 GCA_007132965.1 Gemmatimonadota bacterium | reverse complement strand
GTCCCACACCCACCTGCCCGGGAGAGCAGCCCTACCGGGAGCCTGAACGTTCGCGCGTAATCTGAAGTGCCGGGAGTGGGACTCGAACCCACACAGCCCGAAGGCCAGAGGTTTTTGAGAAAAGCGGGTTTCACGGAACCTGTTGTGTTTACTGACCTTTTCGGGGCCAGACTTCCGGTTTTTTCCGGTATTTGGCACACCGCGTGACACAGCCCTGGCACAGCTCGATGCCGAATCGGAAATTTTCGGAAGGGCGAGGCCGGACAGAATCCATGTGCACGGCAGGCGCCGGGAGCGGGGTGCCCTCCGCACCTCCGCAGAGGATGCGCTGTGGCGCACCATTCACGTGATGGTCGAGCTCGTGTGCGAGCGCTTAAGCACCCCCCAGGGGCATCGGTCGAGATCGATCCCCAGACCACGTCCCAACCGCCGAGTCGATCCCCGTCAAGCCCTGCATGGCCCCGCCGGCTGAGGCCCCCTGCCCTGGGCGGGAAGCCTCGGGTGTGATGTCTCAACCACCCTCGCGAAGGGTCGCCTCGAATCCGAGTTCGGCCACGGCTTCCGCCATCTTCTCTACCGTCACCTTCGCGGGGTCGTGGACGACGACCGCGAGCTGCTCCTCGTAGCTCACGTCTGCCTTCTCCACTCCGTCGAGGCGTCCGAGAGCCGTTCGCGCTCCGACGGCACACCCGCCACAGGTCATCCCCTCCACCTTCAGGGTCACAGTTTCCATTGAGGCGGCTGCGCTGGTCGTGGCCGCCTCGGATCGCTCGCCAGCCTGGTCCGCCGCGGCGGCGGCTTCAGGGGCATCGGGAGCGCACGCGCCCAGCATCAGAGCCGCGGCGAAGCCAACGCCGGTGATCAGAGAGGTCTTATGGATCTTCATCCTTCCTGTCCTCGGTTCAGTTCGTAAGGTTCGTGAGTTTTCGCGAAAATATACTGTGCCCGGCTGCTCAGAGCAGGAGCACCGACCAGTAGGGAAAGCTCCAGAAGGCAAGTGCGGCCAGGGTGGCCCCCCACAGGACCGCCTTCTCCTTCTTCCGGCTCCGCGGCACCGCACAGGCTTCACCGGGACCGCACGCCTCACCCGTCCCGGCTCTTGCGTCGGTTCTTGCCGCCACCCACGACCGACCGTATACGGCCCAGAACCCCAGCCCCAGGAGCCCGAAGGTCAGGAAGGTAAAGAAGGGGCGGAAGGGCTCGAAGGTGCTCGCGAGCCCCGCTCCGACTCCGAACGTGACGAACAGAAGGGGCCCGGCGCAGCAGATGGCCGAAACGAGAGCGGCCCCCACCGCGCCCAGGGAGGCGAACGTTCCCCCGCGGCCGCTGGCCACGGCGTCGTCGATTTCGCTGGCGGCCGTCCGGCTACCGCCTGCTTTCAGGCCGTCCCCTACAGAACTGGTTGCGCTCATCTACTTTCTCCCTTGCAGCCTGAGTTCCAACACCGACCGTCCTACCCTGCCTTCTCTTGTGGCTGCCCTCATGCGCAGCAGCTCAGCTTGCTCACGTCCTGGGAGACCGTCTGGGCCGCGAGCTTGAAGCCCTCCACCCAGGTCAGATACGGGTGGAGGGTCTCCACTACGTCCTCCACCGTGAGGCCCTTCCGGATCGCCAGAGTGGCCGAGCCCAGGAGCTCGGCGGCGTTCGGGGCGACGGCCTGAAGGCCGAGGATACGCCCCGATCCGCTTTCGGCCACGACGCGGACCCAACCTGCTTCCGTGTGCTCCACCGCGGCCCGCGGCAGATGGGGGAGCTCCAGGGTTCCCACCTCCGTCAGGAGGCCTTCGGCCGCAGCTTCCTTCTCGTTGAGTCCCACCGCCGCAAGCTGGGGCGAGGTAAAGACCACCCGAGGCACCGCCCGCAGGTCCAGCTCTTCGCTTCCCCCCTCCAGCGCATTGCTCGCCGCCACCCTGCCCGCCGCCGCAGCCACGTAGACGAAGCCGGGAAGGCCGGCGACCTCGCCGGCCGCGAAGACGGAGGGGGCGTTCGTTCGCATCCCGGCATCCACCCGGACGAACCCCTTATCGTCCGTCTCGACTCCCGCCTCCTCCAGGCCCAGCTCCGCGGTATTCGCCCGCCGTCCCGTGGCCACGAGGAGCCGCTCGGCCCGGAAGGTCCGCGTTCTCCCGGCCATTTCCACTTCCAACAGCACGCCGCCGCCCTTCCGTTCCACCCGGGTTGTCCTTGCCCCGATGTGGATCTCGATCCCCTCGTCCTCCAGGGCGGTGCGAAGCGCCTCCGCGGCGGAGGAGTCCTCCTCGGGAAGGATCTCCGGCATCATCTCCAGCACGGTGACCCGACTTCCGAAGCGGGCAAAGGTCTGGCCAAGTTCGAGCCCCACGGCGCCGGCCCCCAGAATCACCAGGGACTTCGGTACCTCGTCGAGCTCCATGGCCGTGGCGCTGTTCAGGGGCTCCACCTCGTCCAGCCCCGGAATCGATGTCATCCAGGGCGACGTTCCCGTGGCGATAACCACCCGCTCCGTCCGCACGCGCTCCCCATCTACCTCGATCCCTCCGCCCTCCACGAACCGGGCCCGGCCCCGGACGAGGCCGATCTCCGGGTACGCATCCAGCACGTCCTGGTATTTCGCCTGCCGCAGGTGGTCCACGAGCGTCCGCTTCGTTTCCACCACCTCCCGCCAATCCACCTTCGGATCGCAAGTCGCGATCCCGGGAGATCCGGCGCGGGCCCGGTGCAGATGATCCGCCGCCGCAATCAGGTTCTTCGAGGGGATGCACCCCACGTTCACGCACGTCCCCCCGAGCGTTCCGGACTCCACCACCACGACGCTCCGGCCCAGCTCCGCTCCCCGGATCGCAGCGGCCATCCCGGCGGAGCCCGACCCGATCACGAGCAGATCCACGTCGGAGCCACCCACCGGCCCAACGTCATTCCCCGATCCGGGCCTGGGATCCGCTGCCACAGGCGTATCCGCCAGGGGGGCGACCCCGGGGGTCCCGGAGGCCTCTTCGGCCCTGTACCCGGCGCCCTCCACAGCCTTCAGCGCCGCCGTCACTCCCGTCCCGCCCCTGAGTCGGATCGTTCCCCGACCGCCGACGTAGTCCACCTCCGCCCTCTCCACGCCATCCACCCCGTTCAGGGCCTTCGTCACCGAGCGAGCGCAGTGCTCGCAGGTCATCCCCTCGATCTTCAGTTCGACCGTCCTCATGGCGTCGTCCTCGTCCTTGTTCATGAGGTCTTCCTTCATGGTCTCCTTGGTCTCGTTTGTCATGCGGGAGCCCGTGCGCCGCGCTCCGGAGCCGGCAGCAGGTTCCAGATGGAAGCCGCCACGAGCAGCGCCGCCGCCGCCCACACCAGCCAGGTGCCGGCAAAGATCCCCACCGCCATCCCGGCCGCACCTCCGACCCCGAGCCAGAGCGGCCGTCGATCGTCCCTCCTGCGAGCACCGCGCGCCAGAGCCCAGATCGCGACACCCAGCGCCACTGCCAGCAGGGGCAGAAGAATCAGGTCATTGATGAGGAATCCCGCCCCGACCGCGCTCAGGAGCCCCAGGGCCCCTGGCGCTCCAGCACAGCAGAGCGCCGCGAACGTTCCCACCACCGCCCCTCCCGGAGCGCCAAAGCCGTCAATCCATCCCATCGATGTGTTCTCCCTCCATTTGTGTGTGCTCGGAGTCCTCCAGGACCTCAAGGATCGGGCAGTCATTCGTTGGCGAACGGCTGCGGCACGAAGCGATGAGGCCCGAAAGGACCGTCTCCATCCGCTCGAGCTCCCCGATCTTCCGGCGGACCTCCGCCAGCTTTTCGTCCGCCCGCGCCTCCACGGTGGGACACCGGCCGGGATCGTCCACCCGGAGCTCCAGGAGTTCGTCGATCTCGTTCAACGTGAACCCGAGGTCCTGGGCTTGCCGGATGAACCGGATGCGATCCACAGCATCGGCTTCGTACTTTCGGTAGCCGCTGGGAGTTCGCGGCGGTTCCTTCAGGAGGCCTCGACGTTCGTAGTACCGCAAGGTCTGGACATTCACGCCAGCTGCGTCGGCCACTTCTCCGATCTTCATGTGCATCATTTCGTCCGTGTGTCTGCGCGAGAGGCGGCCCTCCTCGGAGCCGCTTCGTCCACTGGAAGAGAAAGGTAAACCCTATACCATGGTATAGAGTCAAGGGGTGCCTCGGAGAAGACGGGGGATGGGCTGTTCTTCGGATCCGGGTTGGCCGCCGGAGGCGAGCGCTACTTCCAGCGGACGGCCCCCGCCTCGGGCGAACCGACGAGAGATTGGAAGGCTGGCTGAACCACCGCGGGTTCGCCGGAGACTCGTTTACGTGAGCCCCACGTCGATAGCCCGCAAGGGTATCCTCCCGCAGACCTGAACAGGCGCGGCGCGCCTTGAGTGCCGGGAGTAGGACTCGAGCCGGAGGGGCCGGGCGTCAGCCTCGCGGCGGTCATGCACGTCGTGACCCCGCTCGGCCAGGGTGGCTCAGTCTCCCTAGTTCTCGGAGAACCATCCCTTGCGTTCCGTTACCGTCCACCCCCAGACGGAATCCTCATCGGGCACCACGGTAAGCAGGATGCCTGTCGCTGAATAGCCCCACTCCGGATCGGTGGACACCTCCACCACCGGTACCCAGACCTCAGGTCCGTCATCCCGGATCACAGATCGGCCTATCGCCAGGAGGGTGTTTCTTCCGGGTTCTTCCACGTGGAAGCGGCAGACCCACTCCGTATCCAGCTCGCAGATCCGCACCCCGAGGAGTTCGTAGTAGGCCCGTTCCAGACCGGACAATTCGCGTGCCGTATAGGAGCGAGCCACGTCGGGACGGATGGAGGGACCCCCAGGCTGAGCGTTATACACGCCGTTGGAGACCGAGACCTGCGACGGGGTGAGACCTTCGTGGGCCATGACATGGCTTACACCGACGGCCAACGCCACATCCGGTGGAATGGTCGATGCCTCGGGCTGACGATCCGATCGGTCGGGGGTGTAATGCCCTGGGGTAGCCAGCAATTCCGGGGCGAGTCAGCCCCCCTAATTATCAGGACTCTGAGATTCCCACAACATTCGCGATCTGCCACGGCTCCTTGGACCCAGCTCGTGTAACATGCACCTCGTCCACTCGTTCATAGAGTGGACCGAGTTCAGGCGCAAAACGAAGAGTCCGGATCTTCACCACGATCGAATCGGCCGTCGCGGCCTCGTACTCGACCACATGGGCAAGTCCCCGGAAGGCACCCACCGCTTCACATCCCAGGAACCCCTGGCACCGTACCGCCTCCCCGTCTGAGCCGAAAGCGAACCCTGCTTCCTGACTCGC
>SLNQ01000034.1 GCA_007132965.1 Gemmatimonadota bacterium | reverse complement strand
CGTCGTCAAAGAGCCCGGTACCGGAAGGCCGGAGGTCGGTGATGGCCGTGCCCTCCTTCCCCATGAGCTCATCGCGGCGCACCGAGGAGGTGTAGCCCGTGTCCCGACCTGTCTCCTCGCCCAGGAAGATCCCCAGGCGGGTGAGCCGCCGATTGGCCGGAAGGCGCCGCATGAGGAACCACGAGCTCGCCACAACCAGGCCGATGGTCATGGTGAGGACCATGCCCGCCCGTGTGTAGTCTTCGGTGGTGGGAATCCCGCCCAGGAGCGACATGTACAGGCCCGCCAGAATGGCGATGCCGCCCAGGATCCCGAACACTCCCAGTCCCGGGAGAATGAGCGCCTCAACCAGGACCAGGGCCACGCCCAGCCCGAAGAGCATGAGCCCCTCCATCCCGGCCAGGCCGATGATGAGGTGCGAGCCGAAGAAGAGGGCCAGGGAGAGCACACCGGCGCCTCCGGCCAGGCCGATTCCCGGCGACTTGATCTCCACCAGCAACCCCAGGAAGCCCAGGCTCAGGAGAAAGGGAGCCACCACCGGATGGGTCAGGAAGCGCACGGTCCGCTCCGCCCAGTTCAGGGTCTGTTCGCGTACCTCGTTCCCCTCCGTGCCCAGCGCCGCCATGAGGGCGTCCCAGTGCTCCACTCGGATGGCGTAGCCCACCTCTTCGGCCTCCGACGGCGTCAGGGTCAGGAGACGACCGGCCTCCACGACGCCCTCCACCTCGATGTCCGGATCCACCATGGCTTCGGCAATGGAGGGATCCAACCCACGGGCCTCGGCCAGCGAACGCATGGTGCTCCGCATGACCGAGACCACCTTCTCCGGTGCGGTCTCGCCAGTGCCGTCCACGGGGGTGGCGGCGCCGATGCGGGAGCCCGGCCGCATGTAGATGCCGTCGGCGGCCAGCGAGATGAGGGCGCCAGCGGAGATGGCCGCCCGGTTCACGAAGGCGTAGACCGGAACCTCGGAGTCGCTCACGGCGTCGGCGATCCGTTCGGCGGCGTCGACCCGACCCCCGGGCGTGTCCAGGTCCATGATCACCACCGAGGCTCCGGCCTGGGCGGCCTCCTGGATGCTCCGCTCCACGAAGGGCGCCAGCCCCAGCTCGATGACGCCGTGGATGGGAATCCGGTACACCGGCCCGGGGCGGGGCTCCACCTCCTGGGCGGCCTGGGCGGCATCCGCGGTATCGGCCCCGGCATCCTGAACCGGCGCCGGAGCCCACGTGGTCCCCGCATGGGCCTGGGCATAGCTCCAGGAGCCCAGGGCGAGCATCAGGGGCAGGATCATCCAGAGGGCCAGTGTGGGCCCGCGGAGATTGGTCATATCCGTCCTCGTGCTGGAAGAGGGCCGAGAAGCTTTCCCGGCTCCGGGAGTCGGATCAGCGAGTGCCGGAGGGAGCGTCGTCGGTGGCGGTCCCGGGGAGGGCCGAATCCAGGAGTCGGACCGCGTACCACGCCCGCTTCAGGGCCACCACCCCTCCGTCTCGCTCCAGGGCGTCCCGGGCTCCGATGAGAAGCCGCTGGGCTCGCTCCGTCTCCTCGGAGTACGAACCGTCGCCCTCGATTCTTCGAAGTTGGCCCTCGGCCTCGGAGATGAGTTCCGCAGCCAGCGCACCAGGGGTCACCGACTGGAGGCCGTCTCCGCCGGCCATGAGGTGCTCCAGGGCGGCCTCCACCTCTCCCGACTCCAGCGACTCCCGGGCCCGGTCCCGCTCCCGATGAGCCGATTCCAGGGCCGGACTGAAGTGGGTGGGGAAGTCGTCTCCCAGGAGCTGTTGCACCCCGCCGAGCGTCCGGTCCAGCTCGGCCAGAGGCCCTTCCAGCTCTTCCTGCTCCAATTCATGGGCCAGAAGGGAGGCCACCGCACGCCGGAGCTCAGCCCGGGTCCGTTCCGCCTCCGGGCCGGACTCCTCCCACGAACGCTGCCACCGGGCCACCGACTCCTGGAGAGCCATTCCCCGGCCCCACTTCTCCACAGCCTGGGGAAGGGTCAGGAGCTGCGTCTGGAACTGAAGCGAGGGAACCGTCTCATCGGTGTCCATGCTCACCGGATCGGTGAGGGTCAGGTCGCCGCACCCGGTGAGGGCGCATCCGACCAGTAATGCCACCCAGAGGATGGTGCCGGGACGCACGCTCGAAGTCGAGAGGCTGGATCGGGTCACGTTTGGGACGGGTTGCCTTGTTATATCTGGGGGCCGAGCGAGGTGGATGGATATGAACCTATGGGTGCGGCCCTGCGGTTCGCCAGTCCGATACACGCCGACGCCCCGGCGAGGTCCCGAACCGCCAGGCCCAGGGCCCTCCGGCGCCCTTGCCTCCAGCCGAATCGTCCGGTAGCTTGCCGATCGAACGCTTGTACGGTTCCGGAGAGTCGTCTCCCTTGCCCGGCGCTTCCCGAATCACCGCGTCGGACCTCGACCCTGGAACGGGAAGGCGGCGAAAAACGGCACACGTACGAACCCAGCCCTGACGGAGCCGGCATTGGTGGAGGATCGTCCCAGCTACGACCGAAAACTTCTCCAGATCCTGCGGGACGCTGCCGGCGTGTTTGCCGAAAAGGGATACCATCGGGCCAGCATCCGGGACATCTCCGCCGCCACCGACGTGAGCCTCTCCGGGCTCTACTACTACTTCAGCAGCAAGGAAGAGCTCCTCTTTCTGATCCAGGACCACTGCTTCGGCACCCTTCTGGCCTGTCTGGAAGAGGAGTTGAACCGGGAATCGGATCCTGCCGTCCGGCTCCGGATCGTCGTCCGGAACCACCTGCGCTTCTTTCTGGACAACATGAAGGAGATGAAGGTGCTCTCGCACGAGGCCGACGTCCTCACCGGGAAGTACCAGAACACCATACAGGACCGCAAGCGGGCCTACGCCGACACGGTCCACGAAATCCTCGGCGACCTCCGTCCGGCGGACGGAGCCGACCTGCGGACCGCCACATTCGTTCTCTTCGGCATGATGAACTGGGTCTATACCTGGTACCGGCCGGAGCGAGACCTCCCGGTGGAACGGATGGAGGAGGAGATCCTCCACCTGTTCCTGAACGGATTCCTGACCTCGAAAACGAGCAGCGACCCCGGGGGTGAAGACGACATCCGTCCCCTGGAGCCCTCCTCCATCTGGCGCTCCGGCTGACGGCGCCTCCCAAATCGAAGATCGACTCGCACATCACAACCAACAAGGAAACCAACGATGGCAGACAAGAAGCTGGTGCACTACGAAGAGAAGGGCGGAGTGGCGATCCTCACCCTGGACGATCCCCCGGCCAACACCTACACCCACGACATGATGCGGGACCTGGACGAGGGGATCCTGAAGGCCCGCATGGCCGACGACGTGCAGGTGATCGTGGTGACCGGAGCCGGCGAGAAGTTCTTCAGCGCCGGAGCCAACATCCAGATGCTCTCGGAGGTGACCACCGGCTTCAAGTACTGCTTCTGTCTGCACGCCAACGAGACGCTGCTGCGACTGGAGCACACGCCGAAGCTGACCATCGCTGCGTTGAACGGCCACACCGTGGGGGGCGGCCTGGAGATCGCCATGGCGTGCGACATGATCGTCGCCCGCAGCGACGCCGGAAAGATCGGCCTGCCCGAGGTGAACCTGGGAGTGCTGCCCGGCACCGGGGGCACCCAGCGGCTTTCCCGCCTGGTGGGCAAGGCCCGGGCGCTGGAGCTCATGGTCACCGGCGAGACCTTCGGGTTCGACAAGGCGGTGGAGCTGGGCATCGTGAACCGGACCATCGCCACCGACAACCACGAGGATTTCATGGCCAAGGTGCTGGAGTTCGCCGACTCCTTCACAACGCCGGGCCGGGCCTCGAAAGCGGTGGGGCACATCAAGCGGTCGGTGCAGACCGGCTCCATGCTCCCGCTGGAGCAGGGCCTGTCGCTGGAGCGGGAGCTGCAGCAGCAACTCTTCGCCTCAAGCGACGCCGCCGAGGGCCTGAGCGCCTACGTGGAGAAGCGCGAGGCCCAGTTCAAGGGGAAGTGAGTCCACGCCATGAACAACCAGATTCCCAATCGACTCTGGATCCACAACGAGTGGGCCGACGCCGAGTCCGGCGACACCTTCTCCACCCTGAATCCGGCCACCGGTGAGGAGCTGACCCGGGTGGCCGCCGGCGGCGAGGCCGACGTGGAGCGAGCGGTGAGCTCGGCCCGGGACGCCTTCCGCTCGCCCGAATGGCGGCAGATGGACGCCCACCGCCGCTCGGAGCTGCTGTGGCGGCTGGCCGACCTCATCGACGAGCACGCCGACGAGCTGGCCACCCTGGAGACCCGGGACAACGGAAAGCCCTACTTCGAGTCCCGAAAGATCGACCTGCCCACGGTGGTGCAGAACTTCCGCTACTTCGCCGGGGCGGCCGACAAGATCCATGGCGAGACCATCCCGGTGTCGGGGCCGTTTCTGAACTACACCCTCCGGGAGCCGGTGGGGGTGGTGGGGTGCATCGTGCCCTGGAACTTCCCCCTGAACATCGCGTCGTGGAAGGTGGCGCCGGCCCTGGCGTGCGGAAACACGGTGGTGCTGAAGCCCTCCGAGGAGACGCCCCTCACCGCACTCCGCCTGGGGGAGCTGGCCGCGGAGGCCGGCTTCCCGGCGGGCGTCCTGAACGTCGTTCCCGGCTACGGAGACCAGGCCGGGGCGGCGCTGGTGCGGCACCCCGACGTGGCCGCCATTACCTTCACCGGTTCTACCGAGACGGGCCGGATCGTCATGCGCGAAGCCGCCGAGACGGTGAAGCGGGTCTACCTGGAGCTGGGGGGTAAGTCTCCCAACGTGATCTTTGCCGACTCGGACCTGAAGGCCGCAGTCAGGGGCGCCACCAGCGGGATCTTCTACGGAAAGGGCGAGGTGTGCGCCGCCGGTTCGAGAATCCTGGTGGAGCGGTCCATCTACGACGACTTCCTCGAGGCCATGGAGGGTCGGGCCCACAAGATGACGGTGGGCGATCCCATGGACTCGGGCACCCGCCTGGGCGCCATCGTCAGCGAGACGCAGCTGGAGCGGGTCCTGGGCTACATCGACGTGGGCCGCCGGGAGGGGGCGCGGCTGGTCACCGGTGGACAGCGCCGCCAGGTGGACGGTCGGGGCTTCTTCGTCGACGCCACCATCTTTGCCGACGTGGAACCCGACATGACCATTGCCCAGGAGGAGATCTTCGGGCCGGTGGCGGCGGTGCTTCCCTTCGAGGACTTCGACGACGCGGTGGAGCGGGCCAACCGCACCATCTACGGACTGGCCGCCGGCATCTGGACCCGGGACGTGGGGAAGGCCCACCGCCT
>SLNQ01000108.1 GCA_007132965.1 Gemmatimonadota bacterium | reverse complement strand
GTTGTCGGGGTCGATGCCCATCTCCTCCATCTGCTCCCGGAGCCGGGCGTCAGGATCGAAAGGAAGGTCCAACTCCAGCTCCTCTTCCTCCTCCGCCTCCTCGTCCTCCGCCTCCTCGGCCGCCTCCGGCGTGAGCTCCTCGTCGACCTCGTCCTCCTCCTCGAACACCCCCTCCTCCTCGTCCAGCATCTTCCAGAAGGCCGCCCGCCACTCGTCCAGCGCCTCTTCGGGTTCCGCCAGGGGCTCGGCCACCACCATCAGGTCCCGTACGTCGCTGAACTCCTCGTCTCGGACCGGGGCATGGCCCCGCCAGACCAGGGCCACCTTCTCCCGTTCGGCATCGACCCAGAGGGTATCCAGAACCAGAGGCACCTCCTCGAACTCCATCTGTCCCCGGGGCGGGGGAGACCATGCCGCCCGCTCTTTCTCGGTGGGGGGTGGGGACGGCACGTCGGAAGGAAGCCTGTGAAGGAAGCAGCGGACCCGCAGGCCAGGCAGCCGGGTCCGGAATTCGGGCTCCTCCGGGTGCAGGTTCTCCAGGTAGACCTCCTCGTCGCCGTGCAGGAAGCCGTCGGCCTGGAGAACGGAAGGCGCCGCGTTGAAGAAGCCCCAGTCCAGATCCTCCGGAAACCAGGGCCAGCGGGTCCGGAGCCACTCGTCCCCGTAGCTGCCCACCATGGAGCTGCGGGGCTCCCACCCCTGGGGAATGGGCCCGAAACCGGCCGGGGCGGGGCGGTCCGAGGGAGAAGCGATGCGCCGTTCCGGGTACTCGATATTGGGCAGGGGCCAGGCGGCTCGGCCGTCTTCGAGGGTGATGGCCTGGTGGCCCTGCCCCACCGGGTTGTCGGCACATTCGGGGCCGCCGTAGGCCCGTTCCCACGCAAGCTCCATCTCGCTGAAGGGCACCGGATCGGTCATCTCCGAACCTGCTCCGCTGGCGGCCCACCAGCGGTCTCCGTAGACCTGCAGGCTGCGGCCTACCTGGCCTACCTGGAAGGTGACCCGGCACGAGGGAACCGCCCTGCCGCCGGGGGGATGACAGCGCCCCACCAGCATGAGGTCGGCCCGGGGCTTGTAGAAGGCGAAGTCGCTGGCGTAGCGGATCTCAGAATGTTCGTCCTCGTCCTCGAACCGGGGGATGTCGCCGGTGGGGAAGGCCAGCTCGTCGTCGTCGAGGAGCTCCCGCAGCCGGCCGGCCTCCAGCCGGAAGAGCCCCTTCACCACCACGGTGACGGAGTGGCCGGGGAAGGGAATGCGCCCCGCCACCGGGGCGACGGTCAGAGGGAGCTCGGTGTGGATGCGCATGGCCGGGGCCGTTACGGGGATGGATGAATGCTCACGACCCACCGAAGGGACAACCTTCCCCTCCGGGAGTCAAACGGATCCGGAAGGGCCGGGCGGGCCTCATCCGGTTGCAGGCCGATGGGAGATTCACGACCATGTAGCGAACGGGGGTCTTGCATTCAACCGAACGGGGAGGGGATAGATGACGGAGTCGAACCAGGTCTCGACGTCTGCGGTGGGATCCGACAGCGACGGAAAGCCGCCGGCTCTGAACTGCTGCCAGGGTCGGCCGGCCCCGGAGGGCGTGGTTCAGGGCTGGAAGCAGCTCTCGGCCTTCTCCACCAGCAGCCAGCAGGCCTTCTTCGAACTCCTCACCAGCAGCGTGGTGGAGCCCGATGAGTCGGCGCTCGCCACCGCTCTCAACCGCTTTCACGAAGACCACGGGATCCAGCGGGAGCAGGCCCTCATGGCCCTCCAGACCTGCCAGTTTCTGCTCCAGCGGTCCGCGGCGCTGGACCTGGAACCGGACCGCTTCGTCGAAGACCTCCATGCCCTTTCTCCCGAAGAGAGTGGAGCGTTGCGACTCCTGGCCACCCGCTACGCGCCCCTCAAGAAGCGCGTGCGGGAAGAGCTTCTCCTGCAGTCGCTGGCCGACCACGGGAAGGTCCTGGTGGACTTGGACTGGCGCGTCGATACCGTCTCGGCCAGCGACCGGGCCGTCAACCTGAACGCCCCGGTGGTCTTCCTCACACTCCAGCTCCAGGGAACCGACGGCCCCGAGCGGGTCAGCGTTCAGCTCACCACCAAGTCCGTCCAGATGCTCCAGCAGTTCTGCCAACGGTTCTCGGACGGCTGAGGCCGACCCCCAGGGGCCGCCCGCCTCACCCGGTCTCGTAAGCGAAGTCGCCGTCGTCGTCCAGTCCCACGTGCACCCGTTCGGGCGTCGCCTCCTCGGCCATGGACTGGAGCAGGATCCGGGAGATGTCCGGAAGCATGGTGTTGGTGAGGATGTTGTCGATGTTCCGGGCACCGCTCTCCACCTCGGTGCACCGTTCAGCGATAGCCTCGACCACCGGGTCCGCCACCTCCAGCTCGATGCCGTGGGCCTCGCCCAGGCGCCGCTGCACCTTGCCCAGCTTGAGGTGGATGATGGTCCGCAGCGCGTCGTCGCGGATCGGGTAGAAGGGGATGATGACCGTCCGGCCCAGGAAGGCGGGCTTGAAGGTCTCGTCGAGCTCCGGCTTCAGCGCCTTGGCCAGCCCGTCAGGCGAGGGCATGGTCTCGGGGTCGGCCGTCAGCTTCATGATGGTGTCGGTGCCGGCGTTGGTGGTGAGGATGATGATGGTGTTCTTGAAGTCGATCTCGCGTCCCTCACCGTCCTCCATGCGGCCCTTGTCGAAGACCTGGAAGAAGAGCTCCATGACGTCGGGATGGGCCTTCTCGATCTCGTCCAGGAGCACCACCGAGTAGGGCCGACGTCGCACCGCCTCGGTGAGCACGCCGCCCTCGCCGTAGCCCACGTATCCGGGAGGCGACCCCTTGAGGGTCGAGACGGTGTGGGCCTCCTGGAACTCCGACATGTTGATGGTGATGAGGTTGTGCTCACCCCCGTAGAGCAGGTCGGAGAGGGCCAGCGCCGTCTCGGTCTTCCCGACCCCTGACGGGCCGACCAGGAGGAAGACGCCCACGGGCTTCTGTGGGTCCTCGATTCCGGCCTTCGAGGTGCGGATCCGGTGGCTGATGGCCTCCAGGGCGTGGTCCTGCCCCACCACCCGCTTGCCCAGGGTGCGCTCCAGCTGCAGCGCCGCCTCGATGTCGTCGCGGAGCATCTTGCCCACCGGCACCCCCGTCCACCCCGAGATGACCTGGCCTACCAGCTCGGCGTCGACGCTCACCGGCACCAGGGGATCCTCGCCCTGGAGCTCATCCAGCTCCCCGTTGAGCTCGGCCAGCACGGTGCGGAGCTCGTCGTCGTCCTTGTCGGCGATCTCGGCCTTGAAGGCGGCCAGGGCGTCCTCTTCGGCCTGGTGGGCGGCGGCGGGACTCTCCCCTTCGGGAGCCTCGTCGCCCTCAGCCGTGGCGGTGGTGGCCTCGGCCTCCCCCTGGCCCGGGTTCTCCCCGTCGTCGTCGCCGTGACCGGGGTTGTCGGCGGGGCCGGCCCCGTTTGTGGCCGTCGCTTCGGCCTTGCGGTCGGATCCCGGGAGGTCGGCGCCGCCCGGCGTGGTCTTCTCCAGCCGCTCACGCACCGTGCGAACCCGCTTCACCAGCTCCATCTCCCGGTCCCAGCGCCGCTCCAGAGACTCGAGCCGGTTGCGGACCCGCTCGGTCTCTTCGTCGATGTAGGCCAGCCGCTCGGAGTGATCCATGCCGGTGGCCACCTCCCGGTTCAGAATCCGGGCCTGCACCTCCAGATCGTCGAGGCGCCGCCGGGCGTCCTCCACCGAGGCCGGCGTGGCGTTCTGGCCCAGGGAGAGGCGAGCGCACGCGGTGTCCAGCACGCTCACCGCCTTGTCGGGAAGCTGGCGGTCGGGGATGTAGCGGTGGGAGAGCTGCACCGCCGCGTGGGCACCGTCGTCCATGATCCGGACCCCGTGGTGGCCCTCCAGCGAGGGGACGATCCCCCGCATCATGACCATGCACTTCTCCTCTTCCGGCTCGTCGACCTTGATGAGCTGGAAGCGGCGGGCCAGGGCGGCGTCCTTCTCGAAGTACTTCTTGTACTCGGACCAGGTGGTGGCCGCCACCGTCCGGAGCTCGCCCCGGGCCAGTGCCGGCTTCAGGAGGTTGGCGGCGTCGCCCTGCCCCGCCTGCCCCCCGGCCCCGATCATGGTGTGGGCCTCGTCAATGAAGAGGATGATGGGCGAAGGCGACGACTTGACCTCCTCGATGAGCCCCTTGAGCCGGTTCTCGAACTCGCCCTTCACCCCGGCGCCGGCCTGCAGGAGCGCCAGGTCCAGCGAGTGGAGCGACACGTTCAGCAGGGGAGGCGGCACGTCGCCGTCGGCGATCCGCATGGCGAAGCCCTCCACCACCGCGGTCTTTCCAACCCCCGCTTCGCCCACCAGGATCGGGTTGTTCTGCCTCCGGCGGGTCAGGATGTCCACCACCTGGCGGACCTCCCAGTCCCGGCCCAGTACCGGGTCCAGCTCGCCGTCCCGGGCCCGCTGGGTCATGTCCACGGTGTATTGATCCAGGTGCGGAGTCTTCCCCTTCTTGCCCTTTTTACCGGCCGGCCCGGCACCGGGCGCTCCGGTGGTGGGCGCCGCCATTCCCACGCTGCGCTCCTCCACCGACCCCCCGACGATGGAATCGAAGTTCTTGCGCAGGTCCTCCGGGTCGATCTTCTCCAGCTCACGACTCACGTCGCGGATCACCCTCCGGAGGTCGTCGTCCAGGAGGATCACAAGGATGACGAAGCCGCTGCGGACCCGCTGGCCGCCGAAGTCCACCGACCCCAGGGTCCACGCCCGGGTCAACGCCTCAACGAGCTGGGGGCTGAGGGCCGGCGTCCGGGCGTTTCCGGTCTTGAGCCGATCCAACGACTCGGTGAGCTCCTGCGAGAGGCGGGAGCGGTTCACCTCGTAGTGGCGAAGGATCGCCGCCAGGTCCGAGTCGGTCTGATCCAGGAGCTTCAGGAGGAAGTGCTCCAGCTCCACGTTGTAGTGGGTGCGGGACAGGCACACACCGGCCGCCGCCTCCACTGCGTTGCGGGTCTCCTGGTTGAGCTTCCCGATGAGGGAGCGAAGGTCGACGCGCATGGCTTGGTCTCCTGGGGTTCTGAGTTGAGTCGTTGGGAATCAGAGGTACAAGATGGTTTCGTCGGCGTCACGGGTGCGGGGCCGGGAGCGGAGCCAGGTTCCCCATCCCAGGGGAGCGGAGGGGCTGTCCCCCCCGTCCAGCACCGTCCCGGGGACTTCGTCACGGGCCAGGATGAGCTGGAGCTCGACCTCGAACTGGTCCCGGGAAAAGAACCGCACCAGCCGCCGCAAGGTCTCGTGGTCGTCCTGGCCGGGAAG
>SLNQ01000083.1 GCA_007132965.1 Gemmatimonadota bacterium | reverse complement strand
AAGGGTTCGTCGAGCATCAGCAAGTCAGGCTTGTGGATCAATGCCCGGCACAGCGATGCTCGCTGCTGCATGCCGCCCGACAACTCCCATGGATGCCGGTTCTCGAACTCTCCGAGCCCAACGGCGTTCAGCAAAGCCCGAGCGTCGGCCAGGTACTCGTCGTAATGCCGCCGCAGCCGGCCGCGATGCGGCTGCACGATCTCCAACGGCAGCATGACGTTGCGCAAGGTCGTGCGCCAAGGCAACAGCGTTGGATTCTGGAAGGCCATGCCGACGATCTTGAGCGGGCCGGTCACCGGCGTGTCGTCGACGCGGATCGTGCCGCGGGTTGGCGGCAACAAGCCGGTGACCAGTTTCATTAGTGACGATTTGCCGCAGCCGCTTGGACCCACCACGGCGGCGAAACCGCCACGGCGGATGCGGATGGTCGTGGCATCAAGGGCGCGGGTGCGTGATGCACCCCGGCCGTAGACGAGCCCGACGTTCTCGATCTCGACGAAATCATCAATGGTCGCGACCTGCGCCGCTACGCTTGGCAATGTTGCGGTCGCCATGTCGTGTTCCTTTGTCGTTGCCGCCAGTCGGTAAGGGTTGCGAATGGCAACCCGACACGATGCAAGGGCCGCGCCAGCGTCCTTGCCCGTATTGTCCCGTCCAAGTTGCCCACCAAACTGCCCAAAAAAATAGCCTGCTTGCGCGTTTTCCATGCATGAAAGCGCAGATTCAACTGTTGCCGCCTGTCCTGCCAGAGCGACTGTGTTCTTGACCATAGCGCATTCTGGATCAAATGATAAAATGTGAATGGTTGCCAGGGAGGAGTCTCTGCGCGCATGGGAATGTGGTTGCGATGAGCGATGAACCTGCCTCAACCTTGTTGGCTGGCGTGGCCGAGCACCGCGTCGGCGAGCACCTGTGCAAGGTTCTGGCCAACGCTGCGGTCAATGCCGACTATCGCCACCTTCGTCTGGCGGCGCCACCAGCGGCGCTAACGGCCCGTCCAGGCCAGTTTTTTCATTTGCTCTGCCCCGCCGGCGCCAGCGGCACGCCTTTTCTCCGCCGGCCCATGAGCGTCTACGAGGTCAACGCCGCCGCCGGCGAAATCGCCTTTCTCTACAAGGTGCATGGGGAAGGAACGCGCGCCCTCGCCACCTTGCGGCCGGGTGACGTGCTCGACGCCGCAGGTCCGCTCGGCCGCGGCTTCACCATCGACCCGGCTTGGCACCGCATCCTCCTCGTCGGTCGCGGTGTCGGCCTCGCCACGCTCGCCCCATTGGCCGTGGTGGCGGCAGCCCAAGGCATCGGCGTCACCGCGCTCTTGAGTGTTCGCCGACCAGATCTCGTTATGTCGGTAGCGTTGCTCGAAGCCATTGGGGCCGAGGTGCATGTGGTTCACGATGCCGACGGCTCGAGCGAGGTGCGTGCGGTCGAGCGGCGCCTCGAGCAGATGATCGCCGCAGCCCCGGTCGACGCCGTCTTCACGTGCGGCTCGGCTCGGCTCTTGACCTTGCTGCAGCGGTTCGTTGCGGCGCATGGGCTGATCGGCGAGGTCGCCCTCGAGCAGCAGATGGCCTGCGGGCTCTCCATGTGCTTTTGCTGCGTCAGGCCCTTTCGCGTCGGCGATCTGGTCGAGCATCGCCGCGTCTGCTGGGAAGGCCCGGTGTTCGACCTGATGGAGGCGATGCCGTGACCGACCTCAGCGTCACCATAGGCTCGCTGCGGCTCGCCAATCCGGTGATGCCAGCCTCGGGCACCTTCTCCGAGGCGCTTGCCGACGCTATCGATCTCGATCGCCTGGGTGCTTTGGTCGCAAAGACAGTGATGCCCGAGATAAGACAAGGCAATGCGCTGCCACGGGTAGCGGAAACGCCTATGGGCATGCTCAACTCCATTGGCATCCCGTGCAAGGGCCCAGAGGCGTTCATCCGCGACGCCATTCCTGCCTTCAAGCGCTTTCACCCGCCCTTCGTTGCCAGCATCTCCGCCGGCACGGTCACGGCGTTTGCCCATCTGGCCCGCCAGGTGGGCGAGGGCGGCGCCGATGTGGTCGAGGCCAATATTTCCTGCCCCAACCTCGAGGCTGACGGCCATGCCTTCGCCGTCAGTGCTGCAGCGACGGCGCACGTGACCAAGGCCTTGCGCGCGGCGACCGACGGCCCGCTTTGGGTCAAGCTATCGCCCAATGCGCCCAACATCGCCGAGGTAGCCTTGGCGGCCGAGGCTGAAGGTGCGGACGCGGTGGTCGTTGCCAACACCATCCTCGGCATGGCCATCGACATCGACCACCGGCGCGCCAAGCTCGGGGCCGGCATGGGCGGCCTTTCTGGCCCGGCCATCAAGCCGATCGTGCTGCGGATGGCCTACCAGTGCGCCCGGGCCTTGCGCATCCCGGTGATCGGCTGTGGCGGCATCGCCTCGGCCGAGGATGCGCTCGAATTCCTCATTGCCGGGTGCCGGGCGGTGCAGGTGGGCACCGCTACCTTCCGCCACCCTGGCGCCATGATCCACATCCTCGACGACCTCGACACCTGGTGCAGGGCGCGCGGCATCGAGCGCATTGACGACTTGATCGGCACCCTCGAGCCCTTCGAGGCACCACGGCTGCCGCCAGGCGAGGACCTGGCGGCGGAGTAGCCGCCCGGCCAGCTTAGGCCAGGGCAGCGAGCCGGCAGGGACCGCAGCCGTCCCGCAAGACGCGGGTGGTCATCGCCCGCAAGCCCGGGTGCAGCGCCAGCGCGCGCTCCAGACCCTCGGTGCTCTCGCTGGCAAGGCGGGCCGCCAACTCGCGTGCTTCCGCCAGGATGGCGTCGGCGTCGAAACGGGTGGGCCGGCCATCCGCCACCACCTGCTCGCCGTGCACGAAGACCTCGCGCACACTGGAGCCGTGCTCGTAGAACAAGAGCTGCGTCTCGAGCTTGCCTCTCGGGCTCAACGCCAGACTATTACCGTCGAGCACGACCAGATCCGCCAGTCCGCCGTCCTTGAGCTCACCCAGCTCACCCCCGTGCCCAAGCACCCGACCGCCGTTCACGGTGGCCATCCGCAACAGCGGCGCCGCCTTGAGCCAGCGGCAGCTATCGGGCTCGGTCACTCGGTGCAGCAGTGCCGCAAGCCGCGTCTTTTCGAACATCGACATATGCCCGGCGTTCAGCCCATCCGAGCCGAACGCCACAGGCACACCGGCGTCGACCAGCCGTAGCAGCGGCTGGATGCCCGAGCCGATGATCAGGTTGCTGGCCGGATTGTGCACGACGTTGACGCCGCTCGCCGCAGCGGCTTCGAGATCGCCGTCGGTGAACCAGACGAAATGAGCGAACGACGACTTCGGCCCGGCAAGGCCGAGATCGGCAAGATAGGCGACGAAGCCCCGGCTGTCGCGGCCTTCCGCCATGGCCCATTGCGTCTTCGCTTCCAGGAGATGGGTGTGGTTGCCGAGTTCATTCGACGCGGCAAAGGCGCCAGCTCGCTCGAGCAGCGCATGCGAGCAGCGCTGCGGTCCGTCGATGCCGAGCATCACCTGCACCGTGGCATGGTCCCGCCATCGCTCGAGCCCGGCTTCCAGCATCGAGAAGTAAGGGTCATGCGGCTGCGGCGTCGACGGCAGCAGGTCGCGAAGGGCCGCCGGCATCTCCGCATTGAGCAGCGGCACCGTTTCGACGAATGGCAGGTCCGAGAACATCGGCGCCACCGCCGCCCGGATGCCGGCATCCGCATAAGCCTGGCACACGGCATCCAAGGCCTCGGCGTCATGGCGCGGCCGGTGCGAGAAATGGTCGAGGCATGAGGTGGTGCCGGTGAGCAGCATCTCCAGGCAGCCGACCATCGCCGAGACATAGACCTCGCGCGGCGTTCGTGCCCCGGCGCCGATGATCGCGTTCACCATGAAGACGTCGAGCGGAATCGTGTCGACCGTGCCCTTGAGCAGGCCGGCATAGGAATGGGTGTGGCAGTTGGCGAACCCCGGCATGACCACGCGGTTTCGGCCATCCAGCCGCCGCACCTCCGCGTTGTCGGGCGGGGTGAAGCTGCCAACGGGACCGACATGGACGATGCGGGCTCCTTCGATCCAGAGATCGCCCGGCTCGAGTACGCGACCGCCCGCGTCCAGGGTCAAGAGGGTGGCACCTTCGATGCAGGTAAAGCGGCTCACGAGCGGGGTCTCCTGGAGTCAGGGGTGACGGCATCTTCGATTAGAGCAGCGCTGATCAGGCCGCGATAGGCACGCGCTGCGGCAATGAGGTCGGCCAGCGGCACGGCCTCGTCCGGGCGATGCCAGCCTGCCTGGTCGCCCGGCCCCCACATCGTGGCCTCGCCGCCCAGTGCCTGCAGATAGCCCGCATCCAAGGCACCATGCGACCAGAAGCGGCGTGGGCTCGCCAAGCCTTCAGCGGCACAGCCGCGGTCGATGGCGGCGAGCAGTCGGCTGCCGAGCGGCAGTTCGGCTGGATGCATGAATGGCCCTTGGCTGACCTCGATCCGCCAGGGGCCGTCGAGCCGGGCGGACTTGGTGATGGCAGCAAGGGCGGCGGCTGGATCGTCACCGGGCAGCAGGCGCCGATCAAGGGTGAGGTGTACCTCGTCCTGAAGCGTATGGGTGGCTTCGGGAAAGCTGCGGATGTGGGTGGCGACCAGGCTGGCTCGACCAAGCCCGGCGTGCTCGCCACCGAGCGCCAGGCCGTCGAGCACGTCGAGCAGCCGGCGGGCGCCGGCAATCGCGTCGACACCGGCCCACGGGGTCGAGCTGTGACAAACTTCGCCGCGTACCCTGACGTCAACGTCGATGCGCCCCTTGTTGCCCAGGGCCACGGCATTGCCGGTGCCAACCAGCACGACGCCAAGCTCGGGTTTTGTGCCCAGTGCCGCCAAAGCCGAAATGATCGCATCGTGCCGGCCGGTCTCGCCGGCGGTCAGGAGAATGAACATGAGCCGACCTTGAAGCGGCCAGTCGCGCGCCTCGACGAGAGCTGCGATACCGGCGGCCAAGGCGCCTTTTTGCTCGGCGATGCCGCGGCCGCGCAAAACCGGGCCGTCCACTCGGTCGACGGTTTCGCCGCTGAACGGCGTCGTCATCGAGCCTCCGGGGTGCGTCATGGCGTAGCCGACCAATGCCAGGCTCGGCCTCGGCCCCTCGGGCCCAAGCGCCACTAGGAGATTGCCCATGCCATCGAGCTTCGGCCGCAACCCGTAATGCTCGAGCCGGGGCGCCACATGGTCGCGGACGAAGCCCAGAACAGCCGGGTCCGCTTCCATTGCTGCCGTCTGCTCGCTCGGCTGGCGGACCAGATCCTGTGCCAGGCGCACCACGTCGATCTCGAACGGCGCCATCGGCTCAGCCTCCAGCAACAGAGAAGCTGCCGCGTCCCAGTGCGACGAGGCGACCGGTACTGTCTTCGACCGCTACGTCGACCGTGACCACGCTCCGGCCGGCGCGCACCACCCGCGCGCTCGCCCGCAAGGGTGCGACTGCCGGGCGCAGATAGTCGATGCGCAGATCGAGCGTCGGCGTTGCCAAACCTTTGTGCAGGGCAGCCGCATTATAGGCAGCCAGATCGATGAGGCTCGCCACCACCCCGCCATGCAAGGCGTCGCTCTCGGTGGATCGGCAGAGATCTGGGTTGCCGTCGAGGGCTACGTCCAACTGGCCGCGTGCCGTGTCGACCGCGATCACGCGCGGGCGTAGCACCCGGTCATGGAAGGGAACAGCATCGAGCACCGCCTGGGCCGTGGCGATGTTAACGCTGGCGCTGCTCTCGTCCGGGCTGCTCATAGTGGCATGCTCCTTGCTCGACCCCGATGCGCGAGGTGGAACAAAGCAGATGACATCCCTTTGGTCCATGCGCTAGCGTATCATTTGATCCAAAAATGACAAAGGGACGGCCAATGGAGCCCGAAGCGCGAACGATGCTGGTCACCGGCGGCCGGGTCTATCAGCATGGTGGGAACGCTGATCGCCCAGAAACCCAAGACATCCTCATCAAGGGCGACCGGATCATTGCTGTGGCTCCAGGACTTGCCGAAACCTTGCGGACGCCCGAGGGCCGCGTCCAACACGGCGTCGAGCGCCTCGACACCGTCTTGGATGCTCGCGACCGGCTGGTGCTGCCGGGCTTCGTCAACGCGCATTACCATAGCCATGACATCCTCTTGAAGGGCTGCTTCGAGACAATCCCGCTCGAGACCTGGCTGCTGCAGGCGCTGCCGCCCAACTATGGCCGGCGGTCGAAGTCCGAGCTTCGCGCTCGCACGCTCCTGGGCGCGGCCGAGTGCCTGCGTGGCGGCATCACCACCGTCCAGGACATGCTCACCCTCGCGCCCATCGACGAGGATGACCTCAAGGTGGTCATGGACGCCTATGCCGAGGTGGGCATTCGCTGCGTCTTCTCCCTGCAGGTGGCCGATGTCGGCGGTGCCAAGGGCATGGCCTACTGGGACGAGTGCGTGCCAGCCGACAAGCAGCATTTGCTGGGCGGCTCCGTGCATCCCGAGGAGCGCGACCTCATCGTCGTCCTCGACGACATCATCGGTCGCTGGCAGGGCCGCCACCCGCGCATCGGCTGGGCCCTAGCCCCCACCAGCCCCGAACGCTGCACCCGAACCATGCTGGAACGCTTGGCCGATCTCAGCCGCAAACGCGAGCTCCCGGTCTACACCCACATCTACGAATCGCGCGCCATGACTCTGGTCGCCCGGCACGAACATGCGGCCTATGGCGGCTCGCTGATCCGCTATCTGCAGTCTTGCGGGCTCCTGAACGAACGGCTGGGCCTCGCCCACAGCGTCTGGATGCTGGAAGAGGAGATCGACCTGATCCAGGCCGCCGGCACCCACGTCGTCTTGAACCCGGTGGGCAACCTCAAGACCAAGAGCGGCGTCGCCCCCATCCGCTCCTACGTCGAGAAAGGCGTCAACGTGGCGCTCGGCTGCGACAATTGCAGCTGCTCCGACGTGCAGAACATGTTCCAGGCGATGAAGCTATTTGCCGACCTTGCCGCCGTCAGCGACCCGACACCCGGCCGGCCCACGGCCTTCGACGCGATGCGAGCCGCCACCCTGGGCGGCGCCGCGGCCTTGCAGCGGGCAGGCGAGATTGGCGACATCGAACCCGGCATGCTGGCCGATTTCTGCCTCGTCGACCTCACCGACCTCTCTTATGTGCCGTTCAACAGCGCCGTCCGCCAGACGGTGTTCACTGAGAGCGGCCGTGGCGTCGTTGCTGTCGTCGTCGGCGGCGAGGTAGTTATGCAGGACCGGCGGATCACCACCATCGACGAAGGTGCGCTACGCGAGGAAGTCGTGGCCCTCCTGCCCTCGCTGCAGGCCGAGGTGCAGGCGGTGATGGCTCGGGTCGCCGAACTCGAGCCCTACCTCGCCGAAGCCAACCGCCGCACGTGGTGCGACGACGTCGGATTGCACCGCTACGTGGGCTATCCGCCCGCCTGAACCGCCCATCGAATCCAGAATCCTGAAGGAGACTAAGCCGATGATCTATCGTTCCACCCTGGCCGCCTGCAGCCTCGCTGTGCTGACGCTCGCGGCGGCACCGTCACAGGGCGCCAACCTGACGCTGACCGCCTGGGAGCGCGAGGGCTCCGAGGTCTTCGACATCTACGTGCGCACCTTTGTCGAGCTTGCCAGCGAGTTCAGCGGCGGCGAGCTGCAGGTGACACCCTATGGTGCTGGCGTCATTGCCGGCGTCTTTGACGGGCACGCTGCGGTCAACGATGGTCTCGCCGACATGAACTTCGGCTGGGCCGGCTACATCGTCAACCAGCACGCCGGCAATGCCTATTTCGGCGCCCTGCCGGGCGGCATGGGCCCAGAGGCCCTCTACCACTGGACCTATAATGGCGGCGGCAAGGAGCTGTTGACCGAGTTCCGCCGCGCCGTCGATGGCCAACATGCGGTGGCCTGCGGCATGCTCGGCAGCGAGGTCTTCGCCCACTCGCACCGGTCGATCCAGACGCTGGCCGACTTCGAGGGCCTGCGCCACCGCACTGCCGGCGCCTTCGTCGACGTCATCCAGGCGCTGGGCGCCACGCCAACCGTCATCCCCGGTCCCGACGTCTTTCCCGCCCTCGAGCGCCAGGCCATCGATTCCGCCGAGTACCTGACGCCCTATCTCAACGCGCAAGTGGGCTTCCACAACGTCGCCGAGTACGTGATCTTGCCCGGCATCCATACGCCTGCCGCGGTCTACGAGCTGAGCATGACGACAGCGACGTGGGACGGACTCAGCGAGCAGAGCCAGCGGGCGATCGAGCTCGCGTGCGAAATTGTCACCTCGCGCTCCTACACCTATCTCGGCGATCGCGACATGAAGACTGTGCAGGAGCTCGAAGCGGGCCGCAACCAGATCGTTGTCCTCGACGACGAGGTCATCAAGCGGATCCGCGAGGAAGGCCGCAGCTGGATCGACGCCAAGGGTGCCGAGACCTCGAGCGACGACTGGATTGAGCGGATCGGCGAGGCCTACTTCACCTACCAGGACCAGTGGCTCGCCAGCTACAACCGCGTGCAGTAGCGCCCGTCGACGCCCGGCAACCCCATGGACCAGCTCGACCGCGCTCTCGGGCATGTCGCGTCGGCACTCGGCCGCGTCGGCGAGCTGGCCCTGCTTGGCCTCATCCTGGTCACCATCTACGAGGTGGGATTGCGCTACCTCTTCAACCGGCCGAGCTTATGGGCCTACGACATCGCCTATATGCTCTCTGGCACGATGGTTATGCTCGGCGCCGCGTTCGCTCTCCGTGGCAATGCCCATGTCCGCATCGATATCTTCGTCCATCGCCTGCCGCCGCGCTGGCAGCAGGGCTTGCAGGTGCTCATTTACCTTGGCCTGTTCCTGCCGGCGCTCGGAGTGGCTAGCTGGGCAGCCCTGCATCGCACCACCACCGCCTGGCGAACCGGGCAGCTGGAGCAGGTCAGCGCCTGGGCGCCGCAAGTCTGGCCCTTCTACGCCATCATCACCCTCGGGCTAATGGCCCTTTGGGTCGAGGCGGTCGCCGCCGTGCTCCGCCACATCCAGGCTTGGCGCCGAGGCGAGCCGCTTGCCGGCGGCGGCGCCTGAGGGCATGGAGATTCTTTCCGTTCCCGCCCTTTGGATGTTCCCAGCGTTGTTCTTGCTGGTGTTCATGGGGTTCCCCATCGCCTTCGCACTCATCGCGCTTGCGTTCGTCTTCGGCTACGATTTCTTCGGCGCGCGGATCGGCATCCAGTTTTTCGGCCGCATCCATGATGTCCTGACCAACTACTCGTTCGCCGCGGTGCCATTGTTCGTCTTCATGGGCGCCATGCTGGAGCGTTCGGGCATCGCCGAGCGGCTATTCCACGCCATGCAGCTCTGGGTGGGTCGGCTGCCTGGCGGCCTCGCCCTCGCGACCCTCTTGATGTGCGCGGTGTTCGCCGCCGCCACTGGGATCGTCGGTGCGGTCGAGGCGGTGGTCGGCATGATGGCGGCCCCGGCAATGCTGCGCCAGCGCTACGCCCGCGACCTGATCTCCGGCACTATCTGCGCCGGTGGCTCGCTCGGCACCATCATCCCGCCCTCGCTGGTCGTCGTCATCTACGCCACGGTGGTCGGCATCTCCATCGGCGACCTGTTTGCCGGCATCATCTTCCCTGGCTTGTTGATGGTGGTGCTGTTCGTGGCCTACGTGTTGATCCGCTGCGCCCTCGATCCGGCCAGTGGCCCGCCTGCCGATCTTGCCGTGACCAGCGTGGCCCTGCCCGAGAAGCTGCGCATCTCGGCCGTCGCCCTGTTGCCGGCGGTAGCACTGGTCGTGGCGGTCCTGGGCTCGATCCTGGCTGGCGTGGCCTCGCCCACCGAAGCAGCCGGCGTCGGTGCGGCCGGGGCTGTGGCCCTGACCGTCCTCTATGGCAACTTCAACCTAACGCTGTTATTCGACGTATTGCGCCGAACCGTCGCCATCAATGCCATGATCATGCTGGTGGTCATCGGCGGCACGCTGTTCACCAGCATCTTTCTGATCAATGGCGGCTCGAGTCTGGTCAACGACATTCTCGCCGGCACCAATCCCGAGCCTTGGCAGGTCATCGCCCTCTTCCTCTTGATCATCTTCATCCTGGGCTTCATCCTCGACTGGGTGTCGGTCGTGCTGATCTGCATGCCCATCTTCATCCCGGTCCTGCGCCAGCTCGGGGTTGACCCCTTGTGGTTCGGCGTCATGGTCTGTGTCGTCATCCAGACGTCCTACCTGACGCCGCCCATGGCGCCGGCGATCTTCTACTTCCGCGCCATAGCGCCCAAGGAGATCACCTACGGTGACATGTTTCGCGGCGTCCTGCCGTTCATCGCCTGCCAGCTCATCGTCCTGGCGGTGGTTGCCGCATGGCCGCCGGCCGCAACCTACCTGGCCGGCGTTCTCTTTCGATTTTAGAGCCTTGGGGAGCGAGCCTTGAAAGCAGCTGTAATCGAGCGGCAGGGCGGGGTGGAGAACATCGTCTACCGCGAGTGGCCAGACCCCGAAATCGGCCCCGATGACGTGCTGGTGCGCGTGCGGGCCTGCGCCCTCAACCACCTCGACATCTTCGTCCGGCGCGGCATGCCCGGCTTTCCGGTGCCGATGCCCTTCATCTCCGGTGGAGATATCGCTGGCGAGATCGCCGCCGTCGGCGCGCGGGTGGCAACCTTTCAGCCTGGCGATCGTGTCTCTTTGAATCCGCAGACCGACGAGGGGATGATCGGCGAGGAACTGCTGGGCGGCCTAGCCGAACTGGTACGCGTGCCGGCAAAAAACGTCATCGCCATCCCGCCCGAGCTCGATTTCGCCAGAGCGGCTGCGACCCCCATCGCTTATGGAACCGCGCTTCGCATGCTCATCACTCGCGGCCGGCTGCAAGCGAGCGAGAGCGTCCTCGTGCTGGGGGCCAGTGGCGGCGTCGGCCTCGCCTGCATCCAGATCGCCAAGATGGTGCACGCCAAGGCCATCGCCGTCGCGGGCTCGGCCGAGAAATGCGCGCGCCTGCTGGAGCTCGGCGCCGACGAGGCCGTTGATATGTCCTCGAGCGACTTCAGCCGCGAGGCCTGGCGCCTCTCCGGCAAGCGGGGAGTCGACATCTGCGTCAACTTCACCGGTGGCGATACCTACGTGCCGTCGCTGCGCACACTCCGCCCGGGTGGACGGCTGGTCACCTGCGGTGCTACCGCCGGCTTCGATCCCAAGACCGATCTCCGCTTCATCTGGGTGCGCGAGCTCGAGATCCTGGGCTCGAACAGCTACACCCAAACCGACGTGGAAGCGGCGCTGGCGCATGTCGCGGCCGGCCGTCTCGATCCCTTTATCGGCGCCACCTTTCCGCTCGGCGAGCTGGCCGCCGCCGAAACGCTGATGGAACGCCGCGATTTCGTCGGCAAGATCGTGCTGGTGCCCTAGCAGCCTGCTAGCCCGAAGCTTCGACCAGTTGCACCTGCACCGCACGGCGATCCACCTTGCCAGCACCGAGCATCGGCAGGCGGTCAACCACCACGACCCGGCGGGGGTGCGCATAAGCTGGCCCGTTAGCGAGGCAGAACGCCTTGATCATTGCCTCGCTCAGGGCGTGCCCGGCGCGTGCCACCACCAGTGCTGCCGGCGCCTGGCCCTTGGCCGGATGCGGGATGGGCGCCACCGCGACGTCGGCCACCGCCGGGTGGCGGGCGATCAGGTCCTCCACCTCCTTCGGGTAGAGGTTTTCGCCGCCGCAGTTGAACATCTCATCGGACCGGCCGATGAAATAAAAAAAGCCGTCGCCATCGCGGCGAAACCGGTCGCCGGTGCAAAACCAGCCATTGACCAGCCGCGCCGCAGTTTCCTCGGGCCGATTCAAGTAGCCCAGTGTCACCGCTGGGCTCTTGACCCAAAGCTCGCCAAGAGCGGCCGCATCCCTGCCGTCCTCATCGACCAGCCGAACCTCGTTCTCCGGTGCCGGCACGCCGACGCTACCCCGCGGCACTGCTCTACCGTCACCCGGCGGCTGCAGCGGCCCTCCGGCCTCGGTCAAGCCGTAGGCGTTCTTGACCGAGGCGCCAAAGGCAGCCTCGACCGCTGACGCCAGTGCCTCGGTTACCACGGCCGAGCCGATGGCAATCGTCTGGAGCCGGGGAAAAGTGAGGCGCCTCAGCAGCTCGGTTTCGCCCAACGCCTGGGTGAAAATGGCCGGTACGCCCGAGGTGAACGTAGCTCCATATTCGCTCAGCGCCTGCACGAAAAGGCGAGGCTCGAACGACCTGAGGATGACCGCCGTGGCGCCGGCGCGCAGAAAGGGCTTGATGACGCCCCGCATGGCGTTCTTGTGAAAAAGCGGCGTAGCCGCAATCGCGCAGGCATCAGCCGGCAACCGGCCCAGCCGCTCGGCCACATGCATCGACCAGAGCATGCCGGCGTGGCTCAAGAGTGTGCCCTTGGGCCGCCCGCTCGAGCCCGAGGTGTAGGCAACGAAGGCCGGCGCATTCGCGGGCGGGTCGAACGCAGCGTAGTCAACCAGTCCATCACCCAACAGCGCGTCATAATCGGCCCAGCCGCGCGCCGATGTTGCCACCGCCCAGCGATGGCGCGGCAGTCCTTCGAGATCGGCAAGGCGGGGCACCACGGCTAGATCGGCGATGACACCGCGCGCGCCAGAATCGCCGACGATGTGCGAAATGACTGCTGTCGTTGCCTGGGTATTCAGCGCCACTGGCTGCACGCCGAGCCGCATCGCCCCGAAAAAACACTCGACGAAGGTGATGGTGTTGCCCGTTGCCACCAGCACCCGATCGCCGGGCCGAAATCCGGTTCGCGACAAACCAGCGGCAACCCGGTCCATGCGTTGATCAAGCGCGGTATGGGTGACGGTCCGGGGCGCCCTGCCGCTCGCCACCTCGACGAGCGCCGTCTCTGGTCCTGAGCGGTCCCGTCCTGGCCGCTGAAAAAAGCCGAGATTTCGCGCCTCGAGATCAGTCATTGCCGCCGGCCGCCGCCACGGCGTCGACAATCGCCTGATAGCCCGTGCAGCGGCAATAATTACCTGAGATAGCCTCGCGGATGCGCGCCCGGCTCGGACGTGGCTCGCTTGCCAAAAGCTCGGCTGCGGTGAGCACCATGCCTGGTGTGCAGAAGCCGCATTGCAGCGCGGCGCGCTCGCGAAACGCCGCCTGCAGGGCGACTACCCGGCCGCTGGCGGTGGCCCCTTCGATGGTCTCCACCGCGAGGCCGTCCACTTGCATCGCCAGCATCAGGCAGCCGCGCACCGTCCGCCCGTCGACCAGGATTGTGCAGGCGCCGCAGACCCCGTGCTCGCAGCCGACATGGCTGCCGGTGAGACCGAGCCCGTGGCGCAGCCAATCGACCAGCGACTGCCGTACCGGCACGATGGCCCTCACCGGCTCGCCATTGACCGTGCAGGCGAGGGTGGCGGTGGTCTCTAAGCCAAGATCGCTCATTGCGGCGCCTTCCATTGCCCGATGATGCGCTTGAGCAGGGCCGTGGCGAGCTGGCGCTTGTAGGTTGCGCCGTAGCGCAGATCCGGATCGATCGCCAGCTCGCCCATGACCGCCGCTGCTGCCCGGCCATGCGCATGGCCGTCGTCGAGTGCTGCCCCCTTGAGCGCGGCTTGCGCGGCCGTGGCCACGACCGGTCGCGCGCCGGCACCGAAATAGACCAGGCGGCAGTCCTTGATGCAGCCATCGACCACGAGCGCCCGGGCAGCCAGGCCCAAAATGGCATAGTCGCCATGCCGCCGGGCCACCTCGTCGAAGCCGAACCGCGTGTCCGGTCCCAAGCGGGGGACATGCACGCCAACGACCAGCTCGTCTGGGCGCCGAGCGGTGGTGTAGAGGCCCTCGAAGAACGCATCGGCGGTTAGCCGGCGGCGGCCGGCAGGGCCTGCGAGCTCGATCTCGGCATCGAGGCAAACCGCACAGGCCGGCAGCTCCGCTGCCGGATCAGCCAGCGCCAGGCTGCCGCAAATCGTGCCCCGGTGCCGGATCGCCTGATGCGCCACGTGGGGCAGGGCGCGGGCCAGCAGATGCGCCGGGTCATCGGCCCTCACGGCGGCCCAGGCATCGGCATGGCGCACCAGGGCGCCGAAGCTGTAGCCGGCGGCATCGATGCTTTGGCGCTCAAGTGCGCCGATCCGGTTGATGTCGACGAGGATCGCCGGGGCGGTCAGGCGAAGCGCCAGCATCGGCATCAGGCTCTGGCCGCCGGCCAGGACGGCCGCCTCGTCGCCATGTTCGGCCAAGAGTGCCACCGCCGCCTCGACGGTTGCCGGGGCGAGGTAGTGAAAAGGCGCCGGCTTCATCCAGCATTGCTCCGGTCGTTGAGGGCTGCCAGCACCAAGGGCGGCGTCAGCGGGATCTCGGCGAGGCGGCCGCCGCCGACGGCGGCAAGCGCGTCGTTGACCGCATTCAGCACGGCCGCCGAGGCGGCGCAGGTGCCAGCCTCCCCGGCACCCTTGGCGCCGAGCGTCGAGCCACGATAAAGCGTTTCAACGTGGCCTACGGCGATGTCGGGCATCTCCATCGCCATCGGCACCAGGTAGTCGGCGAGGCTGCCGTCAAGAAAGTTCGCCTGGGCATCATAGCGGCAGTGCTCGAAGAGCGCCGCCCCGATCCCCTGGACCACCCCGCCGCGCACCTGCTCGCCGGCCAACAGCGGGTTGATGATCCGGCCGCAATCGTGGACCACCCAATGCTGCAGGCAGCGCACCAGCCCGGTCTCCGGGCAAAGCTGCACCAGGGCTGCCTGGATGCCATTGGTCGGGATGGCGATATCGGCCTCGCGGCGATAGTGATGCGCCACCTGGAGTTGTGGTAATGTGCCTTGGGGAAACTCGTGGCCGGCAAAATGCACCGTCCGTGCCAGAGCGGCGAGCGTGATGCGCTCATGTCTTTGCGCATCGACGATGCAGCCGGCTACCAGGTCGAGTGCCGCGGCCGGGGTCTGCAACAAGGCAGCGGCCGCTGCCAAGATCTGGCCGCGCAGCTTGCGGCCGGCGTGCCAGGCGGCCTCACCGCCGATCGCCGCCCCCCGCGAGGCCCAGGCGCCGCCACCATGCGGCCCGCTCGCCGTACGGCCCATCTCGAGGCCGATGCGCTCGGGGGCGACGCCCACCGCATCGGCCAGCACCTGAACCAGCCCCTCGTCCGTCCCCTGGCCGAGCTCGGACAGGCTGGCCGAGGCCTTGAGCGAGCCATCGGGCTCGACCGCCAGCTGGATCGTATCGGCCGCCGCCACCGGCACGCCGGCCATGCCATAAACCTCGCTGCCGGTGGCGGTCATCTCGACGAACGCGGCAAAGCCCAGGCCCAGCACCTCGCCGGCCTGACGCCTGGCCGCGACGGACTGGCGCAGCGCCGGCAAGCCCATCAGCGCCTCGAGCCGATCGAGACAGGCGACGTGCGACAGGTCGAACACCTCGAGGCCGAGCGCGGTGCGGCAGCGCCCGTCGCCCGGCTCCAGATAGTTGCGGCGCCGCATGGCCAGCGGGTCCTCGCCCCTAGCCCGGGCCGCCATGTCGACCAGCCGTTCGGTGACCGCACAGGCGATGGGATGGCCCACCGACCGGTACTGACCGGTCATCGCCTTGTTCTGAAACACGACATCCGCCTGCGCCCGCGCCGCCGCGAGCCCGTAAGGTGCGCCGAGCGTCCGCATCGCCATCAAGGTCTCGACCGTGCTCGAGCGCGGAAAGACGGAATGGCTGCCGATCCCCTGGACCCCCTTGGCATCGATTGCCAGCAGCCGGCCCTCGGCGTCGACGGCGAGCCTGGCCTCGATCACGTGCTCGCGGGCATGGATGTCGCTCATCAGGCTTTCCAGCCGGTCCGCCACGAACTTGACGGGCCGCCCAAGCAATCGGGCCGCGGCACAGACGGCCACCTCATCCGGGTAGACGTGCATCTTGACGCCGAAGCCGCCGCCGACATCGGACGCCGTCACCCGCACCTGGCTCATGGCCAGCTCCAACAGCTCGCCGAGATGCAGCTGCAGTTGGTGCGGCATCTGGTGCGATGCCCAGACCTCGAGACGGCCTTCGCTCGGCTCGAAGGCGGCCAAGATGCCCCGCGGCTCCAGGGTGACGCCGGTGTGCCGCGAAAAAACGAAGCGTTCTTCCACCACTGTCGCCGCGCTGGCGAAGGCGGCCGCCACGTCGCCCGTCTCGGCCGCGAACCGCCAGGCGAGATTGCTGCCCAGCTCGGGATGAACCAGTGGCGCATCCGCCGCGAGCGCTGCCGTGGCGACGCCGACCGCCGGCCGCTCACGCCAATCCAGCTCGATCGCCGCCACCGCATCTTCGGCCAGCGCCCTAGAGGCTGCCAGCACCAGCGCGATGGGCTCGCCCACCGAGGTGACCCGGCCATTGGCGAGCGGCGTCTGCTCGGGGGCGGCAAGGCCCGGAAAGGCTGCCGAGAGCGTCCGCCACGCCTGGCAGACAGGGGCGAGGTCCGCCCAGGTCAGCACCGCCACGACGCCAGGGGACCGGGCGGCGGCGCTTACTTCGAGCCGGTCGATCACCGCCGCCGGCACCGGGCTGCGCAAAAAGGCCGCGTGCACCTGCCGGGGCAGGTTGATGTCATCGAGATAACGGCCCCGGCCCGCCAGCAATGCGCGGCTACGCGCCCGCGGCCGCGAGGCCCCAATCTGTGCCTCGGTAGAGCCCAAAAGCCGGTCGGGCATGGAGGTGCACTCCTTATCAATTGGCGGTAAGCGGCAACTTCCGATAGTCGTTGGCGTACCATCCGTATAGCAGTTCGACAAGGGCACCCTGGGCTGAGTGAGGATAAATCGCACTAGGAAATTGTATAATCTATTTGTGTTTTTGATGCTCGACTGCCGCTGGCTGGTTTTTCGGGAGGGACAGGTCGGGCACCCCGCGATAACGAAGAATGCCCGCCCTGGCGATGCCCCAGAAACGGCGCATGCGTGCGAGCCCGTAACGGCCTGTGCGTAGGGCGAGAAGCGGCAACGCACAGACCATGGTGGCCTGACATTCCAAGCGAGGACACGCAGATGCCCCAAGCCCACACCGTCATACGCGGCGGACGCCTGCTCGACATCGACGGCCACAGCGCCCCACCGAGCGACATCCTGATCGAGGGCGACACGATCCTTGAGGTGGGCCCGCCCGGCCTCGTCGCGCCCGCATCGGCCGAGCGCGTCGATGCCGCGGGCATGCTCCTCCATCCGGGCCTGATTAATGGCCACACCCACGGCCACGGCAACCTCGCCAAGGGCATTGGCGATCGCTGGTCGCTGGAACTCCTGCTCACGGCCGCACCCTGGATCGGCGGCGGCAGGGAACTCGAGGACAAGTACCTCTCGACCCTGATCGGTGCCGCCGAGATGCTCTTGAAAGGCTGCACTGCGGCTTATGACCTCGCTTTCGAGTTCCCGGCTCCCACCACCGACGGCATGGCCGCCATGGCCAAGGCCTACAAGGACGTCGGCATGCGCTGCGTGCTGGCGCCGATGGTTGCCGACATCGCCTTCTATGACGCCATCCCGGGCCTCTTCGACGCCCTGCCGAAGCATCTGCAGGATGAGATCCCCGCGATGCGCTTGGCCCCGTCCGAGACCACGCTCGAGCGGATCAGGACGGTAGTGGAGGGCTGGGACATCGACACTGACTGGGTCCGCCCCGCCGTTGCACCCACCATTCCGCACCACTGCACCGATGGCTTCCTCACCGGCTGCCGTGACCTCGCCAGGGCGCACGGCGTGGGCCTGCACAGCCACGTCGCCGAAAGCCGAGTGCAGGCGGTCTCGGGCCGAAAGCTCTACGGCAAGACGCTCCTGCAGCACATGGACGTCATGGGGCTCGTTGGTCCCGACTTCACGGTAGCGCACGGTGTGTGGCTGGATGACGAGGACATGCGCATCCTCGCCGGCCAGGGCGCCTCGGTCTCTCACAACCCCGGCAGCAACGCGCTCCTCGGGTCCGGTATCGCCGATGCCAGACGCTTGCTGGAATTCGGGGTCAACCTCGCCATCGGCACGGACGGTGCCAATTGTGCCGACAACCAAAACATGTACGAGGCGATGCGAACGGCCCTCTACGTGAGCCACGTCCGCGGCCCCGACACACACCTCTGGCTCTCGACCGCCGAGGTCGTCAAGGCGGCGACGGAAGGCAGTGCCAAAGCGCTTGGGATGAATGACATCGGCAGGATCGCCCCCGGCATGAAGGCCGACATCGTCTTCCTGGATCTCTGCTCGATCAACTGGATACCCTTTAACGACCCCACCAACCAGCTTGTGCAGACCGAGGACGGCACTTCGGTGCACTCCGTCATGGTCGGCGGCGACTTCAAGGTGAAGGACCGGAAACTAACCAATGTCCTGCTCGCCTCGCTGGCGAAGGACGTCGAGGCAGCGCGGGCCCGCCTCGAGCAGGCTAATTGCGACCGCAAGGGCCTCTTCCCTCACCTCGCCAAGGTGGTCAATTCCTACTGCCCCGGCCTCGCCCGCAAGGCCTATCACATCCATCGCTACGGCGCGCCTATGCACAATCAGTAAATATCCCCCGGCAGAGCCGGGGGCTTCAGTCATGAGCCGCTCAAAGCGGCGCGCCGGATCGCCTCGCGGCTCCGGTTGACGCGCCGGCTGAAGGCGGCTCCTGCCGCGTCAGCGCCAGAGGCCCATCTGCTCGAGGCGCGCATCCTCTTTCTCTTGGTTGCGGATGTAGTCGCGAATGACCGCTTCGTCGCGACCGACCGTGCTGACGAAATACCCGCGCGCCCCGAAGTGCTGGCCGACGAAATTACGCTTCCGTTCCCGGTAAACTCGGGCCAAATGGATCGCACTCTTGCCCTTGATGGAGCCGACGACCTGCGCCGCCGCATGCTTGGGCGGAATGGCGATCATCATGTGCACATGATCCGGCATCAGATGGCCTTCGAGAATCTCGCTGCCCTTCTAGCCCGGATTATGCACCAAGGCTGGCGGGCGTAGCCTAGGTTTCTGATCTGGCGTAGAGTTTTGGTTATCGAGGCCAAAACCCGAGATCGGAAGGACGACGCCCGCCATGAGTGAGATTATGCTGGCTTTGCCCGGCTTGTCACCGGTGAACGGCAAGGCCCTGAGCGCCCGTTTCGACGGCGGCGCGTTGACGTCGGACGCTGGTCTTCTGGCGGTTCGCGAAGTGGAGCGGCGGCTCGATGTGGCGGGGCGGTTGGCGAACGGAATCGACGATCCGCGCGATCCGACGCGCACGGTGCACAGCGTGGCGGACATCTTGCGTTTTCGGATGCTGCTGATCGCGGCGGGCTACGAGGACGGCATCGACGCCAACGCGTTGCGCGCCGATCCGGTGTTCAAGCTGGCGCTCGAGCGATTGCCGGGCGAGCGTGATCTCTGCTCGCAGTCGACGATCAGCCGGTTGGAGAACCTGCCCGACGGGCGGATGCTGTTGCGGCTGGCGCGCGCCATGATCGGGCTCTATTGCGCCTCCTTCGCGCAGGTGCCGAAGCGGATCACGCTCGATATCGACGATACCTTCGACGCCGTGCACGGCGGGCAGCAGCTGCGGTTGTTCAACGCCCATCACGACGATTACGGCTTCCAGCCGATCGTCGTCTTCGACGGCAATGGTCGGTTCGTGGCCGCGGTGCTGCGACCTGCCAAGCGTCCGAAAGGCCGCGAGATCGCCGCACATTTGCGGCGGCTGATCCGCGAGATCCGCCGGCACTGGCCGCGCGTGGAAATCCTCCTGCGTGGCGACAGCCACTACTGCGCACCCGAGGTCCTCGATTTCTGCCGCGCTAAAGGCGTCGACTTCGTGCTCGGCCTGGCCAGCAACGCCAACTTGCGCCGTCGGACCGCCACCCTCGAGCAGTCCACCATCGCCCGCGTCGATCAAAACAGCGCCACCAAGGTCCGCCGCTTCAAGGAATTCCACGACGCCGCCGCGTCATGGAGCCGGGTCGAGCGCATCATCGCCCGCGTCGAAGCCGGGCCGCAGGGCTGCGATACTCGGTATATCGTCACCAATCTCACGCGTGGCAGCGGCAAGGCGCTCTACGAAAAGCTCTACTGCGCCCGCGGCCAAGCCGAGAACCACATCAAGGCGTGGAAGAGCCACTTGGCGGCCGATCGGACTTCTTGCACCAGCGCCGCCGCCAATCAACTGAGGCTCTTCCTGCACGCCGGGGCCTACTGGCTGATGTGGACACTGCGCGCCGCCCTGCCGGCCCGCTCGCCCTGGCGCCACGCCCAGTTCGACACCCTGCGCCTCAGGCTCATCAAAATCGCCGCCCGAGTGGTCGAGCTGAAAACCAGGATTGCGATCCACCTGCCCACCGCCTGCCCGGCCGCCCCCCTCATCCGCCTCCTGCTCGAGCGCCTGCCGCGCATGGCGCCCAGCTGACGCCACGCCCCGACAGCAGTCCCAGCCCGCACGAGCCCCGCAACCCAAGACCAAGTCCCGCACCGCGCCTCCCCGAGAGAGTGCGGCGATCGCCGTCGTCGCCGATCTCGGCGAATCTAGAATCCAGCGCGGAAACCCGCCGTAGCGGCGCAAGCGGACGCCGCTGATGCATAGATCGGGCTAGAAAGCGAGTTGGCGAAACACCTCGCCCAAGTGCCGACGCAGCTCGACATAGAGCGTCTTCCGTGATTACGCAACCTGATGTCTGGAAATTCGTTGGTGGCCCGATCAAGCATCCGGGGTGTTCCAGTTGATGTAGGGTTGTGTTGAAGCCAGCCATGTTTCGTCGATTTCGACGAGAACAGCGGTGACGAGACGCAGCAGCGAGGCGTTGTTGGGGAAGACGCGGACTTTGACGGTGCGTCGCTTGAGCTCCTGCTGGACGGCGCGTTCGATCGGGTTCGAGGTCCGCATGCGCTTGCGGTGATGTTCTGGCAGGTTGAAGACAGCGAGGCCTTCGGGGATGGCGACCTCGAGCCAAGCGGCCAGCTCTGGCGCGATTTTGCGATAGGCATCGACCAGGGATTTCAGCTCGTCTTCGGCGGCGGCGAGGTTCTTGGCGTTCCAGATCTCGCGCAATTGGCTGCCCCGACCGGATGCCTGGGCGCTTTCGAATTGCCGCTGTCGGTGCGTGATGGCTGGCGTTCTGCGCCAGATGGAACTGGCAGCGTTGCCAGATGGCGCCGCCGAGCACGGCTTTGCGGGCGGCCTTCAAGCCAGCATGATCGTCGGCGGTGATGAACCGCACGCCGCGCATGCTGCGCGCAACCAGGCTTTCCAAGAAGTCCCGCCAGTGGACTTCGGCCTCGGAGAGTGCGACCGAGACGCCGAGGATACGGCGACGGCCATCTGCCCCGACACCGAATGCAGACAGCACAGCAGCATCGCGCACGACACCGCTCTGCCGGGATTTCTCGTAGCGGGCGTCCAGGAAGAGATAATGGATTTCGCCGAGCTGCCGACGGCGCCAGGCTTCGAGTTCCTCATCGAGAAGCTTGGCGGCCCGACTGACCTGGGTCCCGGATGACTGGGGTCGATGACAGGCTCTTCAATCCGAACTCGGCCATGACCCGCTCGGCGTCGCGGGTCGAGACGCCACACACATACATCTCGGCCACCGCCAGCATGACCGCGCGGCACGAGCGTCGGCCGCGCTCCAACGCTTGCGGGTAATATGGCTCGTCCGTTCCGGCCGTCTTGGGCACCTCCAGGCTGAGCGTGCCGGCGAGCGTGTCGATCAGCTTGGGCTTGGTACCGTTCGCGTAGCCGCGCCGATCGACGGCGCGTTCGTAGTGTCCGGCACCCAGAAACTGCTCACGTTCCATGCGCATGGATTACGCAACCTGTTGTCTGTAAATTTGGCTTGGCTGGTGTCACCCATCCCGGCTGCTCATTGTGATGTATGCGCGGTCGGCAGCGATCCATTCTTCGTCGATTTCGACGAGGATGGCGGTTGTGAGGCGCTCGAGGGCGGCCTCGTTGGGAAAGACGCGGATCTTGCGGGTGCGCCGTTTGAGCTCCTGCTGGATGGCGCGCTCGATGGGGTTGGCGGTGCGCACGGCGCCGCCAGTGGGCCTCTGAAAGTGAGAACACGGCGAGGCCCTCGGGGATGGCATGTTCGAGCCATGCGGCGAGCTTCGGCGCACCGTCGGCGTATGCCTTGACGATGTGGGCGAGTTCGGCCTCGGCGCTGGGGCGGTCGGTGGCGTTCCAGACGGCGCGCAGCTGGCGGCCGATGGCCTTTCGGGCGGTAGCGCTGGGGGCGTGCTGGATGGCGTTGCGGGCGAGGTGGAACTGGCAGCGCTGCCAGATCGCACCAGGAAAGACGGCCTTGCGTGCAGCGACCCAGATGCCCTCTCGGGAGGCCTGCGTGGTCGTCGCTGGTGATGAAGCGGACGCCGCGCAGGCCGCGGGCCACGAGGCTGTCGAGGAAGCCCCGCCAGTGGACCTCGGCCTCAAAGAGGGCGACGGAGAGGCCCAGCACGCTGCGCTTGCCGTTGGCGTCGATCCCGACCGCGGAGAGGATGGCGGCATCGCGCACCACGCCGTCGATGCGGACCTTTTCGTAGCGCGCGTCGAGGAACAGGTAGGGGAAGGCGCCGAGCTGGCGGGTGCGCCAGGCCTCGAGCTCCGCATCCATGAGAACTGCGGCGCGGCTGACTTGGGCGGAAGAGAGGCTCTCGAGCCCGAACTCGGCCATGACCTTCAGGACGTCGCGCGTCGACACGCCCTGCCCGGCAATCTGGGGATGTACATCTGGGCGATGGCGAGCATGACGGCCCGTGATGAGCGCCGCCCTCGTTCGAGCGCCTGCGGATAGAACGGCGCGTCGCCGCCACGGCTCTTGGGGACCTCGACAGTCAGGGTGCCGGCCGGGGTGTCGAGCTTCTTGGGCTTGTAGCCGTTGGCATACCCGCTGCGCTCGGGCGAGCGCTCGTAAGCCTGCGCGCCGACATGGCGCTCGCGCTCGATGCGCATGGCCAAGTTCAGCATCGCGGTGAACACCGCGGCCATTCCCTCGGGGCCGGTTTCGATCAGCTGTTCCATCAGCTCGGCGACGGTCCTATCGTGCGGGGTCTGCATCCGGTTCTCCTCGGCAAAGGACAGAACCGGGATGGAGCCTCAGCACGGCCGGGGCCATGGCCCCGGCCGTGCTGAGGCTCCATCCCGGTTCTGTCCTTTGCCGAGGAGAACCGGATGCAGACCCCGCACGATAGGACCGTCGCCGAGCTGATGGAACAGCTGATCGAAACCGGCCCCGAGGGAATGGCCGCGGTGTTCACCGCGATGCTGAACTTGGCCATGCGCATCGAGCGCGAGCGCCATGTCGGCGCGCAGGCTTACGAGCGCTCGCCCGAGCGCAGCGGGTATGCCAACGGCTACAAGCCCAAGAAGCTCGACACCCCGGCCGGCACCCTGACTGTCGAGGTCCCCAAGAGCCGTGGCGGCGACGCGCCGTTCTATCCGCAGGCGCTCGAACGAGGGCGGCGCTCATCACGGGCCGTCATGCTCGCCATCGCCCAGATGTACATCCCCAGATTGCCGGGCAGGGCGTGTCGACGCGCGACGTCCTGAAGGTCATGGCCGAGTTCGGGCTCGAGAGCCTCTCTTCCGCCCAAGTCAGCCGCGCCGCAGTTCTCATGGATGCGGAGCTCGAGGCCTGGCGCACCCGCCAGCTCGGCGCCTTCCCCTACCTGTTCCTCGACGCGCGCTACGAAAAGGTCCGCATCGACGGCGTGGTGCGCGATGCCGCCATCCTCTCCGCGGTCGGGATCGACGCCAACGGCAAGCGCAGCGTGCTGGGCCTCTCCGTCGCCCTCTTTGAGGCCGAGGTCCACTGGCGGGGCTTCCTCGACAGCCTCGTGGCCCGCGGCCTGCGCGGCGTCCGCTTCATCACCAGCGACGACCACGCAGGCCTCCCGAGAGGGCATCTGGGTCGCTGCACGCAAGGCCGTCTTTCCTGGTGCGATCTGGCAGCGCTGCCAGTTCCACCTCGCCCGCAACGCCATCCAGCACGCCCCCAGCGCTACCGCCCGAAAGGCCATCGGCCGCCAGCTGCGCGCCGTCTGGAACGCCACCGACCGCCCCAGCGCCGAGGCCGAACTCGCCCACATCGTCAAGGCATACGCCGACGGTGCGCCGAAGCTCGCCGCATGGCTCGAACATGCCATCCCCGAGGGCCTCGCCGTGTTCTCACTTTCAGAGGCCCACTGGCGGCGCCGTGCGCACCGCCAACCCCATCGAGCGCGCCATCCAGCAGGAGCTCAAACGGCGCACCCGCAAGATCCGCGTCTTTCCCAACGAGGCCGCCCTCGAGCGCCTCACAACCGCCATCCTCGTCGAAATCGACGAAGAATGGATCGCTGCCGACCGCGCATACATCACAATGAGCAGCCGGGATGGGTGACACCAGCCAAGCCAAATTTACAGACAACAGGTTGCGTAATCCATGCGCATGGAACGTGAGCAGTTTCTGGGTGCCGGACACTACGAACGCGCCGTCGATCGGCGCGGCTACGCGAACGGTACCAAGCCCAAGCTGATCGACACGCTCGCCGGCACGCTCAGCCTGGAGGTGCCCAAGACGGCCGGAACGGACGAGCCATATTACCCGCAAGCGTTGGAGCGCGGCCGACGCTCGTGCCGCGCGGTCATGCTGGCGGTGGCCGAGATGTATGTGTGTGGCGTCTCGACCCGCGACGCCGAGCGGGTCATGGCCGAGTTCGGATTGAAGAGCCTGTCATCGACCCCAGTCATCCGGGACCCAGGTCAGTCGGGCCGCCAAGCTTCTCGATGAGGAACTCGAAGCCTGGCGCCGTCGGCAGCTCGGCGAAATCCATTATCTCTTCCTGGACGCCCGCTACGAGAAATCCCGGCAGAGCGGTGTCGTGCGCGATGCTGCTGTGCTGTCTGCATTCGGTGTCGGGGCAGATGGCCGTCGCCGTATCCTCGGCGTCTCGGTCGCACTCTCCGAGGCCGAAGTCCACTGGCGGGACTTCTTGGAAAGCCTGGTTGCGCGCAGCATGCGCGGCGTGCGGTTCATCACCGCCGACGATCATGCTGGCTTGAAGGCCGCCCGCAAAGCCGTGCTCGGCGGCGCCATCTGGCAACGCTGCCAGTTCCATCTGGCGCAGAACGCCAGCCATCACGCACCGACAGCGGCAATTCGAAAGCGCCCAGGCATCCGGTCGGGGCAGCCAATTGCGCGAGATCTGGAACGCCAAGAACCTCGCCGCCGCCGAAGACGAGCTGAAATCCCTGGTCGATGCCTATCGCAAAATCGCGCCAGAGCTGGCCGCTTGGCTCGAGGTCGCCATCCCCGAAGGCCTCGCTGTCTTCAACCTGCCAGAACATCACCGCAAGCGCATGCGGACCTCGAACCCGATCGAACGCGCCGTCCAGCAGGAGCTCAAGCGACGCACCGTCAAAGTCCGCGTCTTCCCCAACAACGCCTCGCTGCTGCGTCTCGTCACCGCTGTTCTCGTCGAAATCGACGAAACATGGCTGGCTTCAACACAACCCTACATCAACTGGAACACCCCGGATGCTTGATCGGGCCACCAACGAATTTCCAGACATCAGGTTGCGTAATCACGGAAGACGCTCTATGTCGAGCTGCGTCGGCACTTGGGCGAGGTGTTTCGCCAACTCGCTTTCTAGCCCGATCTATGCATCAGCGGCGTCCGCTTGCGCCGCTACGGCGGGTTTCCGCGCTGGATTCTAGATTCGCCGAGATCGGCGACGACGGCGATCGCCGCACTCTCTCGGGGAGGCGCGGTGCGGGACTTGGTCTTGGGTTGCGGGGCTCGTGCGGGCTGGGACTGCTGTCGGGGCGTGGCGTCAGCTGGGCGCCATGCGCGGCAGGCGCTCGAGCAGGAGGCGGATGAGGGGGGCGGCCGGGCAGGCGGTGGGCAGGTGGATCGCAATCCTGGTTTTCAGCTCGACCACTCGGGCGGCGATTTTGATGAGCCTGAGGCGCAGGGTGTCGAACTGGGCGTGGCGCCAGGGCGAGCGGGCCGGCAGGGCGGCGCGCAGTGTCCACATCAGCCAGTAGGCCCCGGCGTGCAGGAAGAGCCTCAGTTGATTGGCGGCGGCGCTGGTGCAAGAAGTCCGATCGGCCGCCAAGTGGCTCTTCCACGCCTTGATGTGGTTCTCGGCTTGGCCGCGGGCGCAGTAGAGCTTTTCGTAGAGCGCCTTGCCGCTGCCACGCGTGAGATTGGTGACGATATACCGAGTATCGCAGCCCTGCGGCCCGGCTTCGACGCGGGCGATGATGCGCTCGACCCGGCTCCATGACGCGGCGGCGTCGTGGAATTCCTTGAAGCGGCGGACCTTGGTGGCGCTGTTTTGATCGACGCGGGCGATGGTGGACTGCTCGAGGGTGGCGGTCCGACGGCGCAAGTTGGCGTTGCTGGCCAGGCCGAGCACGAAGTCGACGCCTTTAGCGCGGCAGAAATCGAGGACCTCGGGTGCGCAGTAGTGGCTGTCGCCACGCAGGAGGATTTCCACGCGCGGCCAGTGCCGGCGGATCTCGCGGATCAGCCGCCGCAAATGTGCGGCGATCTCGCGGCCTTTCGGACGCTTGGCAGGTCGCAGCACCGCGGCCACGAACCGACCATTGCCGTCGAAGACGACGATCGGCTGGAAGCCGTAATCGTCGTGATGGGCGTTGAACAACCGCAGCTGCTGCCCGCCGTGCACGGCGTCGAAGGTATCGTCGATATCGAGCGTGATCCGCTTCGGCACCTGCGCGAAGGAGGCGCAATAGAGCCCGATCATGGCGCGCGCCAGCCGCAACAGCATCCGCCCGTCGGGCAGGTTCTCCAACCGGCTGATCGTCGACTGCGAGCAGAGATCACGCTCGCCCGGCAATCGCTCGAGCGCCAGCTTGAACACCGGATCGGCGCGCAACGCGTTGGCGTCGATGCCGTCCTCGTAGCCCGCCGCGATCAGCAGCATCCGAAAACGCAAGATGTCCGCCACGCTGTGCACCGTGCGCGTCGGATCGCGCGGATCGTCGATTCCGTTCGCCAACCGCCCCGCCACATCGAGCCGCCGCTCCACTTCGCGAACCGCCAGAAGACCAGCGTCCGACGTCAACGCGCCGCCGTCGAAACGGGCGCTCAGGGCCTTGCCGTTCACCGGTGACAAGCCGGGCAAAGCCAGCATAATCTCACTCATGGCGGGCGTCGTCCTTCCGATCTCGGGTTTTGGCCTCGATAACCAAAACTCTACGCCAGATCAGAAACCTAGGCTACGCCCGCCAGCCTTGGTGCATAATCCGGGCTAGAAGGGCAGCGAGATTCTCGAAGGCCATCTGATGCCGGATCATGTGCACATGATGATCGCCATTCCGCCCAAGCATGCGGCGGCGCAGGTCGTCGGCTCCATCAAGGGCAAGAGTGCGATCCATTTGGCCCGAGTTTACCGGGAACGGAAGCGTAATTTCGTCGGCCAGCACTTCGGGGCGCGCGGGTATTTCGTCAGCACGGTCGGTCGCGACGAAGCGGTCATTCGCGACTACATCCGCAACCAAGAGAAAGAGGATGCGCGCCTCGAGCAGATGGGCCTCTGGCGCTGACGCGGCAGGAGCCGCCTTCAGCCGGCGCGTCAACCGGAGCCGCGAGGCGATCCGGCGCGCCGCTTTGAGCGGCTCATGACTGAAGCCCCCGGCTCTGCCGGGGGATATTTACTGATTGTGCATAGGCGCGCCGTAGCGATGGATGTGATAGGCCTTGCGGGCGAGGCCGGGGCAGTAGGAATTGACCACCTTGGCGAGGTGAGGGAAGAGGCCCTTGCGGTCGCAATTAGCCTGCTCGAGGCGGGCCCGCGCTGCCTCGACGTCCTTCGCCAGCGAGGCGAGCAGGACATTGGTTAGTTTCCGGTCCTTCACCTTGAAGTCGCCGCCGACCATGACGGAGTGCACCGAAGTGCCGTCCTCGGTCTGCACAAGCTGGTTGGTGGGGTCGTTAAAGGGTATCCAGTTGATCGAGCAGAGATCCAGGAAGACGATGTCGGCCTTCATGCCGGGGGCGATCCTGCCGATGTCATTCATCCCAAGCGCTTTGGCACTGCCTTCCGTCGCCGCCTTGACGACCTCGGCGGTCGAGAGCCAGAGGTGTGTGTCGGGGCCGCGGACGTGGCTCACGTAGAGGGCCGTTCGCATCGCCTCGTACATGTTTTGGTTGTCGGCACAATTGGCACCGTCCGTGCCGATGGCGAGGTTGACCCCGAATTCCAGCAAGCGTCTGGCATCGGCGATACCGGACCCGAGGAGCGCGTTGCTGCCGGGGTTGTGAGAGACCGAGGCGCCCTGGCCGGCGAGGATGCGCATGTCCTCGTCATCCAGCCACACACCGTGCGCTACCGTGAAGTCGGGACCAACGAGCCCCATGACGTCCATGTGCTGCAGGAGCGTCTTGCCGTAGAGCTTTCGGCCCGAGACCGCCTGCACTCGGCTTTCGGCGACGTGGCTGTGCAGGCCCACGCCGTGCGCCCTGGCGAGGTCACGGCAGCCGGTGAGGAAGCCATCGGTGCAGTGGTGCGGAATGGTGGGTGCAACGGCGGGGCGGACCCAGTCAGTGTCGATGTCCCAGCCCTCCACTACCGTCCTGATCCGCTCGAGCGTGGTCTCGGACGGGGCCAAGCGCATCGCGGGGATCTCATCCTGCAGATGCTTCGGCAGGGCGTCGAAGAGGCCCGGGATGGCGTCATAGAAGGCGATGTCGGCAACCATCGGCGCCAGCACGCAGCGCATGCCGACGTCCTTGTAGGCCTTGGCCATGGCGGCCATGCCGTCGGTGGTGGGAGCCGGGAACTCGAAAGCGAGGTCATAAGCCGCAGTGCAGCCTTTCAAGAGCATCTCGGCGGCACCGATCAGGGTCGAGAGGTACTTGTCCTCGAGTTCCCTGCCGCCGCCGATCCAGGGTGCGGCCGTGAGCAGGAGTTCCAGCGACCAGCGATCGCCAATGCCCTTGGCGAGGTTGCCGTGGCCGTGGGTGTGGCCATTAATCAGGCCCGGATGGAGGAGCATGCCCGCGGCATCGACGCGCTCGGCCGATGCGGGCGCGACGAGGCCGGGCGGGCCCACCTCAAGGATCGTGTCGCCCTCGATCAGGATGTCGCTCGGTGGGGCGCTGTGGCCGTCGATGTCGAGCAGGCGTCCGCCGCGTATGACGGTGTGGGCTTGGGGCATCTGCGTGTCCTCGCTTGGAATGTCAGGCCACCATGGTCTGTGCGTTGCCGCTTCTCGCCCTACGCACAGGCCGTTACGGGCTCGCACGCATGCGCCGTTTCTGGGGCATCGCCAGGGCGGGCATTCTTCGTTATCGCGGGGTGCCCGACCTGTCCCTCCCGAAAAACCAGCCAGCGGCAGTCGAGCATCAAAAACACAAATAGATTATACAATTTCCTAGTGCGATTTATCCTCACTCAGCCCAGGGTGCCCTTGTCGAACTGCTATACGGATGGTACGCCAACGACTATCGGAAGTTGCCGCTTACCGCCAATTGATAAGGAGTGCACCTCCATGCCCGACCGGCTTTTGGGCTCTACCGAGGCACAGATTGGGGCCTCGCGGCCGCGGGCGCGTAGCCGCGCATTGCTGGCGGGCCGGGGCCGTTATCTCGATGACATCAACCTGCCCCGGCAGGTGCACGCGGCCTTTTTGCGCAGCCCGGTGCCGGCGGCGGTGATCGACCGGCTCGAAGTAAGCGCCGCCGCCCGGTCCCCTGGCGTCGTGGCGGTGCTGACCTGGGCGGACCTCGCCCCTGTCTGCCAGGCGTGGCGGACGCTCTCGGCAGCCTTTCCGGGCCTTGCCGCCCCCGAGCAGACGCCGCTCGCCAATGGCCGGGTCACCTCGGTGGGCGAGCCCATCGCGCTGGTGCTGGCAGCCTCTAGGGCGCTGGCCGAAGATGCGGTGGCGGCGATCGAGCTGGATTGGCGTGAGCGGCCGGCGGTCGGCGTCGCCACGGCAGCGCTCGCGGCGGATGCGCCACTGGTTCATCCCGAGCTGGGCAGCAATCTCGCCTGGCGGTTCGCGGCCGAGACGGGCGACGTGGCGGCCGCCTTCGCCAGCGCGGCGACAGTGGTGGAAGAACGCTTCGTTTTTTCGCGGCACACCGGCGTCACCCTGGAGCCGCGGGGCATCTTGGCCGCCTTCGAGCCGAGCGAAGGCCGTCTCGAGGTCTGGGCATCGCACCAGATGCCGCACCAACTGCAGCTGCATCTCGGCGAGCTGTTGGAGCTGGCCATGAGCCAGGTGCGGGTGACGGCGTCCGATGTCGGCGGCGGCTTCGGCGTCAAGATGCACGTCTACCCGGATGAGGTGGCCGTCTGTGCCGCGGCCCGATTGCTTGGGCGGCCCGTCAAGTTCGTGGCGGACCGGCTGGAAAGCCTGATGAGCGACATCCATGCCCGCGAGCACGTGATCGAGGCCAGGCTCGCCGTCGACGCCGAGGGCCGGCTGCTGGCAATCGATGCCAAGGGGGTCCAGGGGATCGGCAGCCATTCCGTCTTTCCGCGCTCGAGCACGGTCGAGACCTTGATGGCGATGCGGACGCTCGGCGCACCTTACGGGCTCGCGGCGGCGCGGGCGCAGGCGGATGTCGTGTTTCAGAACAAGGCGATGACCGGTCAGTACCGGTCGGTGGGCCATCCCATCGCCTGTGCGGTCACCGAACGGCTGGTCGACATGGCGGCCCGGGCTAGGGGCGAGGACCCGCTGGCCATGCGGCGCCGCAACTATCTGGAGCCGGGCGACGGGCGCTGCCGCACCGCGCTCGGCCTCGAGGTGTTCGACCTGTCGCACGTCGCCTGTCTCGATCGGCTCGAGGCGCTGATGGGCTTGCCGGCGCTGCGCCAGTCCGTCGCGGCCAGGCGTCAGGCCGGCGAGGTGCTGGGCCTGGGCTTTGCCGCGTTCGTCGAGATGACCGCCACCGGCAGCGAGGTTTATGGCATGGCCGGCGTGCCGGTGGCGGCGGCCGATACGATCCAGCTGGCGGTCGAGCCCGATGGCTCGCTCAAGGCCTCGGCCAGCCTGTCCGAGCTCGGCCAGGGGACGGACGAGGGGCTGGTTCAGGTGCTGGCCGATGCGGTGGGCGTCGCCCCCGAGCGCATCGGCCTCGAGATGGGCCGTACGGCGAGCGGGCCGCATGGTGGCGGCGCCTGGGCCTCGCGGGGGGCGGCGATCGGCGGTGAGGCCGCCTGGCACGCCGGCCGCAAGCTGCGCGGCCAGATCTTGGCAGCGGCCGCTGCCTTGTTGCAGACCCCGGCCGCGGCACTCGACCTGGTAGCCGGCTGCATCGTCGATGCGCAAAGACATGAGCGCATCACGCTCGCCGCTCTGGCACGGACGGTGCATTTTGCCGGCCACGAGTTTCCCCAAGGCACATTACCACAACTCCAGGTGGCGCATCACTATCGCCGCGAGGCCGATATCGCCATCCCGACCAATGGCATCCAGGCAGCCCTGGTGCAGCTTTGCCCGGAGACCGGGCTGGTGCGCTGCCTGCAGCATTGGGTGGTCCACGATTGCGGCCGGATCATCAACCCGCTGTTGGCCGGCGAGCAGGTGCGCGGCGGGGTGGTCCAGGGGATCGGGGCGGCGCTCTTCGAGCACTGCCGCTATGATGCCCAGGCGAACTTTCTTGACGGCAGCCTCGCCGACTACCTGGTGCCGATGGCGATGGAGATGCCCGACATCGCCGTAGGCCACGTTGAAACGCTTTATCGTGGCTCGACGCTCGGCGCCAAGGGTGCCGGGGAGGCTGGCACCTGCGCCGCCTCGGCGGCCGTGCTGAATGCGGTCAACGACGCGCTTGCCGCCGTCGGCGGCGGCCGCCTCGCCGAGATCCCGCTGACGCCGCCCTTGGTGCTGGCAGCCCTCAACGACCGGAGCAATGCTGGATGAAGCCGGCGCCTTTTCACTACCTCGCCCCGGCAACCGTCGAGGCGGCGGTGGCACTCTTGGCCGAACATGGCGACGAGGCGGCCGTCCTGGCCGGCGGCCAGAGCCTGATGCCGATGCTGGCGCTTCGCCTGACCGCCCCGGCGATCCTCGTCGACATCAACCGGATCGGCGCACTTGAGCGCCAAAGCATCGATGCCGCCGGCTACAGCTTCGGCGCCCTGGTGCGCCATGCCGATGCCTGGGCCGCCGTGAGGGCCGATGACCCGGCGCATCTGCTGGCCCGCGCCCTGCCCCACGTGGCGCATCAGGCGATCCGGCACCGGGGCACGATTTGCGGCAGCCTGGCGCTGGCTGATCCGGCAGCGGAGCTGCCGGCCTGTGCGGTTTGCCTCGATGCCGAGATCGAGCTCGCAGGCCCTGCCGGCCGCCGCCGGCTAACCGCCGATGCGTTCTTCGAGGGCCTCTACACCACCGCTCGGCGCCCAGACGAGCTGGTCGTTGGCGTGCATGTCCCCCGCTTGGGACCGGACACGCGGTTCGGCTTCGACGAGGTGGCCCGGCGGCATGGCGACTATGCCATTTTGGGCCTGGCTGCCCGGGCGCTCGTGGTCGATGGCTGCATCAAGGACTGCCGCCTGGTCTATTTCGGTGCCGGCGCGCGACCGGTCGTGGCCACGGCCGCGCAAGCCGCGCTCAAGGGGGCAGCACTCGACGACGGCCATGCGCATGGCCGGGCAGCAGCGGCGGTCATGGGCGAGCTGGCGATCGATCCGGATCTGCGCTACGGCGCAACCTACAAGCGCCAGCTCGCCACGGCCCTGCTCAAGCGCATCATCGGGCAATGGAAGGCGCCGCAATGAGCGATCTTGGCTTAGAGACCACCGCCACCCTCGCCTGCACGGTCAATGGCGAGCCGGTGAGGGCCATCGTGCCGGTACGGCAGTCGCTGGTCGATTGGCTGCGCCACGGGCTCGGTCTCACCGGCAGCCATGTCGGCTGCGAGCACGGGGTCTGCGGCGCCTGCACAATCCTGGTCGACGGGCGGACGGTGCGCGGCTGCCTGATGCTGGCGATGCAAGTGGACGGCCTCGCGGTGGAGACCATCGAAGGGGCCACCGCCAGCGGCCGGGTAGTCGCCCTGCAGGCGGCGTTTCGCGAGCGCGCCGCGCTGCAATGCGGCTTCTGCACACCAGGCATGGTGCTCACCGCAGCCGAGCTTTTGGCAAGCGAGCCACGTCCGAGCCGGGCGCGCATCCGCGAGGCTATCTCAGGTAATTATTGCCGCTGCACGGGCTATCAGGCGATTGTCGACGCCGTGGCGGCGGCCGGCGGCAATGACTGATCTCGAGGCGCGAAATCTCGGCTTTTTTCAGCGGCCAGGACGGGACCGCTCAGGACCAGAGACGGCGCTCGTCGAGGTGGCGAGCGGCAGGGCGCCCCGGACCGTCACCCATACCGCGCTTGATCAACGCATGGACCGGGTTGCCGCTGGTTTGTCGCGAACCGGATTTCGGCCCGGCGATCGGGTGCTGGTGGCAACGGGCAACACCATCACCTTCGTCGAGTGTTTTTTCGGGGCGATGCGGCTCGGCGTGCAGCCAGTGGCGCTGAATACCCAGGCAACGACAGCAGTCATTTCGCACATCGTCGGCGATTCTGGCGCGCGCGGTGTCATCGCCGATCTAGCCGTGGTGCCCCGCCTTGCCGATCTCGAAGGACTGCCGCGCCATCGCTGGGCGGTGGCAACATCGGCGCGCGGCTGGGCCGATTATGACGCGCTGTTGGGTGATGGACTGGTTGACTACGCTGCGTTCGACCCGCCCGCGAATGCGCCGGCCTTCGTTGCCTACACCTCGGGCTCGAGCGGGCGGCCCAAGGGCACACTCTTGAGCCACGCCGGCATGCTCTGGTCGATGCATGTGGCCGAGCGGCTGGGCCGGTTGCCGGCTGATGCCTGCGCGATTGCGGCTACGCCGCTTTTTCACAAGAACGCCATGCGGGGCGTCATCAAGCCCTTTCTGCGCGCCGGCGCCACGGCGGTCATCCTCAGGTCGTTCGAGCCTCGCCTTTTCGTGCAGGCGCTGAGCGAATATGGAGCTACGTTCACCTCGGGCGTACCGGCCATTTTCACCCAGGCGTTGGGCGAAACCGAGCTGCTGAGGCGCCTCACTTTTCCCCGGCTCCAGACGATTGCCATCGGCTCGGCCGTGGTAACCGAGGCACTGGCGTCAGCGGTCGAGGCTGCCTTTGGCGCCTCGGTCAAGAACGCCTACGGCTTGACCGAGGCCGGAGGGCCGCTGCAGCCGCCGGGTGACGGTAGAGCAGTGCCGCGGGGTAGCGTCGGCGTGCCGGCACCGGAGAACGAGGTTCGGCTGGTCGATGAGGACGGCAGGGATGCGGCCGCTCTTGGCGAGCTTTGGGTCAAGAGCCCAGCGGTGACACTGGGCTACTTGAATCGGCCCGAGGAAACTGCGGCGCGGCTGGTCAATGGCTGGTTTTGCACCGGCGACCGGTTTCGCCGCGATGGCGACGGCTTTTTTTATTTCATCGGCCGGTCCGATGAGATGTTCAACTGCGGCGGCGAAAACCTCTACCCGAAGGAGGTGGAGGACCTGATCGCCCGCCACCCGGCGGTGGCCGACGTCGCGGTGGCGCCCATCCCGCATCCGGCCAAGGGCCAGGCGCCGGCAGCACTGGTGGTGGCACGCGCCGGGCACGCCCTGAGCGAGGCAATGATCAAGGCGTTCTGCCTCGCTAACGGGCCAGCTTATGCGCACCCCCGCCGGGTCGTGGTGGTTGACCGCCTGCCGATGCTCGGTGCTGGCAAGGTGGATCGCCGTGCGGTGCAGGTGCAACTGGTCGAAGCTTCGGGCTAGCAGGCTGCTAGGGCACCAGCACGATCTTGCCGACGAAATCGCGGCGTTCCATCAGCGTTTCGGCGGCGGCCAGCTCGCCGAGCGGAAAGGTGGCGCCGATAAAGGGATCGAGACGGCCGGCCGCGACATGCGCCAGCGCCGCTTCCACGTCGGTTTGGGTGTAGCTGTTCGAGCCCAGGATCTCGAGCTCGCGCACCCAGATGAAGCGGAGATCGGTCTTGGGATCGAAGCCGGCGGTAGCACCGCAGGTGACCAGCCGTCCACCCGGGCGGAGTGTGCGCAGCGACGGCACGTAGGTATCGCCACCGGTGAAGTTGACGCAGATGTCGACTCCCCGCTTGCCGGAGAGGCGCCAGGCCTCGCGGCTGAAGTCGCTCGAGGACATATCAACGGCCTCGTCGGCGCCGAGCTCCAGCAGGCGCGCGCATTTCTCGGCCGAGCCCGCGACGGCGATGGCCTTGGCGTGCACCATCTTGGCGATCTGGATGCAGGCGAGGCCGACGCCGCCACTGGCCCCCAGCACGAGGACGCTCTCGCTCGCTTGCAGCCGGCCGCGAGTGATGAGCATGCGAAGCGCGGTTCCATAAGCGATGGGGGTCGCAGCCGCTCTGGCGAAATCGAGCTCGGGCGGGATGGCGATGACGTTTTTTGCCGGCACGCGTACCAGTTCGGCTAGGCCGCCCAGCAGTTCCTCGCCGATCATCCCCTCGTCGGTCTGCGGATTCAAAGAGACACGATCGCCAGGCTGAAAGGTTGCCACCCGCGCGCCGACGGCGGCGATCTCGCCAGCGATATCTCCACCGGAGATGAAGGGCATCGGCACCGGAAAGCCGGGCATGCCGCGCCGGACGAAGATGTCGAGGTGGTTGAGGGCGCAGGCCCGCACGCGCACCAGCACGTCATCGGGGCCGATTTCGGGGTCTGGCCACTCGCGGTAGACGATGTTCTCCACCCCGCCCTGCCGCTCGATTACAGCTGCTTTCAAGGCTCGCTCCCCAAGGCTCTAAAATCGAAAGAGAACGCCGGCCAGGTAGGTTGCGGCCGGCGGCCATGCGGCAACCACCGCCAGGACGATGAGCTGGCAGGCGATGAACGGCAGGACGCCGCGAAACATGTCACCGTAGGTGATCTCCTTGGGCGCTATGGCGCGGAAGTAGAAGATCGCCGGCGCCATGGGCGGCGTCAGGTAGGACGTCTGGATGACGACACAGACCATGACGCCGAACCACAAGGGGTCAACCCCGAGCTGGCGCAGGACCGGGATGAAGATGGGCATGCAGATCAGCACGACCGACACCCAGTCGAGGATGAAGCCCAGGATGAAGATGATCAAGAGGAAGAGGGCGATGACCTGCCAAGGCTCGGGATTGGTGCCGGCGAGAATGTCGTTGACCAGACTCGAGCCGCCATTGATCAGAAAGATGCTGGTGAACAGCGTGCCGCCGATGACCACCAGCATGATCATGGCATTGATGGCGACGGTTCGGCGCAATACGTCGAATAACAGCGTTAGGTTGAAGTTGCCATAGAGGACGGTCAGGGCCACAGCCCCGGCCGCACCGACGCCGGCTGCTTCGGTGGGCGAGGCCACGCCAGCCAGGATCGAGCCCAGGACCGCCACGACCAGTGCTACCGCCGGCAACAGGGCGACGGCCGAGATGCGCAGCTTCTCGGGCAGGGCCACGCTGGTCACGGCAAGATCGGCAGGCGGGCCACTGGCCGGATCGAGGGCGCAGCGGATCAACACGTAGGCCACGAACAGCACCACCATCAACAAGCCAGGGAAGATGATGCCGGCAAACAGGTCGCCGATGGAGATGCCGACCACCGTGGCGTAGATGACGACGACCAGCGAGGGCGGGATGATGGTGCCGAGCGAGCCACCGGCGCAGATAGTGCCGGAGATCAGGTCGCGGGCGTAGCGCTGGCGCAGCATTGCCGGGGCCGCCATCATGCCGACCACCGCCTCGACCGCACCGACGATCCCAGTGGCGGCGGCGAACACCGCGCACATCAAGAGGGTCGCGAGGGCGAGGCCGCCAGGCAGCCGACCCACCCAGAGCTGCATGGCGTGGAATAGCCGCTCGGCGATGCCCGAACGCTCCAGCATGGCGCCCATGAAGACGAACAATGGCACCGCGGCGAACGAGTAGTTGGTCAGGACATCATGGATGCGGCCGAAAAACTGGATGCCGATCCGCGCGCCGAAGAAATCGTAGCCGAAGACGAACGCAAGCGCGATGAGTGCGAAGGCGATGGGGAACCCCATGAACACCAGCAAGAACAACGCTGGGAACATCCAAAGGGCGGGAACGGAAAGAATCTCCATGCCCTCAGGCGCCGCCGCCGGCAAGCGGCTCGCCTCGGCGCCAAGCCTGGATGTGGCGGAGCACGGCGGCGACCGCCTCGACCCAAAGGGCCATTAGCCCGAGGGTGATGATGGCGTAGAAGGGCCAGACTTGCGGCGCCCAGGCGCTGACCTGCTCCAGCTGCCCGGTTCGCCAGGCGGTGGTGGTGCGATGCAGGGCTGCCCAGCTAGCCACTCCGAGCGCCGGCAGGAACAGGCCAAGGTAAATGAGCACCTGCAAGCCCTGCTGCCAGCGCGGCGGCAGGCGATGGACGAAGATATCGATGCGGACATGGGCATTGCCACGGAGAGCGAACGCGGCGCCGAGCATAACCATCGTGCCAGAGAGCATATAGGCGATGTCGTAGGCCCATAAGCTCGGCCGGTTGAAGAGGTAGCGCAATCCCACCTCGTAGATGGTGACCAGGATGAGGCCAAGCAGGGCCAGCTCGCCGACGCGGCCGAGTGCCGACGCGACATGCCCGAGAGCGCGGTCGAGCTGGTCCATGGGGTTGCCGGGCGTCGACGGGCGCTACTGCACGCGGTTGTAGCTGGCGAGCCACTGGTCCTGGTAGGTGAAGTAGGCCTCGCCGATCCGCTCAATCCAGTCGTCGCTCGAGGTCTCGGCACCCTTGGCGTCGATCCAGCTGCGGCCTTCCTCGCGGATCCGCTTGATGACCTCGTCGTCGAGGACAACGATCTGGTTGCGGCCCGCTTCGAGCTCCTGCACAGTCTTCATGTCGCGATCGCCGAGATAGGTGTAGGAGCGCGAGGTGACAATTTCGCACGCGAGCTCGATCGCCCGCTGGCTCTGCTCGCTGAGTCCGTCCCACGTCGCTGTCGTCATGCTCAGCTCGTAGACCGCGGCAGGCGTATGGATGCCGGGCAAGATCACGTACTCGGCGACGTTGTGGAAGCCCACTTGCGCGTTGAGATAGGGCGTCAGGTACTCGGCGGAATCGATGGCCTGGCGCTCGAGGGCGGGAAAGACGTCGGGACCGGGGATGACGGTTGGCGTGGCGCCCAGCGCCTGGATGACGTCGACGAAGGCGCCGGCAGTGCGGTGGCGCAGGCCCTCGAAGTCGGCCAGCGTCTGGATCGACCGGTGCGAGTGGGCGAAGACCTCGCTGCCGAGCATGCCGCAGGCCACCGCATGTTGGCCATCGACGGCGCGGCGGAACTCGGTCAACAGCTCCTTGCCGCCGCCATTATAGGTCCAGTGGTAGAGGGCCTCTGGGCCCATGCCGCCCGGCAGGGCGCCGAAATAGGCATTGCCGGCGTGCTGGTTGACGATGTAGCCGGCCCAGCCGAAGTTCATGTCGGCGAGACCATCGTTGACCGCAGCGTGCCCGTCAAAGACGCCGGCAATGACGCCAGCACCATAGGGTGTCACCTGCAGCTCGCCGCCGCTGAACTCGCTGGCAAGCTCGACAAAGGTGCGCACGTAGATGTCGAAGACCTCGGAGCCCTCGCGCTCCCAGGCGGTCAGCGTCAGGTTGGCGCCCTGTGACGGTGCCGCCGCGAGCGTCAGCACAGCGAGGCTGCAGGCGGCCAGGGTGGAACGATAGATCATCGGCTTAGTCTCCTTCAGGATTCTGGATTCGATGGGCGGTTCAGGCGGGCGGATAGCCCACGTAGCGGTGCAATCCGACGTCGTCGCACCACGTGCGGCGGTTGGCTTCGGCGAGGTAGGGCTCGAGTTCGGCGACCCGAGCCATCACCGCCTGCACCTCGGCCTGCAGCGAGGGCAGGAGGGCCACGACTTCCTCGCGTAGCGCACCTTCGTCGATGGTGGTGATCCGCCGGTCCTGCATAACTACCTCGCCGCCGACGACGACAGCAACGACGCCACGGCCGCTCTCAGTGAACACCGTCTGGCGGACGGCGCTGTTGAACGGCACATAAGAGAGGTCGGTGAGGTCGACGAGGCAGAAATCGGCCAGCATGCCGGGTTCGATGTCGCCAATCTCGCCTGCCCGCTGCAAGGCCGCGGCGCCGCCCAGGGTGGCGGCTCGCATCGCGTCGAAGGCCGTGGGCCGGCCGGGTGTCGGGTCGCTGACGGCGGCAAGGTCGGCAAATAGCTTCATCGCCTGGAACATGTTCTGCACGTCGGAGCAGCTGCAATTGTCGCAGCCGAGCGCCACGTTGACGCCTTTCTCGACGTAGGAGCGGATGGGGGCGACGCCGCTCTTGGTCTTGAGGTTGCCCACCGGGTTCAAGACGACGTGGGTGCCGGCGGCCTGGATCAGGTCGATCTCCTCTTCCAGCATCCAGACGCTGTGGGCGAGGCCCAGCCGTTCGTTCAGGAGCCCGCAAGACTGCAGATAGCGGATCAGCGAGCCGCCATAGGCCGCATGTTCGTGCCGGGCGACCAGAGTCATGGCGCGCGATTCGTAGATGTGGGTGTAGACCGGGAGCTCGCGTTTGCGGCTGAGATCGGCCAAGCGTTCCAGCATGGTTCGGGTGCAGCGTTCGGGGCTGGTGGGGGCTAGGGCCCAGCCGATGCGCGGGTGGCGGCCCTGCCAGCGACCGATGATGTCGTCGAGGACGACGATGAGGTCGCGCTCCTCGGGATGCACGGAGCCGCCCAGCAAATGCTGCTTGTCGGCTGGCACGCACTCGTCCCAGTAGGCCATGCCCTTGGCACCGCCGACATCGGCCACCTGCAGGGAGAAGACGCAGCGAATGCCCACCTCGGCATAGGCGTCCATGACCACCTTGAGGTCATCCTCGTCGATGGGCGCGAGGGTGAGCATGTCCTGGACGGTGGTGATGCCGCCACGCAGGCACTCGGCCGCGCCCAGGAGCGTGCGAGCGCGAAGCTCGGACTTCGACCGCCGGCCATAGTTGGGCGGCAGCGCCTGCAGCAGCCAGGTCTCGAGCGGGATTGTCTCGAAGCAGCCCTTCAAGAGGATGTCATGGCTATGGTAATGCGCGTTGACGAAGCCCGGCAGCACCAGCCGGTCGCGAGCATCCAAGACGGTGTCGAGGCGCTCGACGCCGTGTTGGACGCGGCCCTCGGGCGTCCGCAAGGTTTCGGCAAGTCCTGGAGCCACAGCAATGATCCGGTCGCCCTTGATGAGGATGTCTTGGGTTTCTGGGCGATCAGCGTTCCCACCATGCTGATAGACCCGGCCGCCGGTGACCAGCATCGTTCGCGCTTCGGGCTCCATTGGCCGTCCCTTTGTCATTTTTGGATCAAATGATACGCTAGCGCATGGACCAAAGGGATGTCATCTGCTTTGTTCCACCTCGCGCATCGGGGTCGAGCAAGGAGCATGCCACTATGAGCAGCCCGGACGAGAGCAGCGCCAGCGTTAACATCGCCACGGCCCAGGCGGTGCTCGATGCTGTTCCCTTCCATGACCGGGTGCTACGCCCGCGCGTGATCGCGGTCGACACGGCACGCGGCCAGTTGGACGTAGCCCTCGACGGCAACCCAGATCTCTGCCGATCCACCGAGAGCGACGCCTTGCATGGCGGGGTGGTGGCGAGCCTCATCGATCTGGCTGCCTATAATGCGGCTGCCCTGCACAAAGGTTTGGCAACGCCGACGCTCGATCTGCGCATCGACTATCTGCGCCCGGCAGTCGCACCCTTGCGGGCGAGCGCGCGGGTGGTGCGCGCCGGCCGGAGCGTGGTCACGGTCGACGTAGCGGTCGAAGACAGTACCGGTCGCCTCGTCGCACTGGGACGCGGCAGCTTCTCTGTTGCTGGAGGCTGAGCCGATGGCGCCGTTCGAGATCGACGTGGTGCGCCTGGCACAGGATCTGGTCCGCCAGCCGAGCGAGCAGACGGCAGCAATGGAAGCGGACCCGGCTGTTCTGGGCTTCGTCCGCGACCATGTGGCGCCCCGGCTCGAGCATTACGGGTTGCGGCCGAAGCTCGATGGCATGGGCAATCTCCTAGTGGCGCTTGGGCCCGAGGGGCCGAGGCCGAGCCTGGCATTGGTCGGCTACGCCATGACGCACCCCGGAGGCTCGATGACGACGCCGTTCAGCGGCGAAACCGTCGACCGAGTGGACGGCCCGGTTTTGCGCGGCCGCGGCATCGCCGAGCAAAAAGGCGCCTTGGCCGCCGGTATCGCAGCTCTCGTCGAGGCGCGCGACTGGCCGCTTCAAGGTCGGCTCATGTTCATTCTCCTGACCGCCGGCGAGACCGGCCGGCACGATGCGATCATTTCGGCTTTGGCGGCACTGGGCACAAAACCCGAGCTTGGCGTCGTGCTGGTTGGCACCGGCAATGCCGTGGCCCTGGGCAACAAGGGGCGCATCGACGTTGACGTCAGGGTACGCGGCGAAGTTTGTCACAGCTCGACCCCGTGGGCCGGTGTCGACGCGATTGCCGGCGCCCGCCGGCTGCTCGACGTGCTCGACGGCCTGGCGCTCGGTGGCGAGCACGCCGGGCTTGGTCGAGCCAGCCTGGTCGCCACCCACATCCGCAGCTTTCCCGAAGCCACCCATACGCTTCAGGACGAGGTACACCTCACCCTTGATCGGCGCCTGCTGCCCGGTGACGATCCAGCCGCCGCCCTTGCTGCCATCACCAAGTCCGCCCGGCTCGACGGCCCCTGGCGGATCGAGGTCAGCCAAGGGCCATTCATGCATCCAGCCGAACTGCCGCTCGGCAGCCGACTGCTCGCCGCCATCGACCGCGGCTGTGCCGCTGAAGGCTTGGCGAGCCCACGCCGCTTCTGGTCGCATGGTGCCTTGGATGCGGGCTATCTGCAGGCACTGGGCGGCGAGGCCACGATGTGGGGGCCGGGCGACCAGGCAGGCTGGCATCGCCCGGACGAGGCCGTGCCGCTGGCCGACCTCATTGCCGCAGCGCGTGCCTATCGCGGCCTGATCAGCGCTGCTCTAATCGAAGATGCCGTCACCCCTGACTCCAGGAGACCCCGCTCGTGAGCCGCTTTACCTGCATCGAAGGTGCCACCCTCTTGACCCTGGACGCGGGCGGTCGCGTACTCGAGCCGGGCGATCTCTGGATCGAAGGAGCCCGCATCGTCCATGTCGGTCCCGTTGGCAGCTTCACCCCGCCCGACAACGCGGAGGTGCGGCGGCTGGATGGCCGAAACCGCGTGGTCATGCCGGGGTTCGCCAACTGCCACACCCATTCCTATGCCGGCCTGCTCAAGGGCACGGTCGACACGATTCCGCTCGACGTCTTCATGGTGAACGCGATCATCGGCGCCGGGGCACGAACGCCGCGCGAGGTCTATGTCTCGGCGATGGTCGGCTGCCTGGAGATGCTGCTCACCGGCACCACCTCATGCCTCGACCATTTCTCGCACCGGCCGCGCCATGACGCCGAGGCCTTGGATGCCGTGTGCCAGGCTTATGCGGATGCCGGCATCCGGGCGGCGGTGGCGCCGATGTTCTCGGACCTGCCATTCGTCGAAACGGTGCCGCTGCTCAATGCGGAGATGCCGGCGGCCCTTCGCGACCTGCTGCCGTCGACGCCGCAGCCGCATGACCCTTACTTCTCGATGCTGGAAGCCGGGCTCGAGCGATGGCGGGACCATGCCACGGTGCAGGTGATGCTCGGCATCGACGGACCGCAGCGCTGCTCGCATGCGCTGCTCGAGCGAGCTGGCGCCTTTGCCGCGTCGAATGAACTCGGCAACCACACCCATCTCCTGGAAGCGAAGACGCAATGGGCCATGGCGGAAGGCCGCGACAGCCGGGGCTTCGTCGCCTATCTTGCCGATCTCGGCCTTGCCGGGCCGAAGTCGTCGTTCGCTCATTTCGTCTGGTTCACCGACGGCGATCTCGAAGCCGCTGCGGCGAGCGGCGTCAACGTCGTGCACAATCCGGCCAGCAACCTGATCATCGGCTCGGGCATCCAGCCGCTGCTACGGCTGGTCGACGCCGGTGTGCCTGTGGCGTTCGGCTCGGATGGGCTGAACGCCGGGCATATGTCGATGTTCGAAAAGACGCGGCTTGCGGCACTGCTGCACCGAGTGACCGAGCCCGATAGCTGCCGCTGGCTCAAGGCGGCGCCGCTGTTGCGGATGGCCACCGTGAACGGCGGTCGGGTGCTTGGGCACGGGGGTGAGCTGGGTGAGCTCAAGGACGGCGGACTGGCGGATCTGGTCGTGCTCGACGGTAATAGTCTGGCGTTGAGCCCGAGAGGCAAGCTCGAGACGCAGCTCTTGTTCTACGAGCACGGCTCCAGTGTGCGCGAGGTCTTCGTGCACGGCGAGCAGGTGGTGGCGGATGGCCGGCCCACCCGTTTCGACGCCGACGCCATCCTGGCGGAAGCACGCGAGTTGGCGGCCCGCCTTGCCAGCGAGAGCACCGAGGGTCTGGAGCGCGCGCTGGCGCTGCACCCGGGCTTGCGGGCGATGACCACCCGCGTCTTGCGGGACGGCTGCGGTCCCTGCCGGCTCGCTGCCCTGGCCTAAGCTGGCCGGGCGGCTACTCCGCCGCCAGGTCCTCGCCTGGCGGCAGCCGTGGTGCCTCGAAGGGCTCGAGGGTGCCGATCAAGTCGTCAATGCGCTCGATGCCGCGCGCCCTGCACCAGGTGTCGAGGTCGTCGAGGATGTGGATCATGGCGCCAGGGTGGCGGAAGGTAGCGGTGCCCACCTGCACCGCCCGGCACCCGGCAATGAGGAATTCGAGCGCATCCTCGGCCGAGGCGATGCCGCCACAGCCGATCACCGGGATGCGCAAGGCCCGGGCGCACTGGTAGGCCATCCGCAGCACGATCGGCTTGATGGCCGGGCCAGAAAGGCCGCCCATGCCGGCCCCGAGCTTGGCGCGCCGGTGGTCGATGTCGATGGCCATGCCGAGGATGGTGTTGGCAACGACCACCGCGTCCGCACCTTCAGCCTCGGCCGCCAAGGCTACCTCGGCGATGTTGGGCGCATTGGGCGATAGCTTGACCCAAAGCGGGCCGTCGGTCGCCGCGCGCAAGGCCTTGGTCACGTGCGCCGTCGCTGCAGCACTGACGGCGAAGGCATGGCCGTCAGCCTCGAGGTTGGGGCAGGAAATATTGGCCTCGACCACATCGGCGCCGCCCTCGCCCACCTGGCGGGCCAGATGGGCAAACGCCGTGACCGTGCCGGCGGAGATGCTGGCAACGAAGGGCGGGTGAAAGCGCTTGAAGGCAGGAATGGCGTCGCGGATGAACGCCTCTGGGCCCTTGCACGGGATGCCAATGGAGTTGAGCATGCCCATAGGCGTTTCCGCTACCCGTGGCAGCGCATTGCCTTGTCTTATCTCGGGCATCACTGTCTTTGCGACCAAAGCACCCAGGCGATCGAGATCGATAGCGTCGGCAAGCGCCTCGGAGAAGGTGCCCGAGGCTGGCATCACCGGATTGGCGAGCCGCAGCGAGCCTATGGTGACGCTGAGGTCGGTCACGGCATCGCCTCCATCAGGTCGAACACCGGGCCTTCCCAGCAGACGCGGCGATGCTCGACCAGATCGCCGACGCGAAAGGGCCTGACGCAGCAAAAGCACATGGAGAGCCCGCAGGCCATCTGCTGCTCGAGGGCGACCTCGCCGATCAGCCCATGCGCCGCAACGAACCGCTGCAGCAAGGTCAAGAGCCGAGCCGAGCCGCACGTGAAGACGGCGTCGACCGGGGCTGCGGCGATCATCTGCTCGAGGCGCCGCTCGACCGCACGCACCTCGCTCGAGCCGTCGGCATCGTGAACCACATGCACCTCGGCCCCAATGGCTTCGAGCAACGCTACCGACATAACGAGATCTGGTCGGCGAACACTCAAGAGCGCGGTGACGCCGATGCCTTGGGCTGCCGCCACCACGGCCAATGGGGCGAGCGTGGCGAGGCCGACACCGCGACCGACGAGGAGGATGCGGTGCCAAGCCGGGTCGATGGTGAAGCCGCGGCCGAGCGGACCTGCGGCGTCGAGCACGTCACCCGGCCGCAAGGTGGCGAGGGCGCGCGTTCCTTCCCCATGCACCTTGTAGAGAAAGGCGATTTCGCCGGCGGCGGCGTTGACCTCGTAGACGCTCATGGGCCGGCGGAGAAAAGGCGTGCCGCTGGCGCCGGCGGGGCAGAGCAAATGAAAAAACTGGCCTGGACGGGCCGTTAGCGCCGCTGGTGGCGCCGCCAGACGAAGGTGGCGATAGTCGGCATTGACCGCAGCGTTGGCCAGAACCTTGCACAGGTGCTCGCCGACGCGGTGCTCGGCCACGCCAGCCAACAAGGTTGAGGCAGGTTCATCGCTCATCGCAACCACATTCCCATGCGCGCAGAGACTCCTCCCTGGCAACCATTCACATTTTATCATTTGATCCAGAATGCGCTATGGTCAAGAACACAGTCGCTCTGGCAGGACAGGCGGCAACAGTTGAATCTGCGCTTTCATGCATGGAAAACGCGCAAGCAGGCTATTTTTTTGGGCAGTTTGGTGGGCAACTTGGACGGGACAATACGGGCAAGGACGCTGGCGCGGCCCTTGCATCGTGTCGGGTTGCCATTCGCAACCCTTACCGACTGGCGGCAACGACAAAGGAACACGACATGGCGACCGCAACATTGCCAAGCGTAGCGGCGCAGGTCGCGACCATTGATGATTTCGTCGAGATCGAGAACGTCGGGCTCGTCTACGGCCGGGGTGCATCACGCACCCGCGCCCTTGATGCCACGACCATCCGCATCCGCCGTGGCGGTTTCGCCGCCGTGGTGGGTCCAAGCGGCTGCGGCAAATCGTCACTAATGAAACTGGTCACCGGCTTGTTGCCGCCAACCCGCGGCACGATCCGCGTCGACGACACGCCGGTGACCGGCCCGCTCAAGATCGTCGGCATGGCCTTCCAGAATCCAACGCTGTTGCCTTGGCGCACGACCTTGCGCAACGTCATGCTGCCGTTGGAGATCGTGCAGCCGCATCGCGGCCGGCTGCGGCGGCATTACGACGAGTACCTGGCCGACGCTCGGGCTTTGCTGAACGCCGTTGGGCTCGGAGAGTTCGAGAACCGGCATCCATGGGAGTTGTCGGGCGGCATGCAGCAGCGAGCATCGCTGTGCCGGGCATTGATCCACAAGCCTGACTTGCTGATGCTCGACGAACCCTT
>SLNQ01000074.1 GCA_007132965.1 Gemmatimonadota bacterium | reverse complement strand
TGGCCACCACCTGCAGGGCGTCGATGTCCAGCCCCGAGTCGGTCTCGTCCATGATGGCCAGGGTGGGGTCCAGCATGGCCATCTGGAGGATCTCGTTGCGCTTCTTCTCACCGCCGGAGAAGCCGTCGTTGACGGGGCGCTCGGCGAACGAGGGATCCATGTCCAGGAGCTTCATGCGGTCCATGAGCTGATCCTGGAACTCGAAGAGGTCTACCTCCTCGTCCTCTCCCAGACGGGCCTGCAGGGCGGTCCGGAGGAAGTTGGCGATGGAGACGCCGGGCACCTCCACGGGGTACTGGAAGGCGAAGAAGACGCCGTTCTGCGAGCGCTCGTCGGGCTCCTGCTCCAGGAGGTCCTCACCCTGGTAGCTGACCTCGCCTTCGCTGGCCTCGTAGCCGGGGTGTCCGGCCAGGATCTTGGCCAGGGTGCTTTTGCCGGACCCGTTGGGGCCCATGACCGCGTGGATCTCGCCCTTGTGAAGGTCCAGGTCCACGCCGTGGAGGATCTCGATGTCCTCGTCGGCCACCTTGGCGTGCAGGTTCCGGATCGTGAGAATGGGGGATTGGCTCATCCGTCGGTCCACCTTGATCGACTGGGGTTGGAAATATCGTTATCAAGAATGATTCTTGTTTTCGTAACGTAGGCCCGGCAGGGGGGAGCGTCAAGGGCGCCAGAGGCCTATCTTGAAGTGGTCCCAACGTTCTGTCCGGGCGCCGGCGTGAGGCCTGTTTCCGTAACCACGCGTGAGGGGCATTCGCCCAGCACCAACCGCGGGCCGGCGCAGCGCTATCGCCACCGCTCATTTCCAGTTTTCACGGAGAGTCCATGTTTCGCTTCTGGCGACGTGACCAGGAGGAGGACGAAGTCAGTACCATCCTGGGGGGCATCCCCCTGGGCCCCAGGCCGTGGCTCGTGCTGGGCGGGGGAGGCCTCAAGGGACTGACCCACCTGGGCGCGTGGAAGGCGCTGGCCGCCCGGGGATTCGAGCCCGCCGGGATCGTGGGCACCAGCGTGGGCGCTCTGGTGGGCGCCGCCCTGGCCGCCGGCCGGGACGTGGACGAGCTCATGGCCCGGGCTCGAGCCCTCACCCGCAGCGACATCGCACGGATCCAGCGGCGAGCGCTCTGGGTCAGCGGCTTCCGGGCGGAGGCCCTCTTCCAGGAGGACCCCTTCCGGGAGTACCTGGCGGAGGTCCTGCCGGAGGCCGGCTGGGAGGCCCTTGAGATCCGCTTCCAGGCCAACGCGGTGGAGCTGGGGAGCGCTCGCACCGAGTGGTTCGGGATCGGCGCCCGCACCGATGTGCCGTTGAAGGAGGCCGTCTACGCCTCGGCGGCGTTGCCGGTCTTCTACCCGGCCGCGGCCCTTCCGGGAGGGCTCTACGTGGACGGGGGCGTGGAGCTCGCTCTTCCCCTGGAGCGGGCGGCTGAGCTGGGCGCCACCGGCATCGTGGCCATCGATCCCGGCGCGGCGGAGCAGGCCGATGCCCGGGAAGTGAGCCTGGGGGGAATGCTCTCCATGCACCAGCGGGTCTTCTCCATCATGTCGGGCCGGCTCCGGCGGGAGGCGGTCCGGAACTGGACCGGGCCGCCCCTGCTCTACCTGCGGCCACGGCTGGACGGATACGGGACCTTCGACTTCGACAGCATCGGATATTTCCTGGAGGAAGGGGAGCGCGCCATGAACGAGCTCCTGGGCCAGGAGCCGGCCGAGGACGGGGAGGGTGGGCCGGAGCCCTCTCCTCCCCCACACGAGACCCCTGCACCAGCCCCGGCCGCCGCTCCGGACGAGCTCAGCTCATAGGGACAGCCTCAACGGTCTCGGGGCTCCAGGGTCACGGCGGTGCCGTAGCAGAGGATTTCCGAGGCGCCGGACATGATCTTCGACGTCTGAAAGCGGGTGCAGACCACGGCGTCGGCCCCCAGCGCCCGGGCCTCCTCCACCATCCGGTCGATGGCCTGCTCTCGGGCCTGGGCCAGCATCTTGGTGTACTCGCGGACCTCTCCGCCCACCAGGTACCGGAGCATGGCCACGATGTCCTTGCCCAGGTGCTTGGTCCGGATGGTGTTGCCCCGGACCAGTCCCAGGGTGCGGGTCACCCGCTGACCTTCCACGTCGTCGGTGGTCACCACGATCATCGTTCCACGTCCCGGTAGGGGTCCGATCTCCACTCCAGCGCCCGCTCGTGGATCACCGAGGCCAACAAGATGAGCACCCCGATGACGATGGCGCTGGTCGCCGCCTTCTCCCACGATGGAGCAGGCGACGTAAGATAGATGTAGATGACGTGTCCCATCCACGCCCCGGCTCCCAGCGCCATGAGAAGCCAGCCCATGGGCCGTCCCAGGCGGCGGTGGACCCGGCCCCACACGGAGCTGCCCGAGGGCGGATCCGACAGTCGGAGCTGGGAGAGGTCCCGGTGGAACATGCGGTAGACGGCCATCTCCCGCTGGAGCTCGGTGGACTCTTCCAGCGCCGCCTCCACCTCCCGGCTGCGCTGGGGGTCGAGCTCTCCGTCCAGGTAGCGCATGAGGGTGTCCCGGCTGATGGTCATTTCGGCGGCGGACTCGTTGCGGGGGGACTCGTCGCTGGGGGGCATCTCGCCTCCGGCGGCGGGGTCGGAGTTCAGGTGGTTCAAGGGTATGCAACTCCCATCTCGTCCAGCGCCTCCTTCAGCGCCCGACGAGCATGATAGAGGCGGCTGGCCACCGTGCCCTCGGGAATGTCCAGAACGGCGGCGATCTCCTGGTACCGCAGCCCCTGGAGCTCCTTGAGCACCAGGACCTCCCGGTGTTCGTCGGCGATCTGCTCGAGCCCCTTCCACAAGATCCGGCGGGCTTCGCTGCGCTCCCGTTCGCGGCGGCTGCTTCCCGGCGTGGTGTCCGGCTTCAGCTCTCCGATCCCGTCGTCCACCACTTCCACCCGAAAGCGCGACCTCCGGCTCCGGAGATTGTCGCGGCACTGGTTGCGCAGGATCTGAAAGAACCAGGGGCCGAAGGGACGCCGGGTGTCGAACCGACCGAGGGACTGGAAGGCCTTCACGAAGGCCTCCTGCAGCGCGTCCTGGGCATCTTCCATGTTCCCCATCATTCCCAGGGCCAGGCGGAGCCCCTGGGGCTCGTACGCCCGGACGAGGGGCTCGTAGAACCGGGCGTCGCCGGCTCGGCATTTCTTGACCAGTTCCCGCTCTACCTCGGGTTGCAAGTGCACTCCTTCGAGGGGACGTCTGAGGGGGATACGGACCGGCCCGGGCGAACCTTCACCCGGCGCCTTCCCCGGCGAGCAGCTGGGCCAGCGTCTCCACGGCGGTGTCCAGCTCGTCGTGGGTGTTGAAGTAGTGGGGCGAGAGGCGAAGCACCGAATCCACTCCCTTCTCGTCGAAGTCCAGGACCGCCGAGGTGCGGTGCACCGAGGAGGTGTGGACGCCCCGGTCCCGGAGCGCCAGGACCAGCTCCTGGCCCTGGCGTGCCTCCACCGCCGCGGTGACGATGGCGCAGAGCTCCGGGCCCCGGTCCATGACCCGCACCCCGGGGAGCTCGGCCAGTCGCTCCCGCAGGTGGCCCGCCAGGGCGGAGTTGCGTTCCTGTATGGCCTCCAGCCCCACCCGCCGGGCGTAGTGGGCCGCCGCCCCGGTGCCCAGCACCAGCGACCAGGCGAACTCCCAGTTCTCGAAGCGGCGGGCGTCGGGGGCCGGCTGGTAGAGGTCCGCCTCGATCCAGTCCGCTCCCCTGAGGTCGGGAAAGAGGGGCTCCAGGCCCTGCTCCAGAGCCTCGGGGGCCACGTAGAGGAAGCCCGAGCCCCGGGGTCCCCGGAGAAACTTTCGGGAGGTGGCCGCCAGGAAGGTGCACGGCAGGTGCTCCACGTCCACCGGGAGCTGCCCCACCGACTGGCACGCGTCCACCAGGAAGGGCACGTCCCGGTCCCGGCAGGCCTGGCCCACCGTGGCGGCGTCCTGCACGAGCCCCGAGCTGGTGGGGATCTGGCTCATGGTCACCAGGCGCGGTCGGCGGCGGTGGACCAGCTCGGCCATGGCGGCGGCGTCGACTCCGCCTTCCTCGGCGTCCGGAGCGTGCTCCACCTGGATCCCGAACCGGTCCTGGAGCGCCAGAAACATGATCTGGTTCGAGACGTAGTCGTTGCGGGTGGTGAGCACCAGGTCGCCGTCCCGGAAGGGGATGGCCGAGAGGGCCTGGGCGAAGGCCACCGTGGCGTTCTCCACGAAGGCCACCGTGCCCCTGGGGGCCCCGATGAGCTCTTCCACGTTCACGTACGCCTCCTGGATAGCTTCGGCCCGGGCGTCGGCGGCCTCGTAGCCTCCCAGGGAGGCTTCCAGGTCCAGGTGCCCCTTCACCGCGTCCAGGACGGGGGTGGGCATGAGGGAGGCGCCGGCGTTGTTCAGGTGGATCCGTCCGGCACAACCGGGGGTTTCGGCTCGGAGGCGGGAGATGTCCAGGGTGGGCACGGTCGGCTGCTCCTCGGTTCAGGCGGCGGGAATGATGGCGGCCCCTCGGCTCTGCCCGGGACCCCTTCCCTTCCTGGGCCCCCATTCTTTCCGGGGACCCCTTCCCTTGCTCGGTGACGCATCGAAGATAGAGGTTGAACGGGCCACGTCCAGCAACGCCCAACCCCCAACCCCTCAAACGCCAGCGCAGATGAGCCGAAAGAGCCCAAGCGACGAGACCTCCGGCGGCACCGAGCCCCTGGCCGGGGCGGGCCTCCCCTTCGACCCGGACCGGGAGGTGGAGAGCCTCTCCGGCGACGAAGCTCGCCAGGAGGCGGAGGCGCTGCGCCGGGAGCTCCGTCGGCACGATCACCTCTACTACGTGGAGGGGAGCCCCGAGATCTCGGACGCCGCCTACGACGAGCTCTTCCGGCGCCTGGAGGCGCTGGAGGAGGTGTACCCGGAGCTCGTGACCCCCGATTCGCCCACGCAGCGGGTGGGGGCCGAGCCCAGGGACGATCTTCCCACCATTGCCCACGCTGCGCCCATGCTCTCATTGGACTCGAGCCAGGAGCCGGAGGAGGTGGCCCGTTTCGTGGATCGGGTTCGCCGGGGGCTGGATGCGCCGGAGGCCGAGCTGGAGTTCGTGCTGGAGCCCAAGCTGGACGGGGTGTCCATCGAGCTGGTGTACGAGGACGGCGTCCTTTCCCGAGGCGTGACCCGGGGGAATGGTCGGGAGGGGGAGGGGGTCACCGACAACGTGCGGACCATTCCCTCGGTGCCCCTCCGTCTCCGGGACCGGGAGCGGCCGCCACCGGCCTTCCTCTCGGTCCGAGGCGAGGTCCTCATGAGCCTCTCCGCCTTCGAAGCGCTGAACCAGCGCCTGGTGGAAGAGGGGAG
>SLNQ01000347.1 GCA_007132965.1 Gemmatimonadota bacterium | reverse complement strand
CGACGCGGCCAGCCCCTTCGGCGGCTACAAGTCCAGCGGCTTCGGCCGGGATCTGGGCTTCGCCGCCGCCGTGGAAAAGTACACCCAGGAGAAGAGCGTGTGGGTGGCGCTGGATTGAGGGGATACGCCGGCTGGGGCGTCCTCATCGTTGAAGATGGTCGGGCACCCACCCCACCAGGAGATCCAGCCGGGCCCGGGCCGACAGGTAGGCGTGGACCGCCTCCGCGTAGTTCACCTCGCTCTGTCGGAGGGCCACCTCGGCGTCGGTGAGCTCGAGCCGGCTGGCCAGCCCCTGGTCGAACTGGGTCCGGACGATCTGATAGCCCCGTTGGGCCTGGTCCACCGCCCGGGCCTGCGCCCGGGTGCGATTCCGGACTTCTTCCACCCGCTCCACCACCGTGCGGACCTCGGCGTCGGTGCGCTCCGCCAGCTCTTCCCGGCGGATCTCGGCCCGCCGAAGCTGGGCTCGGGCCTGGTCCACCCGGGCACCCCGCTGGAATCCGGTAAAGATGGGCACGCTCACCTGGAACCCCACCATGCGGCCGTACCCTCGCTGTCCGCTCTCGCCGAAGAAGTCCAGGCGACCGTCCTGCTGGGCCTGGACGTCGTAGTTGGCGAACAGTGAGAGCCGCGGGAGACGATCCGCCCGCTCAGCCCGGAGCTGGGCCTCGTGGCGCCGGCCGTCCAGTTCCGCCTGCCGGAGGGCCGATCGTCCGGCTCGGGCCTCCTCCAGGAGCCGGTCCTCGCCCATCTCCGCCGGGTCGGATCCCATCAAGGCCAGGATGGCGTGGTTCTCCTGCGTGTTTGCGTCGGGGTCGGTCAGGTCCATCTCGGACAGCGAGCCCACCGGTTCCAGGTCGTCAGCCAGCCCCTCGCCTCCCATGGCGACGGAGAGCTCCCGGGCCGCCTCCCGCTGGGCGTTTCGGGCTCGATCCACGGCGGGCTCCAGGTTGGCTGCCTCCACCTCGAGGCGGAGGACCTCGTACTCCGAGGCGAGCCCGTCCTCGTAGAGTGCCCGGGTCTGGGCCAGCGAACTCCGGACCCGCTCCAGCGAGTTGGCCATGAGGCGCTCCTCCTCCCGGGCCAGGAGGAGGTCGTAGTAGAGGATCCGGACCGAGGTGGCAACCTGATGCTCCCGTTCCCGGAGCCGCTCCTCCTGCAGATCCAGGAGGCGGGTGGCCACCCCCAGTCCCGCCATGGCCCGGGCCTCCAGCACCGGCTGCTCCAGCATCAGCCCACCCACCCAGACGTTGTCAGCCCCGAAGCGGATGCGCGTCAGGTCGTCAGCCGGTGCATCGGGATCGAAGAGGATGGTGGGGAGGAAGGTGGAGGGCGCAGTCACGTTCCGGGTGTAGCGCAGGGAAAGGTCCAGCCGGGGATACAGGAAACCCCGGGCCTCGGAGAGGCGGCCCCGGGCCGCCTCCACCTCGAGACGGGCATCCTGAATCTCCCGGCTGTCGGCCAGCGCAGCACTCACCGCCTCCTCCAGGGTGACGCTGCGCTCTTGGGCCTGGGCCCCGTGGGGAAACGTGGGTACGAAGAGGAGGAAGGCCACCACCAGCAGCGTCGGCCAGGCCCGGGCCGGCGGTGGGAACGCGGGGCTGGGGCGGTTGGGGGCAGGGCGGGCGGTAGTCTCGGCTGGCGGGTTCGACATGCTCTCCTCCTTGAGGGGTAGCGGGGGTTCGGCCGTGTAGCAGAGGGACGGGGGACTCATCGCTCCTCTACCCGGGCTCCGTCGGCGACCCGGTCGCCTGGATAGAGGACGACCTCGTCTCCCGGCTCCAGCCCGGACAGAATCTGGGCTTCCACGTCGCTTCGTTCGCCCACCTCCACCTCCACCTCCCGGGCCCGACCACTCTCCACCCGGAAGGCGAACCACGAACCGTCCCGGCGGAAGACGGCGCTGGCGGGCGCCACCACCACGTCCTCCTCTTCCCAGACCACGATCCGGGCCTCCACCCGGTATCCGTCGCCCAGCGACGCCCAGGCCTCGTGCGGGTCGGTGAGATCCAGGACCACGTTCACCCGCTGCTCCTCGATCCCCAATGCGGAGACCCGGGTGAAGGCGGAAGGCTCCACCGTCCGGACCCGGGCAGCCAGGGTCCCATCGCCTCCCCACCGTTCGATCTCGGCCGCCGCACCGGGGCGAACCCGAACGGCGTCGGCGGAAAGCAGATCCACCACCAACTCCAGGTTGGCCACGTCGCCCACTTCCAGGAGGGGAGTCCCGGGCTGCACCACCGACTCGCTCTCCTGCATGACCCGTAGGACCCTGCCCGCCACCGGCGAGGGGATGGGGACGGCGTCTGTCTCCCGGCTGTCCGGATCCCGCTCCGCCAGAAGGCGGGCGTTCTCCACCTCCTGCTCCGCCACCTGCACTCCGAAGCGGGCCGACCGGCGCTCCGCCTCCCGGGCCTGGAGGGCGGCCCGGGCCCGCTCCACCGCCGAAGCCGAACCACCGGACTGCTCCAGGAGGAGTTCCTGGCGACGGAGCTCCTGCCGCGCCTCCACAAGGCCCGCCTCGGCGACCTCCTCCATGGACCGGGCCCGCTCGAGCTCGGCCCGTGCCGCCTCGAGGCGGGTGCGGGCCTGGGCCTGACTGCGGTCATCCAGGAGGGGAGAAGGCGACGGACGAACCCGGGTCAGCTCCTGGCCCGCCTCCACCTCGTCGCCCGGTCGCCACTGGACCCGGGTGAGGGTCCCGGACACTGGAGCCGAGACCACGTACCGGTCCTGGAGCCGGGCCCGCCCGTCCTCCTCCACGGTCACCCGCATGGTGGTTCGCTCTACCGTGCCCAGGTCCACCTCTACGGCACCGGGCCGGAAGGCCAGGACGAGACCGCCCACGATGACCAGCGCCAGGACCACCAGGAGGCTCATCTGCGCCCACCGGGGCAGCTCTCGGGACTTCTCTTCCGGTTCCGACATCTGTGATCTCCCTTTGATTCAGGGTCGTGTTCGTCACTCGCGGGTCTTCAGGACGCCGATGAGGTCCAGGTGGTCCAGGCGCCGTCGGACCAGCAGCGCGCTCACCAGGGCCGCCGCCAGGACCACGACGGTGGCGTACGCGTAGGTCTGGGGCGACACCATCAGGGGGAGCCGGTACTCCTCCGGGTCCAGGGTGCCGGCCAGAAGGCCCGACAGGATCCGGCCGATGAGGAGGCCGACGGGGATGGCCACCAGGACCTGGACGGCTTGCTCCCCCAGGAGGATCCCCGAGATCTCGCCCCGGGTGAAGCCCAACACCCGGAGGCTGGCCAGGTCCCGGGCTCTCACCGAGAGGGCCACCCGGGCGTTGTTGTAGACCACCCCCACGGCGATGACCGAGCCGAAGAGGCTCAGGATCAGGACCAGCACCCGCTGGGGCTCGGCGGTGAGCTCCTCCAGGCGCCCCATCTGGTGGGCCTTGGCCGTGACCTCCTGTACCCGGGGCAGCTGCGCTAAGCGGGCCTCCAGGGCCTGGAAATCCCCTGGCTCCACGCCCAGAAGAAGGCTGTTCACGGTGGGGCCCTCGCCCAGGAGCCGGTTCAGCTCGTCCAGTCGCATGTGCCCCTGGAGCCCGAACATCTCGTCTACCGTGCCCGTCACCGTGAGCCGGCGGGTGCCGCGCCTCCCTTCCCTGAGCCCCACCTCCACGGTGTCACCCACACCGATGTCCATGAGATCGGCCAGCGCCGTGGTGAGGACCAGGCCCCCCGTCGGCATGGGCGCCACCCGTCCCTGCCCATCCATGAGGCGCCGGAGCGCGTCACCGTCCCGGTACCCGTAGATGGCCACGTCCCGGTAGCGAGGCCCGGCCGTGAGTCGCACCGACGTGACTCGAATCCCTTCGGCCCGACTCACCTCCGGCAGCGCACCCACCTCCCTCACCGCCCGCTCCGGGGTGGGCCCCACCAGCGACACGCTCACGTCTTCCTGCATGGCCATCTGGTAGTGCCGATCCAGGATCACGTCGAAGGCGTCGGCCGAGAACCGGCCCACCACGATCACCCCCAGCGCCAGGGCCACCCCGAAGCTGGAGAGGGCGGTCCTGAGCTTCCGGCGCCCGAGCTCCCGCAGGATCATCCGCCCCGAGGAGCCGAAGAGGTCGCCCACCCCCAGCTTCTCGAGCAAGGTCGGCCGGTAGCGGGCCGGCGGCTCCGGCTGCATGGCCTGAGCCGGAGCCAGGCGAAGAATGCCCCGCAGCGTGCCGAACGCCCCAACCACCCCGAAGACCGCCGCCACCAGAACAGCGACGAGGACGGTGGCTGGCGGCACCCCGTACTCCAGGAGAGGAAGGCGGAAGAACTCGGTGAAGAATCCGGTGAGGCCCCGACCCATCCACGCACCCAGGGCCAGGCCCACGCCCGATCCCGCCAGCACCACCACCAGCGCCAGCTTCACGTAGTAGCCCCCGATCTCACGGTCCCGGTATCCCAGCGCCTTCAGGGCGGCGATCTCTCCTCGCTGCAGCTTCACCAGGCGGGAGAGGACCACGTTCAGGAGGAAGGCGGCGACCCCCAGGAAGAGGATGGGGACGAACCCCGAGAGGGCCTGGAGCTGATCCATCCGCATCTCCAGAAAAAAGTTGGAGCGCTGCAGGTCGCGACCCACGGCACCCCGACCCCCGTAGGGCTCCAGGATCCGGTCCACCTCGGCCAGCACCGCCTCCTCCGCTGCAGTTCCCGCCACCCCGGGGTCCAGACGCAGGACCACGTCGTTGAAGGCGCCCTCCATCTGGAAAGCCGGCGCTACCGCCTGACGGTCCATCCAGAGCACCGCGAAGCGCTCGTCGTCGGGGATGGGGTCGGTGCCGGGTGGGGCGGGATACACGTACTCCGGCGCTGCGGCGAGCCCTGTGATCCGAACCTGCCGGAGGTTGCCCTCCATGACCACCGGGAGGGTGTCACCGACTGCGATCCCTGCCCGTTCGGCGAAGGTCTCGATGAGGAGGGCCTCGTCGGCGCGGCCGGGCTCCACCATGCGCCCGTCCATGAGAAAGGCCCCGTTCAGAGGCGGGTCGCCCCCGGGAGGCAGCCCCACCACCTGGCCGATGGGCGGTTGCTGGCGCCCGGTGCCGGGCTCCCCGGCGGTCTCGGCCCGGGCCGACGCCAGGGGGATCCGCACCGGCGCCACCAGGCGCGGGTAGACCAGGGTCACCCCAGCGATGTCGGCCAGGCGGTCCGCCACCCGATCCGGCGCCCGCTCCAGCCCCACGACCACGTCCCCGAACCGATACTCCTGGTAGTACGTGTCCCGGGTCTGCTCCAGCGACTGCCACGTGGCCTGCAGGGCCACGAACGCGGCGATCCCCGCCGCCACCACCAGCCCGATGGTGGCCAGCTGGGCCCATCGCTCCCGGAGG
>SLNQ01000040.1 GCA_007132965.1 Gemmatimonadota bacterium | reverse complement strand
GTCGCGGTGCCCCTCCACGATCTGGCTGGAGGCACCGTCGGACTGAAGCGCTGAGCCGCCTGCACGAGGGCAGGGCGGGAAACACGGGGAAGGTCCACACGACGTTGCCCTTAACGCCGAACCACGAATCTGTTATACTATGTACTGTCCCGTTTCCGTGTAATCGGAGACGGGACTTCTTCGTGTACGGATGGGCTCTTGGTTCCCGAGCAGGAACCTCTAGAGACGTCACTCGCTTCTGTCCCTCGAGGGGGAAGAGCTTCAAGATGAGCAACGATAGCGGTACTGCAGTACTCGACCCACCGAAGTCGACCACCACCACCCAGACCGAATCCCACGACCTCAGCATCGAACCGGCCGAGTGGTCGGACGCGCCGGCCGTGGTGGACATCGTGTCGTCGTCCGCAACCTGGTACGAGGACATCGTCGAGCCGGAGGACCTGGCGGAGCACTATGTCGACATGGACTGGGCCCGCAAGAACTTCCAACGCCGAGAGTTCTTCGTGGGCCGCCTGGAGGACGAGATCGCCGGCACGATCTCCCTGCAGGAGGTGGGGGAGGATCACCTCTACCTGGGATACGTCTACCTCCACACCGATCACGTGGGCAACGGGTTCGGCCGGGATCTCCTGGATTTCGCCCGTCGGGAGCTGGAGCGCCGGGGACGGAAGTCCATGGTGCTCATCGCGCACCCCGAGGCCATCTGGGCCAAGAAGGCCTACCTGAAGTACGGCTTCGAGATCGTCGCCGAGGAGCGGGACGACGTCCTGGCGTGGCACGACGGTTGGCTCGAGCCCTATTACGAAGAGGGCTTCCAGCTCTACGAGTATCGCCTCTGACTCTGCCTCCCAGGCAGTCGGATCGCGACCCTTCGACCCCGTCCTTCGCTTCGAGCGAGGGGCGGGGTTGTCGTATGAACGGGCGGGATCCTCGTACGAAGGGGCCGGATCGGCCGTCAGCCGGCGGTGCCCGTCTTCCCTTCACCCGAACCTTCGTCCCTGGGCAGGGCCAGCCCTATCGGGATCAGCACAAGGTACGCCAGGACCAGCAAGGCGGGCGCCAGCGAGATGGAACCGGTGGAGAGGACCCAGAACCCGGCCACGGCCACTACGACACCTCCTCCCAGGAGGAGCGCATGGACCCGGTTGAAGCCGAGACGGCGATCCGGTCCTGAGGGGGAGGTGGGCGTAGGCTGCCCGCGCTTCCGCCGACGCTGTCGGGCTCGGTTGCTCATGGAGGCCGATCCTCGGGAGTGGAGGGCTTGGGTCGCGGGAAGCCGGCGCCTCCCGACACATCACTACCTTACCCGGAGTCCCTACCCGGGTCAACCGATGGTCCGCGCCGGGATCGCTGGCGCCTCACGTCCTCCGGAAAGCCTCCGATGGGGGGACTGCGCGGCGGATCCCAGTAGGCGGGCAGGTCCGGAGGTTCGGTGGCCCGCAGCTCCTCCATCCGTTCGCGGTCGCGACGCCGCCGGATGCGGAAGAGGGCCAGGAGAACCACCCCCAGGAGAAGCCAGAAGACCGCCGACTGGCCCAGGATGAAGAGAAAGCCGTACCTCCGCCGTACGTGATCGAGCCAACGGCCTTCGAAGGTGCTGGTGGTGATCCCGAAGGTGCGACGGAATGCCGTCTCGAAGTCTCCTTCCTCCCGCCAGCGCGAGAGCAGCACCTCCATCCCCCGGGGCCCGGCGTCGCGGACCATGAAGTGGACGGCCGTGGCCGAGAGGAGGTAGGCCACCTCGGCTTCACCCCGGCCCCGGGGCCACTGGAGGGTCAGGGAGTCCAGGGGTGGCGCCCGGTCGCCGGCCAGGATGAACCTCAGGCGCCACGCCTCCTGCATATTCCAGCTCCCGGAGGCCCACTGGGCGTAACCCTCGTCGAACCACCGGGGAATGATGAGGTCTTCCAGGTAGTCGTGGAGGCCCAGGTGGGCCCACTCGTGCCTCAACGTACGACCCTCGGCCTGGAAGCCGTCCCAGGGCGTCTGAAAGACAGGGAGCACGATGCGACTCCGGGCCGGGATGGCCACTCCGGCGCCCCAGTGCGGCGCGCGACTTCCGGTGAGCGCCTCCCAACGGGCTTCGTCCGGAGCCAGGAAAACCACCGCCATTCGCGGGTGATCCGCGGGGAGCCCCGGCAGCTCCGGCCGGGCCTCGAGGTTCCGGACCACCCGGTCGGCCCGACCCTGGTGCCCCGGCCAGTAAACGACGCGAAGCCGGTCCTGCAGCGTCGGAGCCTCCGGAATCAATACCAGGCTCTCCTCGATCCCCGGTACGTCCGAAGGCTGAACCAACTCCTGGGGAATGGAGTCCGGGGTCGGATCGTGAGGCACGGTCCCCGCCACGAGGGCGGACACCAGCAGCAGACCCAGCGGGGTCATGGGACCCGGGGCGCCGGGATCAGGCGCCGGAGCCGGTGGCGACCAGACCCAGATTCGTGCGAGCCACCTGGTTCTCGGGATTCAGCTCCAGCGCTCTCCGCCACAGCCGACGTGCGGTATCGTGGTCGCCATCCTCGTAGAAGAGGGTTCCGAGGCGTTGAAAGGCCTCGTCTCCCAGCTCGGGGTCCAGCCTCACGGCGCGCTCGTAGTGGGCCCTCGCCCCGGCCTGGTCCCCCCGCCTGAGCGCCAGATCTCCCAGATTGCGGTGGGCCTGGGGAGGGGTCAGGGATTCGCCCACCGCACGGAGGTACAGGGCCTCGGCCGCGGCCGCCTCCCCCCTCTCCTCCAGAACGACCCCCAGGTTCACCAGGATGGGGCCCGACCAGGGGTGGTGGGTGAGCCCCTCGCGCCCCAGGCGAAGCGCCTCATCGGGGTGTCCCGCCATGGCCGCCGCCAGGATGCCGTAGGCGTAGAAGAGGGGCGGCGGTTCGGCACCTTCGTCGTGGCCCACGGCCTCACGGTAGGTCCGGAGCTCGTCCAGCGCCTCCTCCACCTTCCCGTGCTTGACCAGGGCCACGCCCCGGGCCAGGCTCAGCTCCGCCTGCCGGTCCTCGGGGGGACGTGCGGCCTCCAGGGCCTCCAGGGCCTCCCCGGCCCGGTCCAGGCGCTCCAGAGCCAGGGCTCGGTTCCTGGAACGGCCGTAGGAAGCGCCCCCGGCCTCGATGGCCCGATCCAGCAACTCCAGCGCCTCCTGGTCCCTGCCGTCACGCAGGGAGATGACCGCAAGCCGGTCCAGGGCCTCCACCTGCTCGGGGTCCTCCTGCAGGCAGGCCTTCAGCTCCCGTTCCGCGTCCTCGTACATCTCGGTCCCGTAGAAGGCCCGTCCCAGCTCCAGGTGTCGCTCCGCCTCCGACGCCGACTCCGGCACGTCTGCAGCCTCCTCCTGTCGGCTTCCGGCGGGCCGGACCCATCCTTCCCGGATCATCTCGTAGATGGCTCGAGCTGCCTCGAACTCCACCATTCCCGAGTCCCGGACGAGGCGGGCCACCGTCCGTTGCCCGTCCAGAAAATCCAGCACCCTCTCCTGCTGCGGCGAGAGCTCCACCTCCGGGTCATCTCGAGGGTCGTGCTCCACCGCGAAGATCATGGAGAGGGAAGGAATCTCCTCCTGGATCTGGGTCCATTCGTCGACGCGGCGAGCCCCTTCCAGGAGAAGGTTCTCGGCCGGGATGCTCACCTTGGTCGGGATGGCTCCGTCGGGCGATTCGCCGGTGCGGAAGTGAAAGGATCCCTCATCCCAGGAAAAGAGGTGGTAGACCGCCTCCTCCACCTCGATCCGGGCATAGCGCTCCAGCTCGGAGGGCTCCAGTTCGCCACGCTCCACCAGGGCGCGGGCGTAGTGGCCATTGGCTCCCTCGCCCTGGGCCCGAGCCTGGGCCATGGCTTCATCCGACACCACGTCGTTGCGCACCAGGAGCTCACCCAACCGGTCACGGCGGTTCAGCACGGTGGCGTGTACCACCATGCCGTTCTCGAAGTAGACGTGTCCGAAGTTGGAGCGGTCCGTCACAGAGAGCCGGCCCGTCTTGCGGCCCATGGCCAGGAGCTGGCAGATGTCCGCCAGTCCAACATCCTGAAGTCTTCCCTCAATCGCCATTCGCTCTCCCTGCCTTGCTCGAAACCGATGCCCGGACCTGGTGGCTCATCAGAAATCCTCCACCACGCGGTCGTCCACCGAGGGCCAGTCCCATACCACCCTCTCCCGGGAAGGGGTCCAGGGGCCTCCGGGTTCGCTCTCATCTTCTGCGGCGTCCCCTGGCCTTCCTCGACGGTCGGTCCTCCGTCTGGCCCGACCCACACCGGCCAGCTCCTTCAGCGCGGCCAGGTCGTCGGTGTCGGCCACGTTCCCCGGTTCTGGATCGTCGGAGCCGGATCCGTCACTCCAGATCTCGTCCACTACGGCACCGGTGGTCAGGCTGGGCTCCACCACCGATTCCGGGGCCGGTTCCACCTCCGCCACCGCCGGAGTCGCGGTCCGTTCTTCCGTTACCAGGGATTCGGGGAGAGGCTCGTCGCCCAACTCCACCACCACCCCCCCCTCGAACCGGGAACGAAGCCGGTCGTCAAGCTTCTCCAGATCCGCGGGAAGCCGTTCGGAGGCCAGAAGGATCCGGGCATCACGGCGTCTCAGGGCTTCGAAGAGATGGAAGAACTCCTCCTGGGCCCGCTCGGTCTCCGTCAGCCGTTCCAGTCCGTGGAGGAGCAGCACCTCCACCGTCCACCACCGCTCCCGCCAGGCTCCGGCCACGCCGTTGGCTATGGCGTCCACGAACTCGTTGGAGAAGGCCTCCACCGAGATGAGCGCCACCCGGGCCTCGGGGACGCGACTCCTATGGGTTCGCCCCACCGCCTCCAGGAACACCCTGGCCCGGTCCGGGTCGGCGGAGTGCACGTAGAGGGGGTTGTAGTCCGGACGTTCGGCGGTGAGGAGCCGGTCGGCGGCGCGTCGGGCCAGCGCCGGAACGTGCTCCTCCAGGTCCCCCAGATCCGGCCCCGACGGAATGTCGGGGAAGGATCGTGCCCGCTCACGGGCCGAGGCCAGGAGTGCCTCGGACTCGTCCAGGCGCCCTGGATCTCGAAGCAGGGTCGCCGCGGCTTCGGGCCAGGGATTACCCAACTCCTCCAGCTCCCGGGAGATCTGCCGGCTGCGCTCCAGGTCGGCCAGGTAGCCCTCCAGGGTCTCCTCCCAGCCTTCGGGTTCCTCGTCGGCCTCGAGCATGCGGGTCAGGGGCTGGGTCACGAAGCCCTCCTTCTCGGCCTCGTCCACCGCCTCCTGGAGCCGCCGACGCCACTCCGGCTCCGCTGAGGCGTCCGCCGGGGCCTGGGGAAGCCCTCCCACCGCCTCGGGGAGTTCCTCCACTGTCACCGAACGGCCCTCCAGCTCCTGCAGGACCAGGACACGGTTCAGCGCGCCCTGGAGCTCCCGCACGTTGCGAAAGGCCGATCGGGCCAGGACCTCGGCCACCCCCGGCGCCAGCTCGGCTCCCCGGTCCCTGGCCTTGCGTCGGACAATGGCCACCCGGGTCTCCAGGTCCGGAGGGCCCAGGTCCACGATGAGACCTCCGGAAAAACGGGAGAGGAGGCGGGCGTCCAGATCCTCCATCTCCGACGGCGGACGATCCGAAGCCAGCGCCACCTGTCCCCCTCGGGAGGTGATCCCGTCGAGGGTCCGGAGCAGCATCTCCTGGGCCTGCTTCTGCCCGGCCAGGAACTGCACGTCGTCCAGGAGGAGGATGTCGAGGGTGGCGTAGCGGGCTTCCAACTCGGTTCCCTGCCCCCGCTCCAGCGCGTCGGTGAGTTCGCCCAGGAAGACCTCCAGCGGCTGGAGCACCACCTCCCGATCGGGGTCCTGCCGGAGGGCATGGTGGGCGATGGCCGTCAGGATGTGGGATTTTCCGAGACCCGAAGCCGAGTAGAGGAACAGGGGGTTGTAGCTCCGGCCCGGGTGCTCGGCCACGCGGCGTGCGGCGGCGCTGGCCAACCGGTTGGCCGGCCCTACGACGAAGCTGTCGAAGGTCATCCGCGGGTCGAAGCTCATCTGATTCCGTACGTTTGAGACTGTCTCTCGACGTTTTTGCACGTCCCCACTCGGCATTCAGGTTCTCACGACCACGAGGCGTTGGCAAGCTCTGCCGGACGTCGGCAGGCTCCTCAAGGGTAGCACATACCCCTCAGGCCATCGGTGGATCGGCTTCAGCCGCCTTCCGTCCGAGCCCAACGGGCCACCTCATCCAGATCCGGGGGGAGCGGAGCGTGAAACCGCTGCACCTCGTCGGTGGCCGGGTGCCGGAAGGCCAGCCTGTAGGCATGCAGAAACTGCCGCGGGGTGCGCCGGGCCAGCTCCCGGGCCCACCCACGATGACGTCCCCCCATCCCCTTCTCCCAGCCCTTGCCGTAGAGGTCATCGGCCACCACCGGATGACCCACGTGGGCCAGATGCACCCGGATCTGGTGGGTGCGCCCCGTCTCCAGCCCCACTTCCAGGAGCTCTGCCGCGGGCCAGGTCTCCTGCACCCGGACGTGAGTCACGGCCCTCCGTCCCCCCTTCTCCACCACGGCCATGCGCTGGCGGTTCGACGGATCCCGGCCGATGGGACCTTCGATCTTCCGGGGGCTCCGGTCCAGGTGCCCCCACGAGGCCGCCAGGTAGAAGCGCTTGACCCGCCGCTGTCTCAACAGTGCCGAGAGCGCCCGGTGGGTGGCGTCGTCCTTGGCCACTACCAGGAGGCCCGAGGTGTCCTGGTCCAGGCGGTGCACGATTCCGGGCCGCAGCGCACCGCCGATCCCGGAGAGGTCGTCCACGTGGTGGAGGAGGGCATTCACCAGGGTCCCGCTGGGGTGACCCGGAGCCGGGTGCACCACCATCCCGGCAGCCTTGTTCACCACCAGGAGGTGCTCGTCCTCCCAGACCACCTCCAGGGGGAGGTCCTGGGCCTCAGCCTGGATCGGCTCCGGAGGTGGAATTCGAACCCGGATACGATCCCCCGGAGACACGGGTTCCGACTTCCGGGGAATCTCTCCATTCAGAGAGATCCACCCCTCTTCCAGGAGGCGTGCGATCCGGGTCCTGGACAGCTCCAGTTGGCCGGCCAACCAGAGATCCAGTCGGGTCCCCTCGGCCTCCTCGGGGACCTCCAGGATCCGCTCCTCGACTCCCTCCGACGCGCCCTTCGGTTCGGTCACTCGCCGGGCTCCACCGCTCGACTGAGCGAGATGCTCAACTCGGTGTCATCAACCTCGTCGGTGAGGGTCGCCTCGTAGTCTGTCGTCGGCGGGGTTCCGGGGCCCTCCAGCTCCACCGCCAGGGTCTCGCCGGCGATGAAGTCGTGGAAGCGCTCCACGGCCTCCTCCACCGGACCCGGACCCTCGACCCTCAGCCGGATCCGGTCGGTGATCTCGAGGCCCGTCTCCCGGCGCAGGCGCTGAATGCGGTTCACCAGCTCCCGGGCCATGCCCTCCACCCGGAGATCGGAATCCAGCGCCGGGTCCAGGGCGACCGTGTAGCCCTCCTCCGCCTTCACCACCAGGTCGCCGGCCGCCTTCCTTTCGATCTCGAGCCATTCGGCCTCCAGCGGCACGTCCTCTCCCGCCACCTCCACCGTCACCGGCCGACCGTCGCGGAAGGCCTCCAGCTCGCCCGAGCCCAGGGCCCGGATGGCGTCTCCGGCTTCCTGGCTGTGGCGCTGAAAGCGGGGCCCCAGGACCCGGAAGTCGGGGCGGGCCTCCAGCTCTACCAGGGAGTCGGCCGAGTCCACCAGCAAGATCTCCTTCACGTTCAGCTCCTCCCGAAGGAGCTCCAGGAGCTCCTCCCGGGGAATCCGGCTCTCCTCGGGGAGCACCGCGTGGAGCCTGCGGAGGGGTTGTCGCACCCGGATCCCCACCTCCTCCCGGGCCGACCGCCCCAGCGACACCAGGATCCGCACCGCATCCATCTCGGCCTCCAGGTCACCGTCGATCAGTTCGTCGGAGACCACCGGGAAGGGCGCCAGGTGGACGCTCTCGTCGTCGGAGAGGGCCCGGTGGAGCCAGTCGGCCACAAAGGGGGTCACGGGGGCCGTCAGGCGCGCCACCGTCAGCAGGGCCTCCCACAGGGTCCGGAAGGCGGCCTGGGCGTCGGCTTCGTCACTGTTGCCCCAGAAGCGGGGGCGGGACCGCCGGACGAACCAGTTCGAGAGATCCTCGTTCAGGAAGTTCGTCACCAATCGGTAGGCCCGGGTGAGCTCATAGGCTTCAAGCTCCCGGCCCACCTCCCGCACCAGCCGGTGCAGGCGCGACAGGAGCCAACGGTCCAGCAGGGTCCGATGGGCGGGCTCCGGGTGGGGATCCGAGGGGCTCCAGTTCTCCACGTTGGCGTACAGCGCAAAGAACCGGTAGGTGTTCAGGGCGGTGTCAAAAAACTTGCGTGCCGCCTCCCGGACACCCTCGGGGTCGTACCGCTTCGGAACCCACGGGTTGGACGACACGATGAGGTACCAGCGGAGCGCATCGCTTCCGAACTCCTCGATGGCGTCCCAGGGGTCCACCGTGTTCCCCTTGGACTTGGACATCTTCTGGCCTTCGGCGTCCAGGATCAGGCCGTTGACCATGACGTTGCGGTAGGCCGGCCCCAGCTCCAGCATTGTGGAAATGGCCAGCAGGGAGTAGAACCACCCCCGGGTCTGGTCCAGCCCCTCGCAGATGAAGTCGGCGGGAAAGTGATTCCAGAAGACTTCGTCGTTCTCGTGGGGCCAGTGCCACTGGGCATAGGGCATGGCGCCGGAGTCGAACCAGACGTCCACCACCACCGGGTCCCGGCGCATGGTGCCCTCGCCGTCGGGAGCCGGCCAGGTGAGCTCGTCGATGAACGGCCGATGGGGGTCGAAGTCGTCGGGGAGGCCGCCCACCTTCTCGGCCAGCTCGTCCAACGAGCCGATCCACTCCACCTGGGTGGGATCCCGATCGTTGACCCATACCGGCAGCGGCGTTCCCCAGAAGCGGTCCCGGGACAGCGCCCAGTCCACGTTGTTGGCCAGCCACTCCCCCATCCGGCCCTCGCCCACATCCGGGGGGTGCCACTCCACCTTCTGGTTGTTGTCCAGCATCACCTCCTTCAAGGTGGAGGTGGCGGCAAACCAGGAGTCCCGGGCCATGTAGATGAGGGGAGAGGAGCAGCGCCAGCAGTGCGGATAGGCGTGGGTCACCTCCTCGATCCGGAAGAGTCGTTGGCGCTCTCGGAGCTCCTCGACCAGGAGGGGGTCGGCGTCCTTCACGAAGCGGCCGCCCACCACGGGGATCTCGGCGCGGAATCGGCCGGTGTCGTCCACGGGCCGCAGGAGGGGGAAGCCGTGTCGCTTCCCGGCGGCGTAGTCGTCGGCGCCGAAGGCCGGGGCCATGTGCACGATCCCGGTCCCGTCCGCGTCGGAGACGAAGTCCTCGGCCACCACCACCCACGCCTTCTCGGCTTCGTCCGCCGGCACCGGCACCAGGTCCAGGGGACGCTGGTAGCGCCGGCCCACCAGGTCGCTCCCGGAGTAGCGGCGCAGGATTGGGGCGTCCTCGCCGAAGATCTCCGCCACCCTGGACTCCGCCAGCACCACCCGCCACTCGTCCCAGGCCACCTCGGCGTAGTCCAGGTCCTCTCGAACCGCCAGGGCCGTGTTGGACGGCACCGTCCACGGGGTGGTGGTCCAGGCCAGGAAGGCCCGGTTCTCCTCGCCGTCGTCCTCCACCCAGGGACAGAGGAAGAAGAGCGAGGGGTCGGCCACGTCCTCGTAGCCCTGGGCCACCTCGTGCGACGAGAGCGCCGTGCCGCAGCGGGGGCAGTAGGGGACCGACTTGTGGCCCCGGTAGAGGAGGCCCCGGTCCGCCAGCTTCTTGAGGATGGCCCACACCGACTCGATGTACTCGGCGTGGAAGGTCACGTAGGGCCTGGAGTAGTCGAGCCAGTATCCGATCCGCTCGGACAGCCGCTCCCATTCCTCCTTGTAGGTGAACACCGACTCCCGGCAGACCCGGTTGAACTCGGCGATGCCCACTTCCTCGATCTCGGGCTTTCCCGAGATCCCCAGCTTCTTTTCCGCTTCGATCTCCACCGGAAGGCCGTGGGTGTCCCACCCGGCGATGCGGGTGACGCTGCGGCCCAGCATGGTCCGGTGGCGACACACCAGGTCCTTGATGGTCCGGGAGATGATGTGGTGGAGGCCCGGACGACCGTTGGCGGTAGGCGGGCCCTCGTAGAACACGAAGGGCTCCCCGTCGGCGGTGGCCTCCATGGTGCGGCCGAACAGATCGTCCTGGCGCCAGCGACGGAGGAGACCCTCCTCCATCTCGATGAGGGTCTCCGGCAGGGGGGGGTAGCTCATGCGCAGCAGGGGTTCAGGTCAGGATCGGGGGTCGGCGGCGGCCGTATCGTCGAGGTCGACGGCGGTGTCGGAATCGGTGGCGGCCTCAGCGGAGATGGACTCATCCTCCCTGAGGGGCGGGAAGTCGTCGGCCGGCGTCCTCTCCTCCTCCACTTCCAGCGCATCCATCTCTCGCTCCAGGAGCGACCGGAAGGCTCGGAGGAAGCGGGAACGGGCACGGTTCAGCTCCACGAGCTCGTGGCGGCGCTCCGCCAGGACCCGCTCCGCCTCTTCCCGGAGCCGGCGGGCCTCCTCCTGGGAGGCGCGGCGAAGCTCCTCGGCCTCACTGCGGGCTTCTCGGAGCGTGAGGTCCGCTTCCCGCCGGGCCTGATCACGGATCTCCTCACGAAGCTCCTGAGCTGTGACCAGAGCCTCCTGGACCGCCTTCTCCCGGCCCTCCTGGCCCTCCACCTGCCGGCCCAGTCGATCAGCCCGTTCCCGGAGCGTCAGGTTCTCCTTGACCACCTCCTCCAGGCGCTCGGACACCAACTCCAGAAACTGGTCCACCTCCTCGGGGTCGTAGCCCCGAAGCCCGCGGCGGAAATCACCGCGCTTTTTCCGAACATCCAATGGGGTCAGATCCATCATTCCGGTCGCTCCCCGAAGAGGACCGTGCCGAGGCGAACCAGGGTGCTCCCCTCCTCCACGGCCAGTTCGTAGTCGTTTGACATACCCATGGAAAGCTCTTCTCCCCCGTAGCCCGAATGGCTCTCCCGGGCTCTCTCCTGTAGCTGCCGCAGCCGACGGAAGGTGGCTCGAATGAGCGCCCGATCGTCGGTGAGGGGCGCCATGGTCATGAGACCCCGGACCTCCAGGGAGGTCATCTCCAGAATCTCTCCCAACCCGTCGGTGAAGCCCTCCGGGGTAAAGCCGTACTTGCTCGCCTCTCCCGAAGTGTTGACCTGGAGAAGCACCGGAAGAGGTCTCGAGCCCTCGGGCGCCGTGCGCTCGAGGCGCCGGGCCAGCCTGAGCGAGTCGAGGGAGTGGAGCAGGTGGGCGGCGTCACGGACTCCCGGCGCCTTCCGACGCTGGAGGTGGCCCACCATGTGCCAGCGTAGATCAGGGGGACTCCCGCCGGACCCGTCCAGGGCGCGCCGCTTCTCTTCCAGCTCGCCCAGCCGATTCTCGCCCAGGTCCCGGATGCCGGAGGCCAGTGCAGCCCGGATGGCCTCCATCGGGTGTCCCTTCGTCACGGCCACGGTGCGCACCCCTTCCGGGCTCCGTCCAACCCGTGCGGCGGCTTCGGCCACCCGCTCCCGGACCCTGGGCAGGGTTTCCTCCAGTCGAGTCTGGTACATGACCTCCAATTGTATCGCAGTGGCGCGGAAGACGGAACCGGCGCCGGAGAGCGGAGCCGGCCCTACGTGAGAAGCCCCGCCGACCACTGGAGGGCCGGCGGGGCTTCGCCCGCTGGAGTCAGGGGGATCGACTCAGCGAGACTGGAAGGTAATGGGCAGCTGAATCCAGACCGGAACCCGCTGGTCCCGGTTCAGGGCCGGCGAGAACTCGAACTGCAGGGCCACTCGCTCGGCTGCCGCATCCAGCGAGGCGTGTCCGGAACTCTCCTGGACCACCACGTTCTGCACCTCACCTTCCTCGTCGATGAAGAAGTGCATGACCACCGTTCCACCGATCCCGGCGTCCCGGAGGCTGGACGGATACTCGCGCTGGAGAATCCGGCCCACCTCGTCCCGGTTTCGAACCTCGGGAGCTACGGTGAAGGGGGTGAAGGTGGGCTGATCGCCGAGACCTGCACCGGTGTCCGACGGAGGAGGCGGCAGATCGTCCGGCTGGTTGTCGTCGAAAGTCGTAGGCGAGATGGTCACGTCGTCGTCAATCTGCGCCTCGGAGACCACCGGATTGGCCGGTCGCTGGATCTGCTCGGGGGGCGGGGGAATCTCGATCTCGGGCGGCAGGTCCACCGCCTCCATGTCCTCCATGGTGAAGGACACATCGGAGGCCTCGAGGTTGGGCCAGAAGGCCATCACCGCGAAGTGAACCAGCACCGCCGCCATCATGGAGCCCCAGAACCACGAGCCAAACGACTGCTTGAGACGATCGTTGGCCGTCTCAAAGGGCGTCAGCCCGCTGCTCTCCTGCGCCTTGGTTTCGGTCGGCTCGGTGCTCATCGTCTCTCCCTCTGCATGCGGCGCTCGAGATCGGTGGCGAAGACCACGTAGATGGCTCCGGCACGCTGAATCTCGCGCTGCACCGCGTCAATGTAGCGATATGGCGCCTCGGCATCAGCCCGGAGGGAGATCCGGAGGCGCCTGCCTGATTCTACCCACCTGGGGGCCACGAGGTCCGCGATCTGGTCCATCCCCACCAGGCGATCGTTGATCCAGATGTCGCCGTCACGCTCCACCCAGATGTACATGATGTTGTCCCGCGTCTCATCGATCTGCTGGGTGGCCTCGGCCTCGGGCCACTCGATGGGCCGGTCGGCCTCGGTCCGGAAGACCGTGGTCACCATGAAGAAGATGAGAAGCAGGAAGGCGATGTCGGCCAGGGACGACGATGGGATCTGGTCCGATGCCTTCGACTTACGCTCGAGTCCTCCACCTTTGAGCGGCATGGATCAACCTTCTCCCATCTGGAGTGAAATTCGTTCGGCATTGGCCATCTGCAACGCGTCCAGCACCTGGATCATGAAGCGGTGCGGAGCGTCGGGATGGGTCCGGACCCCGGCGATGAGGTTCGGGTTCTGGGCCACTTCCTGGCGCCAGACCTGCTGGATCTGGTGCGGTCGGTGAAAGGACTCGTTCTGGGAGTCACCCCGCCGTACCCCCACCGACCCATCGGGGTTGATGGTGATGTGGAGGATGTTCCGCTGGGAGACCTCCACCTCTTCCTGCTCTTCGGGCAGGACGATGGGCAGCCCCCGATCCTTGGGGAACACCGTCGTCACCAGGAAGAAGATCAGCAGGAGAAACGCGATGTCCGCCATGGAAGCGGAGGGAATCTCGTCGCTGACCTTGGACTGCTTCTTCAGAATTGCCACGCTTGCTTGCTCCTTGCGTCAGGGCCGTGCTCTCTTGATTTGTACCGGCTCCGGAACCACAGGTTCCCGGTCAGGCGGTCAATCGCCGGGGCGATCCTTGCCGGTGGGTTCGTCCAGTCCGGGCGCCGGCGGGCTGAAGGGATCGCGTCCGCCGCCTGCCGGGGGCTCCTCGCGGGTGGGCCCGGGGCTGGGTACGGCCCGTCCCACCATCTCCAGCTCACCCCGTCGCTCCATGTCCCAGACCAGGCCCAGCAGCTGCTGAGTGCCCTGCTCCATGTCGACGATGAGCTTGTCGATGCGGGTCACGAAAAAGTTGTATCCGATGTTCGTGGGGATGGCGATGAGGAGCCCGGTGGCCGTGGTGAGCAGCGCCACCTTGATTCCGCCGGCCACCAGCGTCGGGTCCACGTCTCCGGCCATCTCGATGGAGGCGAAGGCCATGATCATCCCGGCCACCGTCCCCAGGAAGCCCATGAGGGGCGCCACGTTGGCAACGGTGGCCAGGATCACGAGCCCCCGCTCCAGAAAGCCCAGCTCAATGGTGCCGGTGGTGTTGATCACCTGCTCCAACTCGTCTTCCCTGACCTTTCCGTCCTCGATCCGGCGCAGCCCCGCCAGGAGGATGGCGGCGGTGGGGCCGGGGGTATCCACGCACCGCTGGATCGCCTCGTCCATGCGACCCTGCTCGGTGAGCTCGGCCACCTCGCCGAGGATCTGCTCGGTATCCCGGTGGGCGACCCACAGGGTGTAGCCCTTGGCGATGATCACGCCCAGAGCCACCAGCGAGCAGAGGACGAGGGCGTACATCATGGGCCCGCCGTCGGCGAAGAGCGTCAGAAGATTGTATTCGAGGTCGTCCAAACCCGGCTCCTTTCAGGCGGCACCACGGCTCGGCTCGTCGTCCAGAGCCCGCGGGACCGTTTCCAGTTCTGGTTGAGTTGGCGGCAATCTACGGGGCCGTTGGCGACCCTGTCAATGAAAGTTGAAGCCTGCATGGCTCCAAGTCAAAGGTTTTGTGGGCGCATCTCGAGAACATCCAGACCAAAGGCCACTGTTCTCCTTCGCCTTCCGCCACTGACCCGAGGAATACCCCGGACGCCCCCGGGGGGATTCATCGCAACGCCGCCGGCTCGGCCGGGTCAGCTCGTGGACGCCATCATCTGGATACCCTTTCGGCCCTCGGGCATGCTTCCCTCCAAGACCTGCCGCAACCGGTCCAGATCCACCCCCACTTCCATTCGGCCCGCCTGGGCGATGGAGATCCGGGAGGTCTCCTCGCTCACGACGATGACCAGGGCGTCGGATTCCTCCGAAAGGCCCAGCGCCGCCCGGTGGCGGGTGCCCATGGACTTGTCGTGGAGCGGCGTCTGCGTCAGCGGCAGAATGGCCCCTGCCGCCTCGATGGTGTCGCCCACGATGATGACGGCCCCGTCGTGCATGGGCGAGTGGGGGGTGAAGATGGTGGTGAGCATGTCGGACGACACCTGCGCCTTCACGGGGCTACCGGTGTTGGCATATTCGTCGAGGCCCATCTCGTTTTCCAGGACGATGATGGCGCCGGTTCCGGACCGGGAGAGCTTATCCACGGCCTCCACGATCTCGTCCACCACCAGACGGCCTTCCAGCTTTGCGAAGAGGCGGAGCATGCGACTCTGGCCCAACCGGGCCAGGGCAGCCCGGAGCTCGGGCTGAAAGACCACCAGGGCGGCGATGGCGCCGTACTGGAAGAGGGTCTCCAACAGGGTGCGGATGAGGGAGAAGTCCAGGAGCCGGGCCAGGACGTAGACCCCGGCCAGGAGCCCCACGCCCAGGATCATCTGCATGGCGCGGGTGCGCTGGAGAAGGAGGAGAGCCCTGTACACCAGCGCGGCCACGATGACGATCTCGATGAGATCGATCCATCCTGGCCAGAGGAACTGAAGCTGCTCCCAGAAAGCTCTCAACCGCCTTTCCTCACCGCGAGTTGTCCTGGTCCGTGCGGGACGGCGACGACGCGCCTGAATGCACAACCCCGTCGGATCCCGGTGGGTCCCCGGACGAGCCCGCGGCCACCACGGCTCGGGCCACCGTCAGAGCCTGGACCGTGGGCTCCACGTCGTGGACCCGAAAGATTCTTGCTCCCCTCTCCCAGGCCAGGGCGCAGGTGACGGCCGACCCCAGCACCCGTTCTTCGGGGGGGCACCCCAGCAGCTCTCCCAGGAAGCTCTTCCGGGAGGTACCCACCATGACGGGGAAGCCCAGGGCCACGAGACGGCGAAGCTCGGCCAGAAGGCTCAGGGACTGACTGCGGTTCTTGGCAAAGCCGATTCCGGGATCCACGACCATGGCCCCGTACGCCACGCCGGCGGCCCGGGCCCGCTCCACTGCCTGCAGAAGCTCCCGGCTCACCTCGTCCACCACGTCGTCGTAGCGGGCACGGCTACGCATGTCGGCGGGAGTGCCTCGCATGTGCATCAGCACCAGGCCGGCACCGGCTCCCGCCACCACCGCCCCCATCCTGGAGTCGAATGCCAGCCCCGAGACGTCGTTGACCACCACGGCTCCCGCCTCCAGCGCCCGGCGGGCCACCCGGGCCTTGCGGGTGTCAACGGAGATGGGGAGGTCCAGCTCCCGCCGAAGCGCCTCCACCACGGGAACCACCCGACGAGTCTCTTCCTCCACCGACACCGCTGCGGCTCCGGGTCGGGTGGATTCGCCCCCCACGTCCAGCATACCGGCCCCCTCCCGGGCCATGACCTCCCCTCGTCGCAAGGCGTCGTCCACGGTCCGGAGCTCACCTCCATCGGAGAACGAGTCCGGCGTGACGTTCAGGATCCCCATGACGAGGGGGTCGTCCAGAGAGATCCGGCGATCGGCGACCATCCACGCCGCAGGGCTCATCCCCGGGAGGTGTCCGGGTCCGGGTCGGGGCGGGCGCGGCGGGCGGTGGGACTCGTCACCGACGACTCCCGCTCCTCCCGCTCTCCGGCGGGCTCCGTGTCGGCCTCGGGCTCACGGGCCCCGGGCCCCTCTTCGGCGGCCTCACCGGGAGCCGGTGGGACGTCGGATTCGGGTTTGGAGGCGGTCTCCGGTGTGGCCGGTTCCAGGCCCGGGCGGGGTCTGCCTTCGTCGCCGATCTCCTCCACCGGCTCAACCGGCGGCAGCGGCTTGCCCTGGGCCAGGAGTCCGATATCGGTCCGGTCCAGGGTCTCACGCTCCAGGAGCGCCTGGGCAATGCGCTCCAGGAGATCGTCCTCCCGTTCCAGCACCCTTCGGGCCCTGTGGTGGGCCTCGTCCAGGATTCGCTTCACCTCCTGGTCAACCAGTTGCGCCGTATGCTCCGAGATGTCTCGCTTCTGGGTCATCTCCCGGCCCAGGAACACCTGGTGGTCCGAGTCGCCGATGGCCATGAGGCCCACCGCGTCGGACATCCCGAAGCGCGTGACCATGCGCCGGGCCATCTGGGTGGCCCGTTCGATGTCGTTGCCGGCCCCGGTGGTCACCTTCTCCGGTCCGAAGGTCATCTCTTCGGCCACCCTTCCCCCGAAGAGCATGCAGAGCTGTCCCTCCAGCCAGTCCTTGGTGTAGGAATGGCGGTCCTCTTCCGGGAGGGAGGCGGTGATGCCCAGGGCCCGTCCCCGGGGCACGATGGTGACCTTGTGGATGGGGTCGAGGCCCGGCACCCGGAGGCCGATGACGGCGTGGCCCGCCTCGTGGTAGGCCGTGAGCTTTCGCTCGTTCTCGGTGAGGACCATGCTCCGGCGCTCAGTGCCCAGCATGATCTTGTCCTTGGCCTGCTCGAAGTCCTCCATGCTGACGCTGTCGGCGTCGCGCCGAGCCGCCAGCAGGGCGGCCTCGTTGCAGATATTGGCCAGGTCAGCCCCGGAGAGACCCGGCGTTCCCTTGGCGATGATCTGCAGGTCCACGTCTCCCTCGAGGGGTAGCTTGCGAGCATGGACCCGGAGGATCATCTCCCTGCCCTGAACGTCAGGCGAATCTACCACCACCTGCCGGTCGAAGCGGCCCGGCCGAAGGAGTGCCGGGTCCAGGACGTCTGCCCGGTTGGTGGCGGCCAGCAGGATAACCCCTTCGTTGGACTCGAAACCGTCCATCTCCACCAGGAGCTGGTTCAGGGTCTGCTCCCGCTCGTCGTGTCCGCCACCGAGTCCCGCACCCCGGTGGCGCCCCACCGCGTCGATCTCGTCAATGAAGATGATGCAGGGCGCGTGCGTCTTCCCCTGTTCGAAGAGATCCCGGACCCGGGAAGCGCCCACGCCCACGAACATCTCCACGAAGTCGGAGCCGGACATCTGGAAGAAGGGGCGCCCGGCCTCACCGGCAACGGCCTTGGCCAGGAGCGTCTTTCCCGTGCCCGGGGGGCCCACCAGGAGAACGCCCTTGGGGAGCCGACCTCCCAGCCGTCCGAACTTCTGGGGGTCCTTCAGAAACTCGATGATCTCCTCCAGCTCGTGCTTGGCCTCATCGGCTCCGGCCACGTCGTCGAAGGTCACCTTGGGCGTGTCGGGCGAGATGAGCTTGGCCTTGGAGCGGCCGAACTGGAACGCCTTGTTGCCTCCGCCCTGCATGGTTCGGATGATCCAGAACCAGAAGAGGATCAGGATGATCCACGGAAGGGCGGTGACCAGAAAGGTCCACCACGGTGTCTGCTCGGGCTCACCGGTGAGGACGACGCCCTGCGCTTCCAGGTCCTCGATGAGGGCATCGCTGATGGGACCCAGGAGGTGCGTTTTGAAGTGGGTGCGCTCCTCTCCGTCCCGCTCCACGGCCTGGCGAAACTCCCCCTCCATGGTGACGCCCTCGATGACCTTCACCGAGTGCACGTTCTCCCGGTCCAACTCGGCGCGGAATTCCGAGTAGGAGATCTCGTAGTGCTCCTCCTCGTCTCCAGCCATGTAGTTGAAGAGGACCAGGGGGACCAGCACCAGGAGGATCCAGAAGGGCAAGGCCCGGGACATACGGGACCACCCGTTGCCCTTGGGTTCCTGCCGCTTGGAATCGGGGTCGGACATCAGACGTTACTCGGTTCGTTGGGGCGCCGGCCGGTGGACCGCTCCACGCCAGGCGGCTTCAAAGGCTGCCGATGAAGGGCAGGTGCCGGAAATCTTCGGCGTGATCCAGTCCGTACCCCACCAGGAACTCGGAGGGTGCGTTGAAGCCCACCCAACGGGGTTCCGGATCGAGCTTCACCAGCCGCTTGTGAAGGAGGGCGCACACCTCGAGGCTCGCCGGACCGCGCTCCTCCAGCACGGGAAGGATCCGCTGGAGCGTGTTTCCGCTGTCCACGATGTCTTCCACCAGCACCACGTGACGGCCCTCGATGGACGTATCCGGGTCATAGAGGAGCTGGACCTTTCCCGACGACACCATCCCGGTCCCGTAGCTGGATGCCACCAGGAAATCCACCTGCAGGGGACGCTGGATCGTGCGCACGAGATCCGCCAGGAAGATAAAGGATCCCTTCAGGAGACCCAACACGAGGATGGGCTCGTCGTTGGGATAGTGGTCGGAGATCTCGGCTCCCATCTCCCCGACCCGACGCTGGAGCTCCTCCTCCGAGTAGACCACCCGACGAAAGTCCGTCGCACCGGCCAGTCGTGCCACCCGTTCAGGTGTCTTCGTCGTCATACCACACCCCGAGGTACCAGATAGTCTCGTCGTTCCGCGGTCTGGCCACCGGTGCCCGGTGCCACCCCGGAATCCAGATCACTTCGTCCCGGCCATCGGCCACCACCGGGATCCGTCTTCTCACATCGACGGAGAGTCGCAGCTCTCCAAAGAGCTTCTTCAGCTTGCGCCGCCCGGCCGGCGACCTCGTCCGATCTCCCGGTCGCCAGCGACGCACCACCAGCGGGAAGTCGAGTCTCCCGGGATGGAAGCCCTCCACCGCACCCTCCGGTGCCTCAGGCGGGCTCGTCCCCCAGGCCACCGCCACCCGACGACCCGCCAGTCTGGCCACTCCACGCCCTGCAGACTCCGGAGCCGGAAGTGTGAGGGGGGCGTCCACCTCCTCCGGCCGCCCCCGCCGATCCAGGGATGGCCCCGTTCCCCACTCCAGGCGAACGCGGTCGAAATCCCTGGCGAGCCGGACCGATCCCGGAAGCTGCAGACGCCCCCCGCTGGCACCGTGGCTGATAAACTCCAGGGCGGCCCCGGTTCCCGCTTCGCCCAGGGTCACCCCTGCCTCCCGGGCCAGGGCTCGGAAGATAGCGCTCCGAACCGGAAAAGGGTATGCGAGGAGCCGGTCCCGGGCAACCGTGATGGAGGCCGCTCCCCGATCCTCGATCAGCCGGGCGAGGACCGGCTCCAGGAGGGCGTCCAGCGCCTGGGAGGTGCGCCGCGCATTTCGGGCGAGGCGCCGGATGGCGGGACGGGCCCCCGGGTGAATGGACTCCAATCGGGGGAGCAGTTCGTGCCGGATCCGATTGCGGGCCGGGTGAAGCTCCCGGTTGGTGGGATCGGTTCGGCCGGTGAGCCCCACCCCCGCGGCGTAGGCTTCCAGCTCCCCGCGGGACTCTTCCAGGAGGGGACGAACCACCCCCGGCGTCCGGCTGGCCGCGATCCCGGCCAACCCTCGCACCCCGGTGCCCCGGAGGATCCGGAACAGAACCGTCTCCACCTGGTCGTCGGCGTGGTGGGCCGTCACCAGGACGTCGGCGTCCACCTGGCGCCGGATCCGGTGCAGGAAGGCGTACCGGAGCTGCCGGGCCTCGGCCTCGCTCCCAGGCCTGACCTCGGACCGCTCCCAACGGATCGGGAGCTGCCACGCCCGGGCCAGACCCCGGACCCACCCGGCGTCGGCGGCGCTTCCCTCCCGCATGGCGTGGTCGAAGTGGGCCACCGTGAGCCGCAGCTTCAGCGAGGACAGGGGAAACCGGAGCAGGTGAAGCAACACGACTGAATCCAGACCTCCGGACACGGCCACCACGACATGGGTGCCCTCCCCACCCCACTCCCGTTCCTGCCAGCGATCCGCCACCCGCCGGGCCAGGGCCTGGAGATCGTCGCTCACCGGCCGGACATCCGCGTGCGGTGGCCCGGCGGCAGCGGGCGCCCCGCCTCCTCGTGCAGAACCCGGGCCAGGACGTCAGGGCGGTCGGTCTGGATCGCATCGCCCCCCCACCGCAGGAGCCGACGCATGAGGTCCGGTGCGTCTACCGTCCAGACGTGGACGGGCAGGTTCCGACGATGCGCCTCCCGGATGAGTCGGGGCGTGGTCACCTGCCGCCCCTCCCAGCGGTACGGGATCTGAAGGGCGTCGGTGGCAGGCGTGAAGGGGCCGCCGCGGGGCAGCCGGTGGAGAAAGTAGAAGAGCCGGATCTGGCGCCGGGTGGCGGAGACGGGCCCGCGGTATCCCCGCCGGTCGGCCCGGCCCGCCTCGTCAGCGGAGGCCAGCAGGACCCGGTCCCGGGCACCCATGGCCTCCACCATCCGGATGAGGGGAACGGTGGCTCGGGGGTCCTTGGCGTCCACGTTGAGTCGGGTGTGGGGGAAGCGCTCCAGTACGGTTCGAAAGCGGGGGACCCTCACCCCCTGGCCGCGGAACGGACGCTCGCCCCCGGGCCCCTGGAAGCGCGCCCCGGCATCCAGCTCCTGGAGTTCGGCCAGGCTGAAGGAGCTGACCGCACCGGAGCCGTCGGTGGTCCGGTCTACCGTGGCGTCGTGGATGACCACCAGCTCATGGTCGCGGGTCAGGCGGACGTCCATCTCCAGGACATCGGCCCCCCAGCGTTCCACCGCCTCGGTGAAGGCCTCCAGGGTGTTCTCGGGCGCCAGGAGGGCACCGCCCCGGTGGGCAAAGAGGAGGGGGGCACCGGCCAGGTAGGGGTGCCCCGGCCGTCTCCTCATCCCCGGTCTGCCGCGGGCCTCTCCGGAGAATGGTCCCGGGAGGCTTCGCGTCCGGGCTGGTCGGGGCCTACGTCTTCGGGAGAGATCCCGTGGTAGATCAGGAGTACCTGGTCCAGGAGATCGGAGGTCAGCGACAGGTCCTGCGCCGGGTCGTCGCCGGCCTCCTCCTCCAGCTCCAGGACCCGTTCGGCCAGGAAGTGGAGGAAATCTTCCACCACCTGGGGACGCGGCGACGGGCCCACCGGAGAATCATCGGGAACCTCGTTGAGGAGCAGACCTCGCACGTAGGCCAGCACGCCGGGAAAGGTGAGCTCGATGAGGGGACCGCCCTCCAGCTCCTCCTCTCCGGTGACGTTCTCCCACTCCAGGTCGTTCCAGTACAGGTCCCGGGCCTCCCCCAGGAGATACCTGCGACGCTCTTCAGGGAGAGGGGATCCGTCGGCAGGGGGCGCCTGGAGAGATCGGCCCACCGTTTCCCGCAGGGACTGGCGGCGGGACTCCACGAGCGCTTCCGACGAGGTGACGCGAGGGCTGGTATCCATGGCCTTGGAATCTCAGGAGAATTCGGGAACGAGAACGATGAAGGCACGGTGGACCCCCCTTCAAGACGGCCCCCCCGTGCAAGTGCGCGGGAGGACCGCAGGCCCGTAGGTCCGGCGCATTCGGGCGCTCCGTCTTCAGTGCCGGAGGAGGGACTCGAACCCCCGACTCGCGGATTATGATTCCGCTGCTCTAACCAACTGAGCTACTCCGGCCAAATGAGCAAAAAAGGCTACCGCTCGGGGGGGCGGATGTCAAGTCCCGGAGGGGTCCTCCCCGTCGGTGTCGGGATCGCCGGTATAGCGGTAGAGGATCTCCCCGTCGCGGATCATGCCGAAGCGCTCCCGTGCCAGGGCCTCCAGCGTCTGATCGTCGTGGTCCAGCGAGTCGACCCTCAGAGTCAGCGAATCAGTGACGGCCCGGAGATCCTGGAGCTTCTCGGTAGCCTCCTGGGTCTCGGCCTGGACGCCCCGGAGGTCCAGAACCGTGTACTCGCCACCGAAGAGCGCGTAGTACCCCGCTACCACCAGGACCGCGGGAAAGACGAATCGTCGGAGCATATGGCTCAATCCCAGAGCCCCCGACCGGGGTACTCGGCCCGGGCGCCCAGTTGTTCCTCGATGCGAAGAAGCTGATTGTACTTGGCCACCCGATCGGTTCGGGAAGCGCTTCCGGTCTTAATCTGACCTGAAGCGGTCGCCACCGCCAGGTCTGCAATGAAGACGTCCTCGGTCTCGCCGGAGCGGTGGGAGATCACCCACCGATACCCTGCCTTGCGGGCGGCGTCGATGGCCTCCAGCGTCTCGGTGAGGGTTCCGATCTGGTTCACCTTGACGAGGATGGCGTTGGCCACGCCCTCCCGGATCCCCCGCTCCAGGTAGCGGGGGTTGGTGACGAACAGGTCGTCCCCCACCAGCTGCACCCGGTCTCCGCAGGCCTCGGTGAGGGCCTTCCACCCCTCCCAGTCGTTTTCATCCAGGGCGTCCTCCAGGGAGGCGATGGGGTAGCGGTCCAGCCACTGGCTCCAGAATTCAACCATTCCGGCGGCGTCCCGCCGCTGGCCGGAGGACCAGTGGAAGGTATAGTCGCCGTCCCGGAAGAACTCCGACGCCGCGGCATCCAGGGCCAGGACGATCTCGTCGCCCGGCGTGTACCCTGCCTTCTCCACGGCTTCCAGCACCACCTCCACGGCCTCTTCGTTGGAACCCAGGTCCGGTGCGAACCCCCCTTCGTCGCCCACGGCGGTGCTTCGGCCCTGCTTCGAGAGGACCCGCTTGAGGTGATGGAAGACCTCCACCCCCATCTGGAGTCCGTGGGAGAAGGTCTCGGCGCCCACCGGCATGATCATGAACTCCTGGATGTCCACGTTGTTGGGAGCGTGGGAGCCGCCGTTCAGGATGTTCATCATGGGGACGGGCATCAGGGTGGCGTCGTCACCTCCAAGGGATTGGAAGAGGGGAAGGCCCCGGGCCCCGGCCGCGGCCCGAGCGACGGCCAACGACGCTCCCAGAATGGCGTTGGCGCCCAGCCGCCCCTTGTTGGAGGTCCCGTCAGCCTCCACCAGGAGGCGGTCGAGTCCGCCCTGGTCCGCGGCGTCGCGACCCTCCAGGAGCTGACGGATCTCTCCGTTCAGGTGGCTCACCGCCTTCCGGACCCCCCGTCCCAGGTACCGGTCCACATCACCGTCCCGCAGCTCCAGCGCCTCGTGCTCGCCCGTGGAGGCGCCGGAGGGGACCGCCGCCCGTCCCACCACGCCGCCGACGAGCTCCACCTCGGCCTCCACCGTGGGATTTCCCCTTGAGTCCAGGATCTCCCTTCCCCGCACCATCCGAATCTTCGAACTGTTCATGACTGTGTCTCTGGTCTGGAGTGGTTGGACGCTTCATCTGGAGTCCTGAGCCGGAGAACCGCCTCACGTCCTTCTTCCACCAGGCGGTTCCGATCGGCGTGGACAAGTCCCTGGGTGGGAATGGGCTCCCCCACCCGGATCCGTATGTGGCCCGGGCGGATCCGGAACGACCCCTTGGGCATCACCGCCCGGCTCCCCACGATGCCCAGGGGCACCACCGGCACCTGGCTCTGGATGGCCAGGACGAAGGCGCCCTTCTTGAAGGGCTGAAGGCGGCCGTCCCGGGAACGGGTTCCCTCCGGAAAGAAAAGGAGGGCGAGTGACTCCTCCTCGATGCGATCGCCCGCGTGCCTGAGCGAGGCAATGGCCCGGCTCCGGTCGCTTCGGTCCACGGCGATGTGGCCGCAGTCCTGCCAGGCCCGGCCGAAGACAGGGATTCGGGCCAGCTCCTTCTTGGCCACGAAGCGGGGTACCACCGGCAACTCGCCCGCCAGGGCGAAGACGTCGAACCACGACTGGTGGTTGGCCACCAGGACCATCGGTTCGTCCCAGTCCACCCTGTCCACCCCCTCGAAACTAACCTGGACCCCGGACCACCGGAGGATGGTTCGGGCCCACAGGCGCCCCAGCGTGCGGCAGAGTCGCGGGAGCGACGGACGCCGGAGCCAGGACGCCACCACCAGCCAACCGGCCAGGACCAGCGTGAGCACCGCGGCGGCCGGATAGAACCAGAGGGCGCGGATCACCCGCCCTCCTCCTCCCGGGAGTCCAGGTGGTCGAACCCTCCTCGCCGCAGGGGCCGGGCGCTCCCACCTCCCGGAGGCACCAGGAGCACTCCCGAGCCCCGTTCCACCCGCCCCACGCAGGTGAGGGGGAGTCCGAAGCGCCGGGTGAACGCCTCCACCACCGGGCCGGAGAGGGCGCCGGGATCCGATGCCAGGAGGAGTTCGTAGTCCTCCCCCCCATGGAGGGCCAGCTCCAGGGCGTCTCCCGGCAGCGCCGGCGCCAGCGGGAGGGCGTCGGCCTCCAGCCGAACGGCTACCTCCGAGGCGGCAGCCAGGTGTCCGGCGTCGCCGGCGAGGCCGTCGGAGAGGTCTATGGCCGCCGTGACCTGGGCGCGGGAAGCCAGCCACCGGACCTCCTCGAGTCGCGGCTCCGGACGAACGAAGGCCCCTCGGAGCGCCGGGGACGGGGCCCGGCCGTCCCGCCAACACCTCACCGCCCCCGCGGCGGCGCCCAGGGTGCCCGTCACCCAGAGCTCGTCGCCGGGACGGGCCCCTGAGCGAAGCAGCGGACTCGGCGCCCGGCCCAGAACCACCACGTCCACAAGGAGGGGGCCCGGCGACCGGGTGAGGTCGCCGCCCAGGAGGTGTCCCCCCAACTCCTCGGTGCGGCTCCGGATCCCGTCCATGAGCTCCGGGCCCGCACCTGCGGCGGAGGGCATGGCCACCGACGCCAACACCCCGATGAGCCGGCCCCCCATGGCGGCCAGATCGCTCACGGCGGCACCCACGGCTCGCATTCCCGCTTCCCCGGCCGAGATCCAATCCAGGCGGAAGTGGATCCCCTCTACCGCCAGGTCCGTGGAAACCACCAGGTCCGGCGCCACCACCGCAGCATCGTCCCCGGGGCCCACCAGGACCTCGTCCGGCAGGGCAGGGGCGCCGTCGAGCGCCCGGCGGATCTCGTCGAACTCCCGACCGGGCCCCAGAACGACCCGGCTCACCACGGTCGAGGCAGGTCCAGGACCAGGGAGGGAAGCCCCAGGGGCGACGTCCCGGCGCCCTCCATGCCCAGAGCCCGAACCAGGCCCTCGGCCACGCTTCCGGGGAGAAGCGCCTCTCCCTCGCCGGCCAGAAGCGCCGCCAATCCCGTGAAGTGGAGCGCCAGGCCGCCGGCCACCGCCGGATCGACGCCCCGGGCCAGAAACGCCCCCCCCGAGCCGGTGAGGACGTCTCCCATTCCCGCCCGGGCCAGATCCGACGATCCGGTGGCGGAGATGAGGAGCGGGTCCTCTTCCCGGGGCGTGGCCACCATGGAGGGCGCACCCTTGAGCAGAACGGTGGCGCCGTAGCGGCGAGCCAGCTCCCGCGCCGCCTCTACCGGGTGCTCCGCCACCTCCGCGCTGGTGCGCTCCAGGAGCCGGGCCGCCTCGCCTGGATGGGGGGTGAGGAGGGCGGTCTGCGGGCCCGACGCGCCCCAGTGGCTCAACTGGCCGGCAGCCAGAAGGTTCAGGGCGTCGGCATCCAGCAGAACGGGCCGGGGGCCCGCCTCCGCCAGGAGTCCGTCCAGGAGCCTGGCCGTCCCGGAGTCGGTGCCCAGTCCCGGCCCGGCGGCCACGGTATCGGAGGCGGACAGCGCCTCCCCGAGGGCGTCCGGATCGTCCCGCTCCACCTGCACCGCCTCCGGAACAGCCGACTGGAGGACCGATCGGAGAGACTCTGGCACCGCCACCCGCAGGTACCCGACACCTGAACGCAGGGCGCCCCGGGCGGCCAGGACGGCGGCGCCGCCCATGCGGGCCGAACCGGCCACGAGGAGGAGCCGACCGGCGGCGTTCTTGTGGGTCACCAGGGGTCGGCGCGGCCGATGGCCCTCGGCCCACCCGGGGGTGAGGAGCCGACCCGACACATCCTCACTCTGCCAGGGAGGAAACCCGATCTCCACCGCCAGCAGACGTCCTGCCATCTCCCTCCCCGGATGCAGGAGGGTGCCCAGCTTGGGTGCCCCGAACGCCACCGTGGCCCGGGCCCGGACCACCTCTCCCTCCACGGTTCCGGTGTCAGCGTCCACCCCTGACGGGATGTCCAGGGCCAGCACCGGGCTTCCGGTGGCGTTCACGGCCCGGATCACTCGAGCCTGCGCGGCTCGGGGGGCACCGCGGATGCCTGTCCCCAGCAGACCGTCCACCACCACGTCGGCAGCCCGAAGGCGGGCCGCCAGACGAGCGTCATCGTCAGGCATCGGCCCTCCGGGAATCTCCCAGCCGTGCAGCAGGGGATCCGGACTCGGCCGGTGGGGGTCGGAGAGGAGCTCTACAGGACGCCCCCAGCTCCGAAGGGCGCGGGCCAGCACCACACCGTCTCCCCCGTTGTTGCCGGATCCGGCCAGCACCACGACGGTGCCCCGGGGAAAGAGGCGGGTCAGCACCTGGGCGGCGGTGCGTCCAGCGTTTTCCATCAGGACGGGCTGGGGCACGCCCTCGACTTCGATGGCTCGACGGTCGAAGGCCGCCGACTGGGAGCCGGTGGGCACCGGCACGAAGGCCCTTCCCATGAAGACAGGTGCGGACCCGCTGCCTTGTCCCGCACCGTGGCTATCCACGGGTCACTTCTGGCTCTGACCGATGGCGCGTCCGAAGCTGATCTCGCCGTTGTCGATGCGGATGTTGAAGCCGCAATCGGGACTGCTGCACACCCAGGCCTTGTAGCGGATGGATGCCCCGTCCCTTCCGTAGTCCGAAAGGGGAATCAGGAGGCCGGCACCACACTTCTGGCAGGCGGGAAAAGGACGTTCGTCTTCCATGGTCCACCCCTCACGTCGTCGTGGTCCTGGTCACGGATGGGGGCAGGCGCTCCGGCCGGTAGCGCGGGGACCCTGGCGCCTCCCCGGTGCTTGTATTCCCCGACCCGTTTGGGATGTTTCCCCCCGTCACTCCCGAACGTCCCAGGGATAGTCCTGCTCAAAGGCCTTCTCGAAGTCGAAGAGATTCTCGAAGTCGTCCAGCCGGTCCTCCTCCTCCTTCACCAGCACCCCCTCCTCCACCAGGGCGAAGACGATGCGCCCCACATCTCCGGTCTGGTGGATCCCCCAGTGCTCCAGGACGGTGCGGGCCATGGGCCCGAACTCCTTGAGGGCCAGACACCGTACGCCCTCGGCCAACTCGGGGCCCGAAATGTGCCTGGGAGACTCGAGGTCCTCCATCACGTGGTGCAGGGACGAGAGCACAAAGAGGTACGCCTTGCCCATGTAGCGGGGGTTCCGCTGGCGAAGGCGGTGCAGGATCTCGTCGGCGAATTGGACTTCAGTCATGGCCGAATTCTGTGGCATGTGGAGCACGACCGCCAGGGGTAGCCTTCAGATGGCTTCCGGGCGAGGGTCCTCTCCAGGGACTTCGTCGGTCCGTCGTGGACCGTATTTTGAGTCTCGCCGGTTTCCCCTCCTGGCGTCAAGCCGAGCCGTTGCGGAGCTCGGGGTAGAGGGGGAAGCCGTGGCACAGCTCCAGGACCTCCCGGCGGATCTCCTCGTGGCGGTCGGCGTCGCCGGGACGTTCCAGCACGTCGGCGATCCAGTCGGCCACCCGCGCCATCTCCGGCTCGGCCATCCCCCGCGAGGTCAGAGCCGACGTTCCGACGCGGAGACCCGAGGTCACGAAGGGTGACCGGCTCTCTCCCGGCACGGTGTTCTTGTTCACCGTGATCCCGGCGGCGTCCAGGGCTCGCTCGGCGTCTTTGCCGGTGAGCTCACCGCGGTCCTGGAGATCCATGAGGATGAGGTGGGTGTCGGTTCCACCGGACACGAGATGGAACCCCCGTTCCATGAGCCGCTCCCCCAGCGCCCGGGCATTGGCCACGATCTGTTCCTGGTATCGGTTGAAGGAGGGCTGCAGCGCCTCGCGGAAGCCTACCGCCTTGGCGGCGATGACGTGCATGAGAGGACCGCCCTGCATACCCGGAAACACGGCCTTGTCCACCTTCTTCTGGTGCTCCTCCGTGGTGAGGATGAGGCCTCCCCGGGGACCCCGCAGGGTCTTGTGCGTGGTGCTGGTCACCACGTCGGCGTGGGGCACCGGGCTGGGATGGACCCCTGCGGCCACCAGGCCGGCGATGTGGGCCATGTCCACCATGAGCCTGGCTCCCACCTCCCTCGCGATCTCGCCAAAGGCGGCGAAGTCCAGGGTCCGCGGATAGGCGCTGGCTCCGGCCACGATGAGGCGAGGACGGACCTCCCTGGCCCGGTCCCTCACCACGTCGTAGTCGATCATCCCCGTGGACTCGTCCACGCCGTAGGCGTGAACCCGGTACAGGATCCCCGAGGCATTCACCGGCGAGCCGTGGGTGAGGTGACCACCGTGGGTCAGGTTCATCCCCAGCACCGGGTCGCCGGCATCCAGGAATGCCAGGTACGTGGCCATATTGGCCTGGGCCCCGGAATGAGGCTGGACGTTGGCGTGTTCGGCCCCGAAGAGTTGCATGGCCCGGCTGCGAGCCAGCTCCTCGGCTACGTCCACGAACTCGCATCCTCCGTAGTACCTCCGCCCCGGCAGCCCTTCGGCGTACTTGTTCGTGAGCACCGTCCCCACCGTCTCCAGCACCGCCATGGAGACGAAGTTCTCCGATGCAATGAGCTCCAGGCCCTCGTCCTGCCGTCTCAATTCAGAGCAGACGGCCTGGTAGATTTCGGGATCGCTGGATCGGAGGTGTTGGTACGGATCGCTCATGTACATTCGGGGCTCGAGGCAGAGGCTCGCGGACGGTGGCCCGAAGGCTCAGACGTATGAGCGCTGCAGGTGGCGGGCGTTGCGGATCCGTTGTTCGGCCAACTGGTCGGCGGCAGCGGCTGTCGGCACGCCGTCTTCGTCGGCTCGCTCAAAGATCCGCAGGAGGGTGCTGTAGATCTCCATGGCCTTCCGCTTGCTCCGGTCAGGGGTCCAGTCGTGGAGCTCGCCGTAGACGTTGATGAGCCCCCCGGCATTGATGACGTAGTCCGGTGCGTAGAGGACCTTTCGCTCGTGAAGGATCTCCCCGTGCCGGCTCCTCGCCAACTGGTTGTTGGCGGCTCCGGCCACGATGTCCACCTTCAGGACCTTGAGGGTGTCATCGTTGATGACTGCACCCAGGGCACAGGGGGCGAAGATGTCGGCCTCCACACCATAGATGTCGTCGGGCTCGCAGGGCTCGGCGTCGAACTCCCGGCAGACGGACTCGACCCGCTCGGGGTCGATGTCGGTGACGGTGAGTCGGGCCCCTTCGTCGGCCAGGAGACCGCAGAGATGGTAGCCCACGTTCCCCACGCCCTGCACGGTGACATGACGGCCGGCCAGCGACGAGTCGCCGTACTTCTGCTGGGCACAGGCGCGCATGCCCTGGTAGGTGCCGAAGGCGGTCACCGGCGACGGATCGCCGGATCCGCCGTGGACGCCCACCACGGCATCGGTCTCCATGCGAACGAACTCCATGTCGTCCACCGACGTCCCCACGTCCTCGGCCGTAATGTAGCGCCCCCCCAGCGACTCCACGGCACGCCCGTGGGCCCGGAAGATCATCTCCCGGTCGCGGGTCCGGTTGTCGCCGACGATGACCGACTTGCCTCCGCCCAGGTTGACCCCGGCGATGGCCGCCTTGTAGGTCATCCCGTGGGAGAGCCGGAGCACATCGACCAGCGCCTCCTCGTCGGAGCTGTAGTTCCAGAAGCGGGTTCCGCCCAGGGCGGGACCCATCGTCGAATCGTGAATCGCGATGATGCCGCGATAGTCCAGTTCAGGCTCAGACCAGAAGACCACCTGTTCGTGGCCCTTCCTGGAGAGCAGCTCGAATACGTCCATCCGTATCGGCTCCCGGTTTGTGTCAGAATCCCGATGTGCGCTCCCGCACCCGGGCAGGGGTAGCCTCCTCGGCGCACCCCTCTAGCGATGTCCTTACCGGCGTCCTTTCCCCCAAGGGGAACCCGCCGGATCCCTCCCTACCCTACTCAGACACGTCCCTCGAACTCCTGCACCGCGTCCGCGGCCACCACCATCTGCAGCACCTCGTTGGCACCCTCGTAGATCTGTGTGCCCTTGGCGTCCCGCATCAGGCGTTCCACCGGGTAGTCCCTCATGTAGCCGTACCCCCCGAAGATCTGGACCGCCTCGTCGGCCACCCACATGGCCGCCTCGCTGGCTGCCACCTTGGCCATGGACGACAGCGCCCGGGGTGAAGTGGGCAGGTGCGTCTGATCTCCCATCTCGCCTTGATCCAGACGGGTGGCCGCATCCAGCGTCAGCAGTCGCGCCTGTCTCAGGCGAATAGCCATCCCGGCCAGCTTCTCCCGCACCGCTCCGAAGCGATGGAGCGAGCGGCCGAACTGCTCCCGTTCGCCGGAGTACCGGAGGGCGTGCTCGAAGGCCGCCTGCCCGATCCCCAGAGCCTGCGCCGCCACCCCGATCCGGCCCACCAGGAGGGCGTCCATGGCGATCTCGTAGCCGTCGCCGGGGGAGCCCAGAAGGGCCTCCTCCGGGAGCTCGACTCCGTCCAACTCCAGCGACACTGTCTCCGACGCCGACAGCCCCAGCGTCCGTTCACGGTCCACCACCCGGAGGCCCGCCGTATCCCGGGGGACCAGGAAGGCGGAGATTCCCTCTCGCCCCGAGTCGTCGGCTCCCGTGCGGGCGAAGAGCAGGATCAGCCCCGCTCGATCGCCGTTGGTGACCCAGCTCTTGCGGCCGTCCAGGACCCAACTCCCGCCCCGGGCCCGGGCCCGGGTGGTCAGGGCCGCCGGGTCACTCCCGGCCCCGGGCTCGGTGAGGGAGAACGCCCCCAGCACCTGGCCCGAGGCCATGTCCGGAAACCAGTGCGCCTTCTGCTCTTCACTCCCCCACCCCTCCAGCACCCTGGGGATGGGCCCGTTGTGGATGGCCACCGCCAGGGCCGCAGCCGCGTCTCCCCAGGCCAAGGCCTCCATGACCATGGCGAAGGTGGGCGTGTCCACTCCCAGCCCCCCATGGGCTTCGGGCATGCGCATCCCCAGAAACCCCAGCTCCGCCAGACTGGCGAAGAGCGTATCCGGAAGATGACGCTCGGCGTCCCACGCTTCGACGTGGGGACGGATCTCACCGGCGGCAAACTCCCGGGCCAGCGCCCGGAACTCCAGCTGCTCTGCAGTGGGAATCAAGGCATCAGTCCTGGTAGCTGTGGAATCCGCGACCGCTCTTGCGGCCAAGCCATCCGGCCGCCACGTACTTCCGGAGCAGCGGACACGGCCGATAGCGGTCGTCGCCCAGCTCCCGGTGCAGTACTTCCAGAATGTTCAGGCAGGTGTCCAGACCGATGAGGTCGGCCAGGGCCAGGGGACCCATGGGATGGTTCATTCCCAGCTTCATGACCGTGTCGATGGCCTCCACCTCGGCCACGCCCTCCATGAGGGCGAAGACGGCCTCGTTGATCATGGGCATGAGGACACGGTTGGAAACGAAGCCGGGATAGTCGTTCACCTCCACCGGCGTCTTTCCCAGCGTACGGGAGAGCTCCATGACCGTCTCAGTGGTGGCGTCGTCGGTGGCCAGCCCCCGGATGACCTCCACCAGCTTCATGACCGGCACCGGGTTCATGAAGTGCATCCCAATGACCTTCTCGGGTCGGGAGGTGCGAGCTGCGATCTCGGTAATGGAGATGGAGGAGGTGTTGGAGGCCAGGATCACCTCCGGCGCCGCTTCCCGGTCCAGGGTGCCGAAGAGCTCGTACTTCAATTCGGCCCGTTCCGGAATGGCCTCCACCGCGAGATGGACCCCCTGGACGGCTTCGGCCGGGTCGGTGAAGGTGCGGATCCGTCCCAGGGCTTCCTCCTTCTCCTGGGAACTCATCCGGTCCTTCTTGACCTGGCGCTCCATGTTCCGGTCAATGGTGGCCAGCCCCTTTTCCAGCGCTTCGGACGAGATGTCCACCATGTGCACTCCGAGCCCCCTCTGGGCGCACACGTGGGCGATCCCGTTGCCCATGGTACCGCCACCGATCACCGCCACTGAATCGATCATGCCAGCTCTCCAGGTGTCTGAAGCAGGAATCCGGACTCCGGGTTCACAGGCGCTCCACCGAGAGCGCCACGGCGTTGCCCCCACCCAGGCAGAGGGTGGCCAGGCCGTTGGCGGCGTCCCGGTCTTCCATGGCGTGGAGCAGGGTCACCAGGATCCGGGCGCCGGAGCAGCCGATGGGATGACCCAGCGCCACTGCGCCGCCGTTCACGTTGACCCGCTCCGGATCCATCCCCAGCTCCTTCATGTCGGCCAGGGCCTGCACGGCGAAGGCCTCGTTCACCTCGATGAGATCGTAGTCATCCACCGAGGCGTCGGTGCGCTCCATGAGGGTCCGAACGGCGGTGATGGGGGCAAAGAAGAGATCCTCGGGCTCGGTACCGCCGGCGGCGTAACCGTTGATCCGGGCCTGCACCTCCAGGCCATGGGTTCGGGCGAACTCCAGCGAGGTGACCACCAGAGCCGCGGATCCGTCGTTGAGTCCGGGGGCGTTGCCGGCGGTGACCACCAGCTCCTCGATCCCTTCCGGAGCGTCACGGGGGAAGGCGGGCCGGAGCTTGGCCAGGGCCTCCAGCGAGGTGTCCCTGCGGGGGCCTTCGTCGGTGTCCACCACCGTGGTGCCCCTGCGGCCCTGGATCTCCACCGGCACGATCTCTCGCTGGAAGCGGCCGCCGTCGATGGCGGCCACCGCCCGCTGGTGGGAGCGCAGGGCGAAGGCGTCGGCCTCCTCCCGGCTGATCCCGGCCTTCTGCGCGGTGTACTCGGCGTGTCCACCCATGTGACACTCCCCGAAGGAGCACCAGAGCCCATCGAGGATGAGCCCGTCCTGGAGCTTCTGATCGCCGAACTTGACGCCGTTGCGAAGGCCCCGGGCGTAGAAGGGGACGTTGGACATGGACTCGAACCCGCCGGCCACGATGGCCCGGGCATCGCCGGCGCGGATGGCCTGGGCGGCGAGCATCACCGCCTTCAGCCCCGAGCCGCAGACCTTGTTCACGGTGACGGCGGGGATGGTGGCGGGGAGATCAGCCTGAATGGCGGCCTGCCGGGCCGGAGCCTGGCCGGCACCGGCCTGCACCACGTGGCCCAGGATCACTTCGTCGATCTCCTCCGCGTCAACCCCGGAACGCTCCAGGGCGGCTCGAACCGACACGGCGCCCAGCTCGGGGGCGCTCAGGGGGCTGAGTCCGCCGAGAAATCGGCCAATGGGCGTGCGGGCACCGTTCACGATGACTGGAGTGCGTGCGTCTTCGCTCATATGTCTTGAAAGCCTCTGGCTGGATGTGCGGGTGGGTCCGCGACGTGACGACGCCCCGAAGGGAGGCGGCGCCCGACCTCGGGAATGTCCTGGGGTCGGATCGGGGATCTGCTCTGGAGCCGGGTAAAGATAGGAAAAAACGCCGCTCAGGTCACCCTGCGGGCGTCTTTGTCCAGTCGGCCCCACGGGATCCACGGATCGTGCTCGAAGATGAGGAGCCAACTCTCGTTGCGAGCCCTCGTCCAGAGCGTGCGCTTCGACTCCAGCGTCACCAGGGGTTCCAGGTCGTATCCCATGATCCAGGGCAGGGGCACGTGGGCCGTGGTGGGACACACGTCGGCCAGGTAACAGGCCGTCTCGCCGTCAGACTCCACCAGGACGGACTGATGGTGCGGGGTGTGCCCCGGCGTGGGAATGAGTCGGACGCCCCGTGTGAGCTCCGTCTCGCCTTCCACCAGCTCCCAGAGGTTGGCATCGGTGACGGCCTGGAAGTTTCGCGGCAGGTAACTGGCCCGGATCCGCTCGTTTTGCCGGCCGGCGAACTCCAGCTCCTTTTCCTGGATCACGTATCGGGCCTCCGGGAAGGCCGGTACGATCTCACCGTCGTCCCGGGCTCGTGTGGCTCCGCCGGCGTGGTCGAAGTGCAGGTGGGTCAGAACCACCAGGTCGATCTCGGCCGGCTCGAACCCCACCGCCCGGATGCCGTCCTCCAGGCGGGTGGGATCCCCGGAATTCTGGATCCCGTAGATGTCCCGGAATTTCTCCTCTTCCTTGTTGCCCACCCCCGTGTCCACCAGGATCAGCGCCTCGGGCGCCTCCACGAGGAGGCACCGCAGGGCCAACGGGATCCGGTGCCGGTCGTCGGGGGTGATCCGCTTCTCCCACAGGGGCCGAGGCACCACGCCGAACATGGCGCCCCCATCCAGACGCTGGAGGCCGGCCTCCACGGCATGCACGGTGATTCCCCCCACCTCCCTCGAACGCACCAGGGGAAGATCGTGCAACTCGGGGATGAGGAAGGGGAACTCCGGGGTGGATTCGGTTGGATCAGACATCTTCGGCGTGGTTGGAGGGTGGGGACGAGCGGGCCGCCTTCCCAAGGTGGCATCTCTGCCGGGCTGGAGGAAAGGGTGGGCGCAGCTTCAGGACATGGCCCGGCGCAGCCCGTGCAGGTCGCCGATCCCCCGGGACTCGGCCAGATCCAGCAGCCGGAGGAGAAGGCGAGCCGTGGCCAGGGCGTCGCCGTGGGCCCGGTGGCGCCGGTGGACCGGGATCTGGAAGTATCCGGTGAGGGCATCCAGGTTGTAGCGGCGGAGCCGGGGGACCAGGAGCCGACCCAGCCGCACGGTGCAAAGCCGCTCCACCGGGGGGACCTCTCCGGTGGCCTCCAGGAGCTCACCCCCAATGAAGCTCCAGTCGAAGGAGGCGTTGTGCGCCACGAAGATCCGGTCCGCCAGGGCACGCTGCACCTGCGGAGCCACTCCCTCGAACGGAGGTGCGGCGGCCACCATCTGGTCGCTGATCCCCGTGAGACCCTGGATTCGAGGCGGGATGGGTCGCCCGGGGTTCACCAGGGTCTCCAGGCTGCCTTCCACCTGTCCCCTGGACACTGTCACCACGGCCACCTCGGTGACCCGGTGGCCCCGGCTCCAGGCTCCTCCGGTGGTCTCCACGTCCACCACGGCAAACGAGAGGTGTCGCAGCGCGGGGCCCGGCTCCGGTTCCGACCGGTCGAGCCGCCAGCACCCATCGGCATCCACCTGGAAGCGGGGGTCGGATCCCAGAAGGGTGAAGACGGCCCGGGACGCCGCCTGCGGAGCTCCCCGCAACCCCAGCACAGCCTCCGCCACCTCCAGGGTATGGGCGGGCCCGGTGGCCAGGAGAGCCGCCGCTCGCCGAATCAGCCCCGGCGGGACCGCCTGGTCCGCGTCCACCGTCAGTCCCGCTCCGGCGAAGTGGCCCGGGAGGACCCGTGCAGGGCAAAGGAGAGGGCTTCCAACTCCAGGGTCAGATTCACCTCGTTCACCACGATCTCGGGCCGCAGATGGAGCTGAACCGGAGCGAAGTTCAGGATCCCCCGGATGCCGGCATTCACCAGAGCTTCGGCCGTGGCCTGTGCGTCGTCGGCGGGGATGGCCAGGATACCCAGCTCCGTTCCCAGCTCTCGCACCACCTTGGACAGCGACTCCACCGGCTCGATTTTGACCCCGTTCCAGCGTCGACCGACCTTGGCCGGATCCCGATCCACCACGGCCACGATCTCAAAGCCCCGCTCCCGAAAATACGGATACTCGAAGAGGGCCGAGCCGATTCGCCCGGCCCCCACCAGAACCACGGGCCAGCGGCGCTGGAGGCCCAGGATCTCCCGCAGGTGCCGCTCCAGCGGGTCCACCGCGTAGCCCAGCCCCCGCTTTCCGAACGACCCGAACCGGGAGAGGTCCTTTCGCACCTGGGCGGCGCTGGTGCCTGCCAGCTCGGCCAGGCGCCGGCTGGAGACGGTGGGCTCCGAGGCCTCGTTCAGTTCCTCCAGCACGCGCAGATAGAGGGAGAGACGTCGGATGGTGGAGTCGGAGACCGATGGGAGATTCGGGGGCACGACTGAAGATTCGGGTTCAGTTGGCCAGCAACGAAGTAGCGCGACAAGGCGGTCAGCCGTCCTCGACGGCCTGTTTGTGAAAAGCTTCACAAGATAAACCAAACCTACGGCGGCGCCTCGACCGACGTCAACAACCCGCCTCAGGGAAGGAGACGGGCCATGGCCACGAAACCCTCCGGAGAAACCGTCTCGGGACGATGCGTGGGCTGTGCCCCCCCAGCTGCCAGGATCCGGTCCAGGAGCTCGGGCGCCACGCCCAGGTCCGGATGGTCCCTCAGCGTCTTTCGGAGCTGCTTTCGCCGCCACTGGAAGAGGGCCCGAGTCAGCCGACGGAGAGCAAGCTCCTCGTCCGGGTCCAGGGGAGGGGGTTCCAGGGGCCGGATCCGGATCACTTCGGAGTGCACCTTCGGCCGGGGTCGAAAGACCTCGGGGGGTGCCTTGAGGACCCGCTCCACCGTCGCCACGCTCTGGACGCCGACGGAAAGGGCCCCGTAGTCGCCGGATCCGGGTTCGGCGGCGATGCGCTGAGCCACCTCCCGCTGCACCATCAGGAGGATCTCGCTGGGACGGGGCCGCGTCAGGAGATGGAAGACGATGGGGGTAGTGAGGTTGTAGGGGATGTTCCCCACGACCTTCAGGCCGCGGGGATCGGGGGTGAGCTCCGCCAGATCCAGTTCCAGGATGTCGGCCTGGATCACGGTGACATCCGACCGTTCCCGGAAGCGGTGCGAGAGCCGACGGGCCAGCTCCCGGTCCAGTTCCACCAGGACGAGGCGCCCCTCCCGTTCCTGCACCTCCCGGGCCAGCCCCTCGCTCAGGGCCCCCCGACCGGGCCCGATCTCCAGGACCGTCTCGTGCGGCGCCACCCGGGTCTCCTCTACGATGCGACGCCGAAGATTACCGTCCACCAGGAAGTTCTGGCCCATGGACCGCCGGGCCCGGGGAAACCCTCCCTCCGTCTCGTGAGAAGTCACACCTTGAGAACCAGTGCGGTGCGGTCGTCCGGCTCCTCCTCGTCCGATTCACCCTCGGCCAGGCGAAAGAGGGTCTCCACGATCTCGTACGCCGGGTGGTGGCGTACCCGCACCGCCTCGTCCACCAGGCGCTCCTCGCCGGCACGACGAGATCCGGGGATCACCGGATCGGAGAGTCCGTCGGTAAATAGGAGGAGGAGGTCCTCGCCGGAGCTCCACGACACCCGGTCCTCCTGGTACGCGCCGTCCTCGGCGATGCCCATGGGCGGGTCCAGGGCCGGGAGACGACTTCGGGAACCGTCACCCCGGATCACGAAGGCGTGGGGATGCCCGGCATTGGCGTACAGGAGCTCGCCGGCCTCGGGGTCCACCACCGCGTAAGCCAGGGTGAGGTACATCTCGGTGCTCTCGAGCTCGTCCTGCAGCGCCCGACCCATCTCACCCAGGACCCGGGCCGGCGACTGGTGCTCCGGCGCGTAGATGGTGGCGGCGCTGAGGGCCAGGGCCATGATGAGGGCGGCTGGGAACCCGTGGCTTGAGACGTCCCCCACCATGACCCCCACGCGGCCCTCGGAGAGCCGCAGGAGGTGGTAGAAATCCCCCCCCACCGACTCGGCCGGGCGGACCCGGGCGGCCACCGCGTCGGGGTCGAACCCGTCCAGGGAGGGCAAGAGCTTCATCTGGAGATCGTGGGCGAGCTCCATCTCCCGCCCCACCCGCTCCCGCTCCAGGCTCTCCCTGATCAGCCGGCTGTTCTCCAGAGCCGCACCCACCTGCGAGGCGATGGCAGACAGAAGCTTCTGATCGGAGGCGGTGAACCGCCCTCCGCGCCTCCGGCCAATGAGGTTGATGACGCCCACGGTGCGGGCGGCCCCGTCGGGAGGGGTGTAGCGAATGGGTACCGAGAGGACCGAGTCGCCCTGCTCCCGTCCCACCCGATCGGACCGGGAGGCTTCCCCCGACGAATCGGCGGCCAAGATCAGCGAGCGGCCCTCCCGAAACACCTGCGAGGTGACGGCCGAGGGGTCGTCGGCCTCCAACGGTCCGTCCCGCCCGTCGTCGCCTACCGAGGCCACCAGGTGAAGGCGCCCCTCCCGGGGCCGGTAGACCCAGAGCGAACCCCGACGGGCCGCCAGGACTCCACACACCTCGGAGAGGATGAGCCGGCTGGCTTCCTTTACCTGCAGGAGGGAACCCAGCGTCTCGGCGATGAAGTAGAGGAGGTTGATCTCCTCGTATCGCTCCGACACCTCGTAGGTGAAGAAACGGATCTCCTCGTGGTACTCGTACAGCTGCTCCAGGGAGGTTCTGAGGGCGTTGGCAGCCGCCTTGACTGAAGGGGTGGAGGGGGTCCGGACCTCCAGGACGAGATCGGCGCCGTTGCGGGTGGGAACCTCCAGGAGAATGGAGTCGTGGCGAGGCCCTTCCCCTTGGTCACCCGAAGGAAAGAGATGGAAGGGTCCATCGTCCTCTCTGGGCAACCAGAGATGGAGATCCAGGGAGAACCCGCTTCGAAACTCCTCGAGGACCTGGACAACCGCGTCCGGGAGAAGTTCCCGGGCGGTTCGGTCCCGGGTCATGCCGAGGCCTTACCCCGCAGGGCCTCCCCGTCGGAGAGATGGAGCGTCAGGGTCACCGAATTGCCCTGTTCGTTGAAACGCACGTCGTCCATGAGCTGGCGCATGAGGAAGAGTCCTCGCCCTCCCTCCTTCGTGAGGTTCCGGGGCGTCGTCGGGTCTGGCACGCAGTCCGGGTCGAATCCCCTGCCCTGGTCCGTCACCCTGGCCACCACCCGTCCCATCTCCATCGTCACCTCGAGCCGCACGCGCTTGTGGGGATCGCGGCCGTTGCCGTAGATCATGGCATTGGAGAGCGCCTCGACCAGGCTCACCCGAAAGTTCAGGCGTAGCTTCCGGGCCACCTCCTGACAGGTCGAGCACCGGCCCACCACGAACTCTACAGCTTCCTCAATGCACCCGAGGTCGTTGGGCAGCTCGAAGACCAGTTCGCGTTCCATGCGTGATCCCACCTCCGCCAGGGGAAGAACGATCGATCAGAAGCCCTCGAGGGCTTCCTCCCGGGAATCGGCAATCCGGAAAAGGGTGTCCAGCTTGGTGAGTTCGAAGAGGGTCCGGAGGTCCTCGTTCAGGCTCGCCAGCCGGAGCTCGCCGTCCTGCTCCCGGATCTTCTTCGACAGGCTCACGAGCACGCCGAGGCCGGAGGAGTCGATATAGCCCGTGTTCGTGAAGTCGACGAGGAACTTCCGCTCCCCCTTCTCCAGCTCGTCCAGCACCGCCTTCTTGAGTTCCTGCCGGTTGCCGACGATGAGTTGACCGTCCACGTCCAGGACGGTGACATCGCCTTCACGGTTCACGTGAAACGCCATGGCTGTCTCGAAGCTCCTGGACCCCTTGGGTCCGGATGGATGAGTGCCGACCCCGCGGGTGCGGGCATCGGTTCCGCTTGTGGAATGGTGGAGGGGCCCGGGAGGTGTTCCACCGTCCCCTCGCCAAAAACTTATAGAAAACGAACGCGGAGGGGCAAGAGAAGCCCCTGTCTCTGTCGTCTGGCCGGTCCCGTGTACCCGGAACCGGGCGGGAGTTCCAAGGCGCTTGCTACTCGGCCATCAGGCTGGTAATGCAGGCCACATTCACGATGTCCTCGGGACTGGCCCCCCGGGAAAGATCGTTGCAGGGCCGCCGAAGCCCCTGGATGATGGGTCCGATGGCCTCGGCATCGCCCAGTCGCTGCACAAGTTTATAGGCGATGTTTCCGGCGTCCAGCCCGGGAAAGACCAGGACGTTCGCCTCGCCTCCCACCGCCGAGTGGGGCGCCTTTCGCCGGGAGACGGTCTCCACCAGCGCCGCGTCGGCCTGCAACTCACCGTCGGAGGGCACGCCGGGCTCCATGTCCCTGAAGAGGTCCAGCGCCTCCCTGACCTTCTCCACCGATGGCCCTTCGGCGCTCCCCTTGGTGGAGTAGGAGAGGAAGGCCACGGTGGGAGAATCTCCCACCACCTTTCGCCGAGCCCGGCTGGCTGCGGCGGCAATCTGCGCCAGTTGCGGGCCGGTGGGATCGGGAACCACCGCGGCATCGGTGAAGGTGAGGACCTCCGAATCGGGAGACCGGAAGGGCTTCACCACCATGTAGAACGCCGAGGACACCACCTTGATGCCATCGTCCGGCCCCACGCACCACAGGGCAGCCCGCAGGACGTCCCCGGTGCTGTTCACGGCACCGGCCACCGAACCGTCCACCTCTCCGAACCGGACCATGAGCGCCCCCCTGATGAGGGGCTCGCGCACCCGTCGACGAGCCTCAGCCCGGTCCATTCCCCGAGCCCTGCGGAGTTCCAGGAGGGTCTCTACGTAGCGTCCCGATCCCTCACCTCGTCGGGGATCCACCACCTCCAGATCGTCGGGATCCCCGGCGGCCGCCTCCAGTTCGCTGCGGATCCGGTCCGGATCGCCCAGCACCACCGGATAGAGGAGCCCCTCGTCCTGAATCCGGGCAATGGCTCGGGCGGTCCTCGACTCCTCGCCCTCGGGGAAGACCACCCGCCTGGGACGATCGCGGGCCCGGCGCCGGATCTCGGCCAGAAAGTCCATGGCTCACTCCTCCTGCTTCTGGAAGCGCTCACGGAGCCGTCGGAGGACCGGGGGTGATACGAAGGGTGACACGTCCCCTCCCAGCGCCGCCACTTCCCGCACCAGGGAGGCCGACAGAAAGGAGAGGTGGGCGTCGGGCGTGAGGAAGATGAACTCCATGCCCGGGTGCAGCTCCCGGTTCATCTGCGCCATCTGGAATTCGTACTCGAAGTCCGAGACCGCCCGAAGCCCGCGAACCACCACGTCGGCCCCGATCTCCCGGGCGAAGTCCACAAGGAGGCCCTCGAAGGCCGTGCACTCGATCCGGTCTTCGTCGGCAAAGACCTCCTCGAGCATGGCGAGTCGGTCGTCCATGGAAAAGGCCGGCTTCTTGGCCTGGGTGGCCGTGCGGGCCACCCCCACGACCACGCGGTCGGCCACCGTGAGCGTGCGACGGGCAATGTCTTCGTGCCCCAGCGTGACGGGATCGAAGGAGCCCGGGTAGAGTGCCGTGACGATTCTGGATGAGGTCATTCGGGTGCCTCGACAATGGAAATGGACGTATCTCCGTACCTTCGGGTTCGCAGCCCCGGGAGGTCGGGGAGGGGCTCGTCGGTCCGGTGCTCCACCCAGAGCTCGGCTGCGAAGGGGGTCCGCTGGAAGAGACGGAGGAGCTGGTGGGCGTGCCCCTCGCCGTAGGGAGGGTCGGCCAGGGCCACGTCGAAGGCGCCGGGGTCGAGACCCTGCGCGTAGGTGTGGGCGTCACCCACCACCACCTCCGTCCGGTCTTCGGCTCCCAGCTCCTCTACGTTGGCCCGGAGGGCCTTGAGAGCTCCGCGGGCCCGCTCCACCAGCACCACCTCCCGGGCGCCCCGGGACAAACACTCCAGGCCCAGGGCACCGGACCCGGCGAACAGGTCCAGCACCCGGGCGTCCACCACCGCACCGCCCAGCGCCGACATCCAGGCCTCACGGATGCGGTCCGTGGTCGGTCGGGTGTGCCGGCCGCGAGGTGCCCGGATCCGCCGTCCGCCCCATTCTCCGGCAATGATCCTCACGGCGCCCCTCCCCGCGGCTCGGCCCCGGTAGAGACGCCCGCCGACTCACCGGGAACCGCGGAGCGGAGGTCCACCAGCCGCGCCTGCAGCGACCTCACGCCCCGGTACTCGTTCTCCCGGAGCTGGAAGAGGGCATCCAGGGGACCTCCATTCACCCGGTCCGGCGGGAGCCGCCGGGCGAGACCGAATCCGATGGCTTCCAGCTCCGCGTCGTCGTCGGCCAGGCGAAGCTTCAGGTGGCCCTTCCCCACCTCCCGGGCGCCGGCGGCGGGGCGCACGCCCCGCGCCCAGAAAACGGGACGGGGATTTCCGATCCCGAAGGGACCCAGGTACCGCAGGTAGTGGTGCAGCTCGTCAGTGGCTTCCACCAGCGCCAGGGGAGCGTCTCCCCGGAGCACGGGCCGCGGCGCTCGTCCCTGCAGTTGCTCCCGGACCTGGTGGTTGAAGGCCTCCCGGAAATCCGGGATCCGTCCGGTGTCCAGATCCAGTCCCGCAGCCTGCCTGTGACCCCCGAACCGGGTCAGATGCCGGGAGCACCCCCGCACCGCCTCCAGGAGGTGGACCCCCGGCACCGAACGGGCGCTTCCGCGAGCCATTTCGCCCTGGACCGAGAGGAGGACGGCGGGCCGGTGGATCCGCTCCACCACCCGGGAGGCCACGATGCCGATGACCCCGGGGTGCCACCCCTCCCCCTGGAGCACCACGCCGAAATCCCGGTCCGGGTCGTAGTGCGCCGCGAGCCCGTCGAGCGCCTCGTCCAGGGTGCGCCGATCCTCCTCCTTGCGGCGAGTGTTGAGGGCGTCCAGCCCTTCGGCCAACTCCCGAGCTTCGTCGGGGTCCTCGGTGAGGAGGAGCCGGAGGGCGTCGGAGGCGCTCCCCAGCCGGCCGGCGGCGTTGATGCGCGGAGCCAGGACGAAGCCCACCCGACCCGCGTCGATGGGCTCGTCCCGGAGTCCCGTCACCCGGATCAGCGCCTTCAGGCCCGGACGCCGCGTCTGCTGAAGGGCGCGGAGTCCGAACCGAACCAGGACCCGATTCTCGCCCTTCAGGGGGACCAGGTCCGCCACCGTGGCCAGCGCCACCAGGTCCAGGTGCGGGAGAAGCTCGTCCAGGGGACGATCCCGGAGCCGGGCCAGGAGCTGGCAGAGCTTGAACACGACGCCCACCCCCGCCAGCCGCTTGTCCGGATACTCGCAGTCGCTCCGCATGGGGTTCACCACCGCCAGCGCCGGCGGCAGGGTCTCGCCCGGCGTGTGGTGATCGGTGACGATGACGTCGAGCCCCATCTCCCGGGCCCGCGTCACGGCGTCATGGGCGACGATCCCCGAGTCGCAGGTCACAAGGAGTCCGGCCTCGAACTCCCGGGCGGCCTCGAGCCCGGCCGGGCCCAGGTCGTATCCGTCCCGGAGCCGATGCGGAACGAAGGGCTCCGCCCGTCCGCCCAGGTGTCGGATCCAGAGGGTGAGCAGCGCGGCGGCGCACACCCCGTCCACGTCGTAGTCGCCGTGCACCAGGATGAGTTCGTCGGCCTCCACCGCCTGCAGGATGCGATCCGCCGCCTTCCGAGCATCGGCCAGAAGCTCCGGCGGGTGGAGGTGGTCCAGGAGTGGCCGGAGAAAGGACCGGGCGTCGGCGGGTTCGTTGATCCCCCGGGCCACCAGAACCCGACAGAGCGCCGGGGGAAGGCTCAGGGCGTCGGCGAGGTCGCGCACCGTGGCCTGGGAAGGCTCAGGCGTCAGCTCCCAGAGAGGCGGAGGGGGCGGGCCCAACTCCACTGCGGACGGCGTCACTCTTCGCCCGACTCGTCTTCGGCCTCCTCTTCTTCGTTCTCCGCAGCCAGGTCGGCGCTCAAGATCACTCCGCAGGCCTCACAGCGGATCACCGTGGAGGAATGTCGGATCTCGTTCTGCACCTGCAGGGGCACGACCCCGAAGCAGTGGCCGCACGCGCCGTCGTCCAGGAGAGGGGCCACGACGACGGAACGGCCGGAGTTGTGGAAGGAGTCGTATACCCTCCGTTCCTGGTCACCCACCTCATCCAGCAGCTTCTGGCGGCGAGCTTCCAGCGCTTCGAGCTCCTCCTCCAGCTCGCGCCGTTCGGCCAGGAGGGCCTCCTGCGCAGGCTCCACCTCGGCGCGAGCGGCCTCGGCCTTCTCCCTCAGCTCCTCGGCCTCCATCTCGGCCCGCTGGGTCTCGCCCATGAGCTGGAGGGCCTCCTGCTCGTCGGCGTCCACCGCCTTCCGGACCAGGTCCAGCTCGGTGCGCACCGCGGCCTCCTCCCGCAGGTTCTGCACCTTGTTCAGGCGCTCCTCCAGCTTTTCGATCCGGGCCCTCTTGTCATCGGCGTTCCGATCCAGGCGCCGGGTGTCGGCCCGCATCTCCTCCAAGCGCTTCTCCAGGCTGCCCAGCTCCGATTCCAGGGCCAGGGCCGGCTCCTCGATCTCGGCCAGCCTGGACTCGAAGTCCCGCATCGCCTCTTCCAACTCGGCGATCCTCTCGTCCAGCTTCTGTACCTGTTGCAGTGAACCCATGGTCGTGTTGGTCATGTATCCATCCTTCCTGACGCTTGATCTGAAGCGGAGGGCTGAGCCCTCCGGATGACATTCCACCGGCCCCGCCGCTCGCGACGAAGCCGTTCCAGCTCCTCCAGTAGCTCCCGCTTCCTGGAGGGGTCGTCGGAGCGTCGCAGCTCCGCCTCCACTTCCTGCTGCGTGCGTTGCTGACTCCGGTCCCGGAGATCCGCCACCGACTCTTCGAAGACCCGTCCCGTGTGCTCGAGCTCTTCCGGGTCCCCCACCAGCTCCTCGAGCCGACGACGCACCGTGGGATCCAACCCCCCGTCGTCCAGCGAGAGTTCCGAATCGTCCATGAGGAGCCGGAAGATCTCCCGGTAGACCGGGTCCTGAAAATCCTCGGGTCCCACCTGCTCCACGGCCCGCTCGATCCACTCCCGGGCATTGAGAAGGACCAGCAAAAGCTGCCGTTCCGGGCCCAGCCCCACGGGCACCTGTGACCTTCCCGGGCGCGGGGCCGACCTGCCAGCATCCCGGGTCCCGCGTACCCCGGCCGAACGTGCCGGTCCCGGTTGGGGCCGGGCCACCTCTTCCTCCAGGGTTTCGCGGCGAATGGAGGTACGCTCGGCCACCTTCGCCACGTAGAGGTCACGAAGCGCCGGATCCCGAACCGCCCGAATGGTGGGAAGCAGCTTGTCCACCGCTCGCCGGGTTCCGTCGATGGACTCCAGGAATCCCCGCTCATCCAGGAGCTGGATCTTGCGGTCCAGGATGTCCACGGCCGACTGGACGTGGCGGCGGAGCCCATCGGCCCCTTCCGCCTGTACCACCGTATCCGGATCCTCGCCTGGCGGAAAGGTGACCACCGAGGGGTGGATCCCCGCCGCCAGGAGGATGTCGCCGGCCCGGAAGGTGGCCCGGAGACCCGCGGTGTCGGAGTCGAAGAGGAGGACGACCCGACTCGTGTAGCGCTTCAGCAGCCGGGCGTGCTCCTGGGTCATGGAGGTTCCCAGGGTGGCCACGCTGTGCTCCACGCCGGCGGCTCCCAGCGCCACCACGTCCATGTAGCCTTCCACCACCAGAGCCACCTCCTCCCGCCGGATGGCGTTCCGGTTCCATCCCAGGCCGTAGAGGATCTCCCCCTTGTGATATACGGACGACTCCGGCGAGTTGAGGTACTTTGGCACCCCGGACCCTGCCTTGCCCAGGACCCGGCCTCCGAAGGCCACCACCCGGCCGGTGACGGACTCGATGGGGAAGATGATCCGGTTCCGGAAGCGGTCGTAGGGCTCAGGGGCCTTCTCGGAGGTGGAAAGCAGCCCCACCTCCATGAGAAGAGCGTCGGAGAGCCCGTGGTCCGCCGCGTGATCCCTGAGCCCCCGCCAGCCGTCGGGAGCGAAGCCGAGCCCGAATCGCTCCGCCGTCTCCATGTCGATGCCCCGCTCCTGGAGGTAGGTGCGGGCCGCCCGCCCGGTTTCCGGGTCCAGGAGCTGGGCCCTGAACCAGTCTCGGGCGAAGGCGTTGGCCTCGAAGAGAGGCCGGCGGGGGTCTTCCTCTTCGCGGTCGCCCCCCACCTCCCGGATCTCGACACCGAACCGGGCTCCCAGGCTCTTCACGGCATCGGTGAAGTTCATGCCGCTCTGCTTCATGACGAAGGCGAAGACGTCGCCGGACTCACCGCAGCCGAAGCACTTGTAGAAGGCCTTGTGCGGCACCACGAAGAAGGAAGGCGTGCGGTCGTCGTGAAACGGACACTTCCCCTTCCACTCCTTGCCGGACTTCTTGAGCTGCACGTGCTCGCCCACCACCTCCACCAGGTCGGCACGGGCCCGGACCTCCTCCACCACGTCGTCGGGGATCATCGGAACCGGGCGATGGTGACACCGCCCCCTCCCTCGGCGGGGCCGCCCGGGCGAAACTCCCGAACCCGGGAATCCTCCTCGAGGAGCTCCCGGACCCGGGCCTTTACCGCCCCGGTCCCCTTCCCGTGAATGATGCGAAGCTCGGCCAGATTCCCCATGATGGCCGCGTCGACGGCCCGTCCCAGCTCCAGCGCCACCTCGTCGACCCGGAGTCCGCGCAGGTCGGCTTCGGGCCGTACCTCCAGATCGGGTCCCGACCAGCTGCCCCGGTGGGAGGGGCCCCGGGCGTCGGCCCCCTTGCGGGCCCCCGAGGTTCCGTTGTCTCCCCGGCTCTCCAGCACTTCCACCTCGTTGGCCGGGACCTCGAGGCGGACTCCACCCACCTCTACGGTAACCCGGTCGTCGCGGACCTGCCTGACCTGTCCCTCGGCGCCACTTCCCAGCACCCGTACGTGCTGGCCCTCGCTCACCCGGG
>SLNQ01000230.1 GCA_007132965.1 Gemmatimonadota bacterium | reverse complement strand
GCCGTGGATGATCGAGCACCTGCCCGTTCCGAGACAGGAACGACGGCTGCCCACGATCCTCAGCCAGGACGAGGTGGCCAGGTTCTTCAAGGCCGTGACGAGCCCCAAGCATCGGGTCCTGCTGCTGATCGCCTACGCCGCAGGTTTGCGGATCTCGGAGCTCGTGTCGCTCCGGGTCAGGGACGTGGACTCCGAGCGCATGATGATCCATGTGCGGCAGGGCAAGGGAAGAAAGGACCGGCTCGTGACCCTCTCCCCCGTGCTGCTCGAAGAACTTCGGACCTACGTGCGATGGGCACGGCCCGTTGACTGGCTCTTTCCGGGCCGGGATCCGGCACGGCACCTCCAAGCGCGGACCGTCCAGAAGGCATGTCAGCGTGCCAGCGCAGCGGCGGGTCTCGGCAAGCGCATCACCGCGCACACGCTCCGGCATTCCTACGCGACCCACCTGCTCGAGGCGGGCACGGATCTGCGCGTGGTGCAGACGCTGCTTGGGCACGCCTCGATCCAGACCACGGCCATCTACACACACGTCTCGATGGCTCGGTTGCAGGAGGTCCGAAGTCCCCTGGACAGTCTGCATCTGGAAGGGGAGCCCCAGCTGAGGTGAGCGAGCGGTCTCGGCTGGAGGTCGCCGAGGTCGTCCGCACGTGTGCCAACGCATACGAGAAGTCCTACGGTCTCTCGGCCGACCAGCAGAAGGTGATCTCGGCCCTGCTCCAGTGCCGCACCGCGGCCCTTGGGGGGCACGTGGACGAGTGTGGTCAGTGTGGGGAGCGGCGGATCTCGTACAACTCATGCCGCAACCGGCATTGCCCGAAGTGCCAGGGTAGCCAGGCGGCTCAGTGGCTCGAGGCCCAGCGGTCCCATCTTCTGCCCGTGCCGTATGCCCATGTCGTGTTCACGCTGCCTCGACTCCTGGCTCTCCTGGCGCTTCAGAACCCCCGACCGGTGTATGGACTGCTGTTCCGGGCCGCCTCTCAGACGCTCCTCGAGGTGGCCGCTGATCCCCGCCATCTCGGAGCCCGGATCGGCTTCCTGGCTCTGCTCCATACCTGGGGCCAGAAGCTGGATCACCATCCCCATCTCCACTGTGTCGTCCCCGCTGGTGGACTGTCTCTGGACGGGGGCGGGTGGGTGCCGTGTCGCCGTCGGTTCTTCCTTCCGGTCCGGGTCTTGAGCCGAGTCTTCCGGGGCAAGTTCCTGGAGTTCCTGAGCGAGGCGTTCGTGCACGGGGAGCTCTCGTTCCACGGATCGCTGCAACCGCTGAGTCACGAGGCCCGCTTCAGGAGACTCCTCACCGAGGCTCGCAGCACCGAGTGGGTGGTCTACGCCAAGCCGCCCTTTGGAGGGCCCGTCTCCGTTCTCACCTACCTGGCCCGTTACACCCACCGGGTTGCCATCTCCAACGGCCGACTCCTGTCGCTCGCCGGCGAGGTCGTCTCCTTCAGCTACAAGGACTACGCCCGTGGACATCAGCTCCGCACCCTGCGCCTTCCCGTCCTGGAGTTCACACGCCGGTTCCTGATGCACGTGCTGCCCCGGGGGTTCGTGCGCATCCGGAGATACGGGCTCTTGGCCAACGCCCAGCGTGAACAGAATCTCGCCTGCTGTCGAGAATCGCTGGGCGTCGGTGGGCCGGCCGCCCCCTCGCCGCCCGAGAAGACCGTGCTCGCCCAGGCGGGCGAGTCCGCGGCAGCCTCCGATCCGGCCAGAGTCCTCTGCCCGGTCTGCGGCGACGTGCCCATGCAGAGGACCGAGACGCTTCCGCGACTCCCTCGTCCCGGGCCCGACTCGCTCCTCGCTGCCTGGGAGTCGGGATGACCTCCCTCCTCTCTTCTGACTCACCCTTCCCGCTTCGACGGCCCGCTCCAGCGAGGCTTGGTCCCCCTCCGTCCTGGCGCCCAGGAAAGGACTCCGTCCGACCTCCACATGCGGCCCGGATCACCCCTGGTCGCACTCCCGGTGCCTCTGCCTTCACCCCATCCGCTCCGAGCACCACCCTTGCCCGGGCTCCCCGCAAAGAGCAATCTCCATAGGGACCGGGCCTGCGAAGCGGCTTCGCTCAACGGATCGTTCCCAAACTCTCCCGAACAGTGGGCTCGGCCTTCAAAACCAGCTTCGGTCCGGGGAGAGTTCGGAAACAATTCTATACGGTATACGAACCCTTCCTACACAACGTAAGGGGAGTCGGGAGCCTGGAGACGGGCAGGGAAGGGTCGGATCGAGGTACGGAGCACGTTGCGGAGGTCGGTTGACCCCACGGGAGTAGGGAGGGGTACCAGAAGTGGGGAAGGGGAGGCGAGCCGGACGCGAGTTGGTTAGACTTGAAAAGGAAGTTGTCTTCCGTGGAGGGGATGATGATGGCAAACCTCACTGATCGGATCACGGTGAACCCCAAGCAGTGCGGGGGCAGACCCTGCATCCGTGGAATGCGGATCCGGGTGATCGACGTGCTGGATCTGATGGCAGCAGGGATGTCCCGAGAGGAGATCCTCTCAGATTACCCGGAGCTTGAGCCTGAAGACATCGAGGCGTGTCTCAGGTTCGCTCGTGACCGTGTCGATCATCCCATCGTAGCGGCGTGAAGCTCTGGCTGGACCAGATGCTGCCACGGCGGCTCTGCGATCCTATCGCGGAGTGGACGGGCTGCGAAGTGTCGCACGTGGGCACTGAGTACCCCGAAGACGAAGAGATCTTTATCGCCGCGCGTTCAGCCGGTGCCGCAGTTCTCACCAAAGACAGCGATTTCGTTTCCCTGATTGAACGGCTGGGGGCACCTCCCCAACTGGTGTGGTTGCGCTGCGGAAACTGTTCGAATCGCGAACTCGAACGAATCCTCAAGGCGACGTTGCCCACGGTGATCGATTTGCTCCGAGAAGGTGAGCCGATCGTCGAAGTGACGGGAGCGGCAGAGCCAAAGTAGTTTCTTGAAATGAGGGCCCAGTCTGTCAAGGAACGGAAGGGCTCGTATAACTGTGAGGGTTTCCGGTTCCGGGGCCTCTGCCGGGGCCCCTCCAGCCTAACCTTCGCCCTGTCACGCCTCGTGCTGGCGCACAAGTCGCGCCAAGCCGAAAGTTCGGAAACCCCGGATTCGTTATCCGACATAGCTCCTTGCGGTCAAGATTGCGTAGTTGACGATATAATACTATAGTTTTAGCGTTGGCTTTCCCCCCCGGTCAGACCACGACTGGATGGGAGAGCCCCTCTACCGGGAACCCCACGGAGACGTTGCCCATGCCCAGATCTCCTCCGTTGGTATGCACGACCCGCCACGTCCTGGAAGAAGTCGGCTCCTTCGTATGCGTTCTCGACGGGGCCGGACGGGTTGTTTCAGCGAACGCACGGGCCCGGAGCCTTCCTCGGATCCAGGCCCTCATGGGCCGGGATTTTCTGGAGGACCTGAATTCATTTCCGTGTCCCGTTCCCCACGTGCCTGCAGGGATCACGGAAGGGTTGTCGGCCTTGCTGGAGGGAGAAGGCGAGAGCTTCTCGCAGGACCACGTCTGTCCCGTCGGCGATGCCCGCACCTGTCGTCTGAAAGCGTTCTGCCTGGTGAACGGGGACCAGAGGGGTATTCTGGTCGTTCACGAAGACGTGACCGAGGAGCGCGCGTACGAACGGAGAGTCCACGATGCGGAGCGACTCGCCGGGATCGGGCTCCTCGCGGGTGGGCTCGCGCACGACTTCAACAACCTTTTGACTGCCATCGTGGGCAGCGCCGAGATCATTGACGCGGAATTGGACGATCGGAACTCCATCGACGGCGAAGTCCGCGAGATCAAGGCTGCTGCCCGACGAGGCGCTGCCCTGACTCATCAACTCCTCGCCTTCAGTCGTCGCCAGCCTTCTCATCCTCGGGTCGTCGATCTCAACCAGGTGCTTCTTGAGATGCAACCGATGCTCTCGCGCCTCCTCACAGAGGAGATCCGATTGAGGTTCGAGCTCGACCAACAAGTCGCGTCCGTCAAGGGGGACGTAGCCCACTTGGAACAGGTTGTCATGAACCTTGTGTTGAACGCTCGGGATGCAATGCCGGACGGTGGCCTCCTTACGGTGTCGACCGAATGTCTGCGCTTCCGGGGCCTGCCGGCAAGCCGGAGCGCGACGAAGGTCCAAGGACCCCAGGTAAGGTTGACGGTAACGGACACGGGAGAGGGCATGACCCAGGAGGTCCAGGACCAGCTCTTCGAGCCCTTCTTTACAACCAAGGAGCCGGGGAAGGGCACGGGACTCGGCTTGCCGACCGTCCATGGAGTCGTGTCTCAGCATGGAGGGGAAATCACCGTGGACTCGTCCCCCGGTGCGGGGACGTTCTTCCATATCCACCTCCCATGGACCGACGAACCTCTTTCGGGAGAGGAGCCGGCCTCCGTCCGAGCCGGAGCCGAGCGCGGATCGGAGACGATCCTCCTGGTGGATGACGATGACTCGGTCCGGCGCATCGTGCACCGGATTCTCGAGCGCTTCGGCTACTCGGTCCTGGAAAGTGCCACTCCCGAAGGCGCGCTGGTCCTGGCGGATGAGCACGTGGGGCCCATCGACCTCTGTCTGACCGACGTGGTGATGCCCGGGATGTCGGGATGGGACGTTGCCCGGGCGCTCCACGAGCGCAAGCCGGGACTCCCCGTGCTGTTCATGTCCGGTTATGCGAAGGGAGAGGTGGGTGTGCGCACGGAGCCTGGAGACGAACTTCCGTTCATCAGGAAGCCGTTTTCCACGGATGAGCTCGTGTCCGCCGTGCGGGCGGCCCTGGAGCGCTCCGGGAATTGACGGTGGAGCGAGGAAGAACCGGCTTCAGTTCGTGTTGATGCCGGCGACGACGTGCCGGGGTGCTGTACGTCTTCAATGACATTGGCGATCGGAAAGAGCCCAAGGGGAGCTACGTCGGATAACACATAAGGATTGTTGCCGTACTCCCCGCGCGAGAGGGTAGCCTTGACGGGGCGTATGAAGGGGAGTGCTGCAACGATCAGTTGGACGGAACCGCTGGGCGGTCGCTGGGCCTATGGGGATGGAGCCCCGGGGAGGCGCGGCGGAGAGGCAAGGCGGCAGTGTGAAGCGGCGCTCGGGGTCCCGGACGGGACCGAGAGAGCGCCGTTTTTGATGGAGGGACCCGCGAGTGCGGGCGCGTTCGGGGGTCCAACGACAGGTGTGGACATAGGGGTGCGAAGCCCGCGCAGATGCGGACGGGAGCTATGGGAGTCCACGGAAGCTCCTGAGGAACGGAGGGGGACGTTCGAGGATCTGGACGCAGGCGAGCATGGCCTTCTTGCATGCCGGGCAGAGGCGGGGTGGGACGGGAAGGAGTTGGTGGACGAACTGATCGGGACCGGCAGGCGGAGCGGGCAGTGGATCCGCATGATCCACAGGGGTCTGGAGGGCGAGCCTGCAACGAGAGAGCATACGCCGCCGGCAGCCGTGAGCGAGCAGCCCG
>SLNQ01000106.1 GCA_007132965.1 Gemmatimonadota bacterium | reverse complement strand
GGTGAGCCCGACGAGCCCGTCGCGGAGGAAGTCGGGGTTGTCGACGATCTGGATGGTCACACCCTGGCGCGCGATGGACTGAACGCGGCGGGGAAGGGAGCATTGGAGCCCAGCGCAGGCCTTGGCGAGCTCGTTGGCGAGGAACCCGGCCGCGAACTCGCCGTCACGGGGGACGGGGGTGCCGTGGGTGTAGGTCACCGACCACGTCCCCTCCTCGGTGTCGGGGAGGTTGATGTTCTGGGAGCGCGGGAAGGTGAAGTCGGATGGACCGACGAGGAGCTGGTGATCGAAGATGTGGAAGAGGTTGGTCTCGAGGTCGATGGAGGAGCCGTCGACGGTGACGTCTTCGAGGGAGATGGCGGGGGTGGCTGGAAGGATGAGCGTGGAAGCGTCGTCGGTGAAGCAGTCGGAACACGCGAAGGTGCCCCAGAGCGGGCGCGTGATGAGGGCGCCGGAGATCGGGACGAGGCGGGTGCCGGAACGCCCCTGGTAGGTGGAGGAGAAGCGCAGGGAGTCCTGGCGGCAGGGTCGGATCTGGATGGTCTTGGTCCCGAAGCGACGCCCGGTGAGCCGGTACAGCCAGTTGGCCGCGAGCGTGGCAGCGTAGACCTGCACCTCGTTGGACTGCTCGAGGAAAGCGGAGCAGGGGGAGGTGTCGATAGCCCAGGTGCCGCCGGGGGTCTCGATGTCGAGGTGTTCGCTCATGGTGGGAGGTTACCTCCGGGGATGCGATGAGGGCCGGACCCTGGGGGAGGTCCGGCCCTCATCGGGGTCCTGGGTAGCGCCAGGTCGATCACTCGGCGCCGTCAGTGAGCTCCGGCGGGGCCATCGTGGTCTTCTGGAGGTGCAGGTGGACGTCGGGGTCGAGTGGGGTGAGCAACGGGGACTCCTCCGAGGGAGTCTCGCCGTCCATGACCACGTCGTAGGGGCCGACACCCCAGTCGTGGCCGTTGTCGGAGCGAGCGCTGACCTGGAGGGTGATGGCGTCGTTCTCGATGGAGAAGTCACCGATGATGGCGTTGGTGACCCACGGGATCAGGAAGTAGCCGTAGGGGCGCACGCCGCCTTCGCCGCAACCATCGGTACCTGCGATGCCGGTCCAGACCTCGAGCGCGAAGCCTTCGGGGCAGGAGACCTGGGTGCCGATGGAGATGCCGACCGACTCATCCGCGCCGTCGAGCACGACCTCGTTGCCGGTCATGATGTTGAGCAGGTCGGGGTCGACCCGGCAGAACTCCATCTCGAGCTCGTACCACTTGAGCTCGGGGCAGGTGGTGTCGAGGACGCAGATCTGGCCTGCCGCGTTCTTGAGCAGGACCTCCTCGGCCTCCTCGATGTTCGCGGAGTACTCGACCGAGACGAACCCGTCGGTGACGACGGAGTTGCCCTCCTCGGTGATAGGGACCCCGCACTCATCGACGCGCGTGATCCGCATCCGGTTCCCTCGGACGACGGAGAAGCTGGACATGGTCACTGCCTCCTGTGGCGGTGGATGGTGCTCGGGTCAGGATCCGAGGTTCAGGTTGGCTGCGGCGTGCCCGCAGTCATCCCAGCCTACGGAGTAGTAGCGCTCCGCGACCGCGTAGAGGTCGTTGGTCTTGCGGTCGAGAAGCTTGAGGTCGTGCTCGTCGGAGAAGACCGGGGAGCGGGTGATGCGCAGCGCCGGGGTGATGTAGGCCCAGGCGGTGTCTTCGCCGGCGGCGTCCCCGTTGGGAGCGGTGTTGGTGTCAGCGGAGTGGGCCGCGACCGGGGTGTCGAGGCAGGTGACGAGCTGGGGGCCGTCGGCGTAGATGAGCTGATGGGCCTTGAGGGTGGCGATGGCGAGCCGCGGGACGTGGATGACCCCGATGCCGCCGTAGCGTTCGGCCAGGAACTGCTCGAGGAGCCCGATGGCGGTGGCCGGGTCGACGGCGGTGGCGGTGAGGTTGGTGGCGGAGTCGGTGAGGGAGGGGGCGTTGCCGAGCTCGCCGGTCCAGAGGAACTCCTCGACCGCGCGCTCCTCGTGGAGCTCGAGGTCGCGGCGGGCGCGCTCGGTAGCCTCGGCGGGGTCGCGACCAATGGGCGAGCAGAGGTAGGAGCCGTAGACCACGAAGGCGGTGGTCTCGGTGAGCTCGTCCTGGCGCTTGAAGGCCTTGGGCAGCCCGATGGCCTCGTCGTCACCGCAAGCCGGGCCGATGCCACCCGCGGTGCCGCAGGGGTCCGGCTCCCACTTCTCGCCGTTGCGCCAGTGGGAGGAGGAATCATCGACCGGGCGAGCGACGGAGAAGAGCCCGTAGGGCCGGGGACGGATGTCCGGCGCCTGCGTGGTGTGGAGGGATGGTGCGTAGGCTCCCATCTGGCTCTCCGGTGGTTGAAGGTGGGGGTGGTGAGGACCTGGGCTCGGGGGCCGCCCGCTAGTGGCAGGCGACCCCCGGCGTCAGGATCAGGTCCCGCCGTTCTCCTCGACGTTGCACGGGTCGAACCCGGAGTTCGTCCCGCCCTCGGCGCAGAGGTTCTCGACGGTCAGCAGTCGCGCGTCGTGGCAGCGCTTGGCCACCAGCCACGCCTCCTCCGCGAAGATCGCGGTGAAGGAGTTGGAGCGGATGTTGACCGAGTCGTAGATGGCGTCGAGCTGGAGGACGTCCTTCTCACCCTTCACGAACGTGCCGGAGGGGAAGAGCAGGAACTTGACGGAGTCCGGCCACTCGGTGGGGTGGGTCGGGTTGCCGAAGGCCGCGTTGGTGTCGACGAAGTTGTCCTGCCAGTCGTAGACGAACTGGGGGGACACCCCGCGGTCACGCAGCCAGGCGTCGAGCTGGGAGTCGGGGACCGACATCATGTCGACGCCGAGACGCTTGGCGAGGTCCGCGCGCATCATCGGCCGGACCCAGAACGGGGCCTTGAACTCGATGGTGCGGGAGCGGGCCATGCGGTTGCGGTAGCGCATGTCCTCGACCTGGAACTCGACCGACTCCAGGATCGGAGCCGTGGCGCCGAGCGAGGCGCCCATCGTGACCGCATCCGAGAGCGAGGCGACGCGAGCGATGATGTTGGCGTTGAGGTTGTGCGCGTGGGCGACCAGGGCGCCCTCGACGATGCGCTGGGTGAGCTCGGGGTAGGCGGTGTCCTGGAGGACGTCGGCGGTGACTGCGGTGCCGCAGACCTCGAGACGGTCCTCGGTGAACTCCGGGCAGGGCACGTTGTAGTGCGGCTTCTCGCCCTCGACCGGGTCCCCACCTCCATCGACCTCACCGGAGTACGCCCCGGCGATGTCCTCTTCCTCGGTGAAGCAGAAGCCCGAGGCGTCGTAGATGGTGCGGAAGTCCGGCCCAGTGGTGTGGATGATCCCGCCGCGGTCGACCTGGACCGAGGGGAGGTCCATGATGCCCTCGACCGTCTCCAGGGTGCAGAGGTCGTACATGGTCTCGGACGGGGCGCACCAACCACCGGCGGCCACCAGCGAGTTGCCCTCGAGCCGCGACTCACGCGAGGCGTGGGTCAGGACCCGCTCGGCGGAAGCCGGCTCGGAGACCTTGAGGTCGTCGGGGAACTGCTTCTGGATCTTGGCGACACCTCCACGGATCTGCGGACCGCGGCTGGCGCCCTTGGGGAAGGTCTGGAACTTGGCGCTGAAGGCCCTCGCGAGGTCCTCCATCGACATGTCGGCGCCCGAGGTGAAGTCGGGCACGTTCGCGGCTGCGAGGATCGTGGCGGTACGCACCGGGTTCTCCTCCGGGGGCGGGGCCGTGTTCTTGCGCTTGGGCAGTCGCACGGCGCGACGGGTGTTGCCCTTGGGTGCGTCGGTGGCGGATGCCGCGACGGCCTCGGGCGCGGGGTCAGGGTCGGCGTCCGCCGCGGTGGTGTCCGCGGTGGTGGTCGCCATCTCCTCCTCATCCTCGTCGTCTTCGACGGGGGTGGGGTCGTCAGCGTCCTCGTCGACCGGCGGAGGCGGGTCGGCGGGAGCGTCGTCTGCGGGGGCGTCCTCGGCCGTCGGCGCGTCCTCGTCGTCGCGCTCGTCGTCCTCGTCGTCCTCCTGCATGGTGGTCTCGTCCTCGGAGGCGTCCTCGTCTTCGGAGTCCTCCTCGGGGGCGAGCTCTTCGGCGATGGCGTCGTAGCCAGCCTCGATCTCGGCGCGCTCGGTCTCGATCTCCTGCTTGCGGGACTTCAGCGCGTTGACGCCGTCCCGGATCGACTGGAGCTGCGCGAGGTTCTCGGCGGAACGCTCCTGGCCGAAGAGCTTCTCGAAGGCCTCCAGGCCCTGCGAGATGAGGTCGTCGAGCTCGCTCTCTTCGAGGGACGTAATGTCCTCGGGAAGGGTGAAGCCGTCCACGGCTCTCTCCTTGGGGGTCGGGCGAAGGCCTTCGCCGGGGAGGGTAGAGGGGCTGGGAGACAAGTCAGCAACCCCCCGCCGGAGTGGCAGGGGGTTGAGGGGTGGGGGTGGTGGGGTGAGGGTGGGTCAGCGGTTGGACTGGATCCGTCCCTGGCCACCGTTGCGCGAGCGGAGGTTCTCGGCCTGGGGGCGGGTGAGGTCGGTGGTCTGGGAGCCGTCGGGCGCGGTGTAGGTGTAGGTCGGGGAAGGGGCGGACCGCGAACGAGCGACGGGCTTGGAGCGGGCCTTGCCGCAGGAGGAGCAGGGCATGGTCTGAGTCCTTGGGGTGGGTTGTGGGGTCAGTGACGGACGCGGGCGAACTTCTCGATGGAAGCGCGGGTGATGCGGATGTGGCGGGAGCCGATGGGGATGGCGTGGAGGGTGCCCGAGCGGATGAGGTCGCGGACCTTCCACTCGGAGATGGAGAGGAGATGGGCCGTCTCCTCGACGGTGTAGAGGAGGGGCGGCTCGGCGGGGGCGGTGTTCATGTGGTGGAGTGTAGAGACTGGTGGAGCGAGGTGTAGGAGGCGTCGACGTCGAGCTGGTGGGAGCGCTTGAGCTCGTGCGCGGAGAGGTGACGCTCGATGATGGCGGAGAGTTCGGGGGAGGATGGGTGGGGTGAAGAGGGGTAGGCGATCGGCTCCTGACTGAGCCTCAGATCCTCGCGCTGGCTGATGACGTCTTCGGACCAATCGGACTCGAGGCCAGGTGCGATCAGGGCCTGCTGATGTCCCCCCGCGACGTGGGCGACGGGGTAGCCAGGGGTGTTGACCATGTGCGCGCCGACGAGCTCGAGGTTGTTGCCGATGCGCCGCCAGTCACCCGAGGGCTTGGCCGCGCGGAAGGCTCGGATGAGCTCAGGGGTGACGTCGCCGCGGACGTGTCCGGTGACCGCGATGCCGTGCTCGTCCTCGTAGGCGATGACGTCCGCGAAGGCTGTGGAGACGTCGTCGTAGTGTGCGAGGGCCGCACGCCGGCCGAGGTTGATGTCCGCGTGGCCGCCACCGATGGTGAGGGTTCCGGTGCGGGCCTCAGTGTCGTCGTCGAGGAGCTGGGAGCCGAGGTGGAAGTAGGCGTAGTCGGTCGCGGTC
>SLNQ01000329.1 GCA_007132965.1 Gemmatimonadota bacterium | reverse complement strand
TTAGTTCGCATCGAGGGAGTTCGTGGCTGGCCCTCTTCGGGACGGCTGCGCTCCTCCTCCTCTTCACAAGCCCGGTGACGGCCCAGGAACAGGGCACGATCACCGGCCAGATCGTCGACGCCGCGAACCAGCGCCCCCTTGCCGGAGCCCAGGTTTCTGTTCCCGGAACCGGAATCGGGGTGCTGGCCGGCCGCGAAGGACGCTACACCCTCACTGACGTCCCTGCAGGAGAGGTGGAGGTGCTGGCCCAGTCGCTGGGCTACGGTGAGCAGCGGCAGACCGTGACCCTGACAGCCGGCGAGACCGTGACCCTGGACTTCGAGCTCCGGGTGGCGGCCCTGGCCCTCGACGAGATGGTGGTCACAGGCGTAGGCCAGGCCACCCGGCGCCGGGAGCTGGCCACGTCGGTCTCGGTCATCACGGCCGAGGACATCGCCACGGCGCCGGTGCAGACGCTGGACCAGCTCCTCCAGGGACGGGTGGCCGGAGCCCAGGTGAGCAACGTCTCGGCCCAGCCCGGCACCGCCTCCCTGATGAACTTCCGCGGTATTTCCAGCGTCTTCGGGGCCCAGACCCCCGTCATCTACGTGGACGGGGTCCGGGTGGACAACGCCATGTCCACCGCCGCCGGGACCGGTGGCGAGCAGAGCTCGTCGCTGGCCGAGCTCCTCACCGCCGACATCGAGCGGGTCGAGATCACCCGGGGCGGCGCCGCCAGCACCCTCTACGGATCGGATGCGGCCACCGGTGTGATCCAGATCTTTACCAAGCGCGGAACACCGGGAGCTCCCCAGATGACGGCCCGGATCGAACAGGGGGCGGATCAGCCGGAGCTCAAGTACATCCTGGACGCCGGCCAGATCTATCCCGACCTGGTGGAAGACGGGATTCCCGCCGACTTCGTGGAACGAAACTTCTTCCAGACCGGGCACACGCAGCGGTACTCCCTGAGCGTCAGCGGCGGCGGGTCGGACGTCACCTACTCGGTCAGCGGCCAGATCGAGCAGGGTGACGGGGTCCAGATCAAGAACGACCACGAGAACTACAACCTCCGCGGTCGGGTGGAGGCGGAGCTCACGCCCCGGCTCCGGGCCAACTTCTCCGGCGGCTACACCCGCTCCAACTTCAACCGGATCTACAGCGGAACCGCCATTGCCGATCCCATCACCGCCCTGGAGGTGGGGGACGTGATGTTCTTCGCCCGCCTGGGCCGCTCGGCCGAGAACTTCCGCAGGGCCTTCGAGATCTTCACCATGCCGGAGATCACCGAGTCGGTGAACCGCTTCCAGTTCAGCTCCGGCTTCAGCTTTGAGCAATCGGAGCATTTCACGGCCCGGCTCACCGCCGGGATCGACCACCGGAACAACGAGCAACGGCAGTTCCACCCCATCGGCTTCACCCCCGGTGACGCCGAGGGGTCGCTGAACCGCCGCAATCGGGGCTTCACCTCGGTGACCCTCGACGCGGCGGCCACCTTCGCCTACCCGGTGGAGGGCGACATCACCTCGCGGCTCACCGTGGGGGTCCAGGGCTTCCGCGACGACGTGAGCATCGTGAACGCCTTCGGGCGGGAGTTCGCTCTGCCCGGATCGAAGGACTTCGGTGAGGCCGCCGACATCACGGCGTGGGAGAGCCGCGAACAGGTCTTCACCGGGGGGGTCTTCATCGATGAGCAGATCGGCCTCTGGGATCGGGCCTTCCTGAACCTGGGGCTCCGCGTCGATGGCGGCACCAGCTTCGGTGACGAAGTGGACACCGAGGTCTATCCGAAGGCTGGGCTGACCTACGCACTGGGCCAGGAAGACTTCTTCCGCGATCGCCTGGGAAGCGTGGTGGATGAGCTGCAGCTCCGGATCGCCTACGGCGAGACCGGTAAGTTCCCCCCGCCCTTCCTCCGGGACCGGACCTTCGACGCCACCTCCTTCCGGGGCGAGAGCGCAGCGCGCTTCGACAACCCCGGCAACCCGGACCTTAGCCCCGAGGTGACCGAGACCTTCGAGATCGGCTTCGAGACGGCCTTCATCGACAACCGGATCGGGCTGGACTTCACCTGGTACGACGCCCGGACCAAGGACGCTCTCTTCTTCGTACCCGAGCCACCCGCCACCGGGCAGGGCACCCAGATCCGCAACGTCGGGGAGATCCACAACACCGGCGTCGAGATCGACGTGAACGTGCTGGCCATCAACCGCCGCAACCTCACCTGGAGTGTGGGAGGCAACTTTCAGACCGTGGACAACGAGGTGGCCAGCATGGGCGGGGCCGCCGACTTCAGCGTCTTCTTCTCCGACGGCACGGGCCAGCGAGTCACCGAGGGCCGGCCGGTGGGGGCCTGGTGGGTCACCACCCCCTTCGACAGCAGCGGCGACGGCTTGAACGACGACTCGAGGCTCGAATTCACCGGGGGGAGTCCCACGCCCACCCGAAGCGGGAGCTTCTCGACTCGCGTGAGCCTCTACGATCGCCTGCACCTGTCCGCCATGGCGGACTGGGCCACCGGGCACGAGGTGTTCGACTGGGGCTCGGTCTGGGCCACCTTCAACGGCATCTTCCGCCGGGAGCTGTTGGACGACGACTTCGAGTTTCCCATTGAGCACGATCCGGAGACCGGTGAAGCGCTGGGCCCCTACGGCCAGAGCTCGGCCCGCTCGGCCTTCATGCTGGACGGCGACTGGATCAAGCTCCGGGAGATCTCCGCCCGCTACACCATGCCGGACAACTGGGCCGGCGCCCTCGGCGCGCAGCGGGGCACCATCTACGGCAGCGTCCGGAACGTGGCCGTCTGGTCGGAGAATCCCCTCGTCGACCCGGAGCTGGCGGGAATCGTGGGTGGAGGACTCCAACTGGGCGGAATCACCAGCATCACGGTGTCCCCACCCCGCTCCTTCCGCTTCGGGGTGGAGGTGGTGTTCTGATGGCTACCGCAACCGGATTCCTGGACCGCTCAAACGAGGGAGATGATCGGATGAAGACCCACAGAAGGCTTGGAGGCGTCCGGAGCGCGGGGCAGCTGCCCGCTCTGCTGGGCATGGTCCTCCTCATCGGACTGGTGGCCGCATGCGACTTCATGGACCCCACGGCCGTGGAGAACCCCAGGACCACCGCAGACGACCTGGCCCAGGCGGAGGAGCCAGTGCGCGCCCTCATGCCCGGGCTGCGCGCCCAGTTCGCCCGGATGATCGGCTCCCAGGTCGTGATCTCCGAGGTGGCCAGCGACAACTACTCCATCCACGGCACCGGTCTTTCCGGGGTGTGGGACAACCCCAGGTCGGTGAGCCCCACCGACATGAACTCCACCGGCTTCGCCACGGGCATCTACTGGAACACGCAGGAGATGCGGGCCTTCGCCGACTTCATCCTGGACGACATCGCCCCCGGCGATGAGAGCGCCTCGGACTCCAACCTGGCCGAAGCCCACTACTACCGGGGCATGGCCTACCTGCTCCAGGGCGAGAACTTCACCCACGTCCCCACCGAGAGGGACGCCGCGCCCAGGCCGGCCGCCGAGCTCCTGGAGAGGGCGCTGAGCAATCTGGACGCCTCACTGGCCCTGGCCCCCGGCGGAGACTTCGCCATGGCCGCCCGGGCCGCCATCGCCCGGGTGCACCGGGCCCTGGGAAGCGGCGGACCGGCCGTCCAGGCAGCGGAGCAGGTGCTGGCCGCCGATCCGGACTTCCTCTTCCAGCAGCTCTTCGACGGGTCCACCATCGAGAACCAGCCGCACATCTTCCTGGTGGTCCGGGCGCTGAAGGAAATGCAGCCGCTTCCTCGGCTGGACTTCCTGGATCCCAAGTACCTGAGCCGTGAAGCCGGAATCGCTGTGGCCAAGGCCGAGGAGATGCACCTCATCCTGGCCGAGGCCGCGCTGGCCGGAGGCAACCTGCCCCAGGCCCGCACTCACCTGGCCGACGCCATTCAACTCGCCCTGGATCGGGGTACGACCCCCTTCGTGGATGACGACGAACGACTGAACGCCGATCTCACGGAGCGGCCGAGGAGCTCGGACCTCCTCATTGCCGCCGATCCGGCCAGCCCCCCCCGGGCCGGGCTCGTCCTGGACCGCCCGGGAGTGGAGATCCCCATCCCGACGATCTCCGGGACCTCGCTGGATCCGGACAGCGTGCTGGCGCTGGAGGGAGCCGAGGAAACCTGGCAGGCCTTCCACCTGGCACGTCAGGAGATCCTGTTCCTGGAGGGCCGCCGGATGTCGGACATGGGCATTCGCCTGCCGATGATGCTCCGGGAGATCGACCAGAACGCCGCCATCGACGACGGGTCGCCGGGGACCGTGGGCGTGGTGCCGGACTACATCCCGTCCGGCACCGACATCAACCGCTTCGACCCGGCCAGCCCCGGCCCCGACGACACCGTCGTGACCATGCGCTATGACGTGAACCGGATCCTGGCCCAGAACCAGGTGAGCCCCTTTCTGAACTGATCCGGACTCGCCCCGCCCCTCGGAGCCTCAGCCCTCGGGCTGGGGCTCCAGAGTGGCGCATCCCAGGAACTGGGCGTTGCCCCCGCCGGCGGGGATGAAGTCAACCTCCATGGCCACCGAGGGCTCATCGCGGAAGCCCCACTCCAGGAGGGCGTCCCAGGTTCCCTCGTTGTCCGGTACGATGGTGGGATAGTCGGCCTCGGAGCCGATGACCCCTCCGGGGGCGGTGCAGTTGCCCTCGCGCACGACCCACTGGTATCCATCGGCGTCGGGACCACCGACAAAGGAGACGGTGACGGCCATCTGCTGCGTGGTGGTGTTGATCCAGACATTCCCGGTGAAGTCCGGATGGTCCTCCGTGGGCTGCACCGTCCCCTGGAAGGTCAGGGGATCCGGGCCCGGCTCCGTGGTCGTCTCGCCGCACCCGGCCACGAGAAGCAGGAACACGACCAGCAGCGGAGCGACAGTCATCGCTCCATGGCCCTGGGTTGTTGGAAGAGAAAGGTTTCGCGAAAAGAGCATCTGAGGCCTCCAGTGGTGTCGAGTTCCGGGCGAGTGGCGTCCGGAACCGCTGTGATTCAGGCAGTCTGATCGAAACGTGCGGCGCACGGCCAAACGTGCGGCACCCGGCCGGATCCCCCGCTACGCCTGTGCCGCTCAGGGCGACGGGCCTTCAGGTACAAGGCCGGCGCCCTCACCCTCCGCAACGATCTTCGCCCCTGCGATGTGACGGCCCAGAGCTCCGAGCGGGGACACCGCTTCGCAGAACGTACGCCAGAGGCTGCGCCCCACCGTCCGTGTCGGGTGCATACGCCGTGTATGGATGGGTCATACGAGACACGGGAGCCATTGGTCCGGTGCAGTCCCCGCCGCCTCCACCCCATCCGTCGCGTTCTTGGTCGGGCTGTCGGGCCCCGCCCCGATTAGAAGGCCGTTGAAGAAGGGCAGGGACCACCGGGACGGGGTCTTGCGGTGTCAGGGTAGGAGGAGTGTCGAAAGCGATGCCCCAGTGCATCGGTGAGACGCTCCGACGCCGCCTGAC
>SLNQ01000151.1 GCA_007132965.1 Gemmatimonadota bacterium | reverse complement strand
GCCATGATGCACGACATCCCGGTCTCGTTGGGCAAGCGGATCGACAACGAGCTGCTGTGGGGCCGGATCTGCACGGTCCTGATCTCGGTGGCGGCGGCGCTGCTGGCCCAATACTCGGGGATGCTGGTGGCCTTCCTGGGCGTCTTCGGCTGGGGGCTCTTCGCTTCGACCCTGGTGCCGGCCCTGGCCATCGGGCTGAACTGGGAAGGCGCCACCCGGGCCGGGGCCATCGCCTCCATCTCCACCGGACTGGTCATCACCCTGGTCTTCGAGACCATGGCCTTTTTCGAGCTCTACTCCTTTCCGGTGGGGGTCACGGTGGCGGGACTCTCGCTGGTACTCTCGATTCTGGTCTTCTTCGGCGTGTCGTACCTGACTCGCGACACCGCGGCGGAGACCCTGGACCCGGACATCCGGGTGGTCATGGAGGCGTGACGATGGCGCGGACGGCAGATCAGGCACGGTTCGAAGATCTGGAGGTGGGCCACAGCGCCCACTTCAGCAAGACGGTCACCGAGGCCGACGTGGTGCTCTTTGCCGGGGTCACCGGCGACTTCAACCCCGCCCACGTGGACGAGGTGTGGGCCCGGGAGTCGCGCTTCGAGGGCCGGGTGGCCCACGGGATGCTCTCGGCGGCCTTCATCTCGACGGTCCTGGGCACCCGCCTTCCGGGTCCGGGCACCATCTATGTGGGGCAGACCCTGCGGTTCAAGGCCCCGGTGCGGATCGGGGACACGGTGACGGCTCGGGTCACGGTGCGGGAGCTGGAGCCGGAGCGACGGCGGGCCCACCTGGAGACGGTGTGCACCACACAGGACGGAACGGTTGTGGTGGAGGGCCAGGCCGAGGTGCTGGTATGACGACGGAGGTGCCGGTATGAGGACGGAGGTGCCGCCATGAGATCCGAAGCGCACGCCCGGGAGTGGCCCCGGGACCCACCCTGAGGGTGGCTGTTCGGCGGGGGGATCGGAGTACTCCACCCCTTGCTAATACGTATGATCACCGCGTCGGGAGATCGCCCGGCCGGAAGGACACTCCAGATGAGTGAGGAGGCAACGATGCGTACTCGAATACAGATCCTGTGGACCGGCCTGATCCTGGCCGCCTTCGGCGTAACGGCGCTTGTCGTCGCGCCGGCCCAGGCCGCCGCCCAGACCGGGACCGTGGTCGGGACGGTGCAGAGCGAGGAGGGCCCGGCCCTGAGCGGCGTCCAGATCACCCTCCCCGGCACGGGGCTCAGGGTGAGTACCGGAGCGGACGGAAGCTTCCGGGTCGCCAACGTACCGGCGGGCACCCACGAGCTCCGGGCGTTTCAGTTGGGTTTCCGGGAGGCCCGGGTTCAGGATGTGCAGGTCCGGGCCGGTGAGGAGACCCGGGTCGACGTGACCATGGAGACCCTCCCCATCGCCCTCACCGGCGTGGTGGTCTCGCCGGGACGTCGGGCCCAGCGCCAGACCGAGGCGCCGGCCACCGTCACCCGGATCGAGGCGGGCGAGCTGGAGGTGATGCCCGGCGGGAGCTTCGCCAACGCCCTGAAGGAGGTGAAGGGGCTGGACTTCATCCAGGTAGGAGTGAGTGGCGTGGCGGTGAACGCCCGGGGGTTCAACTCCTCGTTCAACAACCGGATGCTCATGATGGAGGATGGCCGGATCGCGGTGCTCCCGGAGAGCGGATTGCCCCTGGGGCAGTTCACCCCCATCCCGCAGATCGACCTCGCCGGTGTCGAGGTCCTGGTGGGACCGGGATCGGCCCTCTATGGTCCTGATGCCTCCAGTGGCGTCATCAGCCTGGAGTCGAAGGATCCCCGGGAGTACCCCGGCACGTCGGTGATGACCACCGGCGGGGTGCGGGGCTACCAGAACCTCCAGGCCCGCCATGCAGGCGTCTCCGGGGACTGGGGCTACAAGGTCACGGCCGAGTACCACCGGGTGAACGACTTCCAGAACCGGTTGAACTACGGAACCGAGGAGGAGCCCCTCTGGGAGGCGGGAACCGGCGGCAGCCTCGATCCCAACGAGCCCAGCGGAGTGGACTGGGAGAACCGGGTGATGCGGGGTCAGGCATCGCTGGTCTACTACATGGACGAGAGCCGGCTGGAGCTGGGGGTCGGCGGCAGTGAGAACAACGGAGTGGGCCAGACCAACGTGGGCCGCAACCAGTTCGACGGCTGGACCTACAACTACCAGCAGGCCCGCTTCACCACCCCGAACTGGTTCTTCAACCTGTATCGGGCCCAGTCCCAGTCTGGGGATTCTTACGCCATCAACCGCTTCACAGAGAACAAGGCCGCCAACCCGGACATGGATGACGACGACATCCGCCTCATGTCGGATTGGCCCTCCGACGGCCGGATCCTGGCCGCCGAGGTCCAGAACAACTTCAGTCTGGCGGCGCTCCGGGGAAGTGAGATCACCTGGGGGGCTCAGTTCCGCCGCGATGCGGTGTCCAGCGACCGTCAGTGGCTCACCGACCGGCTCACCGGCGAGGACGTGACCATCAACCAGGTCGGCGTCTACGGCCAGGCCGAGGTGCCGCTCACGCCGGACCTGCGGCTGGTTCTGGCCACCCGGGTGGACGAGCACGACAACTACGACACGCAGATCAGCCCCAAGGCGGGACTGGTGTGGTCGCCCTCGGCGGACCAGGCGGTGCGCTTCACCTACAACCGGGCCTTCAAGTCGCCCACGATTCTGCAGACCAACTTCTGGATCCCGGATTTCGTACCGTTCGTTGGCGTCTTCCACAACACCGACGGGTTCGAGATCCGGAACCAGGCCGGGGAGGTGGTCCACCAGCTAGCGCCCCTGACGCCCGAGTCCAACGACACCTTCGAGCTGGGCTACCGGGGGGTGCTGGGGGACCGGTTCCTGGTGGACGTGGCCGGGTACATCGGGTCGTACCAGGACTTCCTGAGTCCCCTGACCGTCTTCGCCAATCCCTTTGGCCCCACCATCTTCAGCGAGGAGCCCACCACGGCCTTCTGGCCCGACGGGACCGAGGTCACCGGAGAGGAGGGCGGTCCCCAGATTCCCCTCACGTACTGGAACCTGGGTGAGGCCGATGTGCGGGGGCTGGACTTCGGCGCCACCTTCGTGGCGAGCCCGCAGATCGACGTGAAGAGCACCTTTTCCTACGTGGGGCTCTCGGGCGACGGAGCCGAGGCGGGCCCTGAGGCGGAGGCCACCTCCCTGAATTCGCCCAGCACCAAGTGGACGCTGGGGCTCGACGGCCGTGACTTCGGCAACTTCAGCGGGAGCGCCACCGTGCGCTACGTGAACGGGTACCGGTTCCACTCCGGTATCAATCAGGGTCGGATCCCCACCCACGCCGGACTGGATCTGTCGGTGCGGTACCAGATTCCCGACACCGGGATCCAGATCAACGCCACTGCGCAGAACCTCTTCGTCTGCGGGAGCGACACCCCCGGCGGCGACCGGTCGTGCGGGATCGACCAGCGCCACATCCAGATGGTGAACATGCCCGCGGTGGGTAGTGTGGTTCTGTTGGGGCTCCGGTGGGACCTGTAGGATGAATGCGGCACTGACCCTCCTCCTCCTGACCGGAGGGGGAGGGATGGTCTCCCCGGGAAGCGATGACATGATGAGCCCTCCGGGACCCCCGTCGGACCAGGTGATCCGGGACGTGTTCGAGTCGGAGCACGGAAGCCGGCCGTACCGGCTGTTTCTGCCGGCGAAGGCCACGGATCTGCCGGCGAAGGCTACGGACCGGGAAGGGGCCGGGATTCCCCTCCTGGTGGTGCTCCACGGGTGCACCCAGGACAGCGAGGACGTGGCCCGGGGAACGCGTATGGACGAACACGGCCGCGACAGGGGCTTCGCGGTGCTCTACCCCGAGCAGACCCCGGACGCCCACGCCACCCGCTGCTGGAACTGGTACGAACCGGACCATCAGTCCGCCGGCGCCGGGGAACCGGCCCTCCTTGCCCAAATGATCCAGGAGGTGACCCGGACGTGGGGCCTGAACCCCGACCGGGTCTATGTGGCCGGCATCTCCGCCGGCGGGGCCATGGCCGTGGTGCTGGCAGCGACCCATCCCGAGCTCATCGCGGGGGTGGCGAGCCACTCGGGGGTGGCCTACCGGGCCGCCGTGGGACTGGACGAGGCCACGCAGGTCCTGGAGGGCGGAAGGACCCGACCCACACGAGACCTGCCGAAGGCCGTCGCCCGGGCCATGGGCGACGAGGCCCGGCGCATTCCGCTCCTGGTGATCCACGGTGCGGACGACCCGGTGGTGGCCCCCCGCAACGCCCGTTGGCTCACGGAGCAGTGGGCGGGTCTGGCGGAAACCCTCACCGGGCGCGAGGTGCAGCGGGATGAGCACCCGACTCGGCCGCGGCCCGAGGGGGATGCCCGGGTCGAGGTGGTCCGGGACGACGACGGCCGGCTCTGGGTGGAGTTCTGGACCGTCGATGCCCTGGGCCACGCCTGGTCGGGAGGGTCGGAAGAAGGCACTTTCACGCAGCCCGGGGGGCTGGACGCCAGCCGGCTCATGGTGGACTTCTTCTTGAATGAAGGCGGAGAATGAGCGAAACCGACGTGACCGGCCAGATCCGGATGGCTCGAGGCGGAGTGGTTGAGGCTACCCTCGCCTTCCTCCGAAGCGAGGCCGGGGAGGAGGGCGAGGCCCGGGTCATGGAGCGCCTGTCGCCGGACGTGGCCGAGGCCATTCAGGGGATGGGGCCTTCGGACGAGGTCTCCCTGGACCGGGTCTTCGAGCTGTGGCGGAGCGTAGATCGGGAGCTGGGGGCCCAGGACCCCGACTGGATGGAGCGGGCCGGGGCCTTCTCCATCGAATCGGCGGGAATGCAGCACTACGGTGGGATCGTGGGGAAGCCGTCGCCCCAGGAGTTCCTGACCCAGCGGATCTCCCTCTTCCGCCTCTTCTACCGGTCCGGGCGCATGGAGGTGGTCTGGACCGAGGCGGGGAGCGCGCTTCTTCGCCTGGTGGACTTCGGACCCTCAGATCCCCTGTTCTGCCGTCGTCAGACCGGGGGACTGCGCCGCGCCCTGGGGCTGGCCCGGGGCGGTGAGCCCCGGGTCCGACACGTGCGCTGCGTGCACGAGGGCGACGCCTTCTGCGAGTGGGCTCTGAGCTGGGAGAGCTGAGGTTCGGACGCGTCGGACCGGCGACGGTGGGGGAACCTCGCACCCACTCGGGGCAATAATGTCCGACTGCTGCGGGGTCCGCGCCTGCAGGCGTCAAGGCCGTCCCGCTCCTCGTCCACTCCGATAGCAGGAGGTCACAAGTCCCATGCGACATACTCCCAGTGACGTGTCCATAAATTCCGCTCGAGGTTTTTCCGTCATGGCGTTCGTGCTTCTGCTGGGCTTTTTTGCGGCCGGCCCCGCGGCCGCCCAGCAGGCGGCGGGCGATTCGGGTGACCGGATCCTCGACCGATCGGCCATGGAGACTGCCGTGGCGGACCACGAGTCGGCGGCCGATCGCCAGCGAAGCGTGTTGGCCGACCT
>SLNQ01000075.1 GCA_007132965.1 Gemmatimonadota bacterium | reverse complement strand
GATCCTCGGGCCTGGCATTGGGACGTGCGCCAGTCCATCACCGTCGGCGCCCGCCGTGCGCTCGGGCTCTGACCTCTTGGACAGTTACCCCTACGATCTGGGCGGTTACCGTCGCGCCGTCACCACGACGTCGGCGCGAGCACAACGCTGGTTCGACCGGGGGCTGAACTGGTGCTTCGGCTATCATCACGAGGAAGCCATCGCCTGCTTCGACGAGGCGCTCCGGCACGACCCCGACTGCGCCATGGCGCACTGGGGCATCGCCCTGGCGCTGGGGCCCACCTACAACAAGGCTTGGCAGGCCTTCGACGCGCGCGAACGGCGGGAAGCCGTCGAGCGGGCCAATGCCGAGATCGAAGCGGCCTCCAGCGCGGCCGAGGGTGGCAGGCCAGTCGAGCAGGCGCTCGTTCGGGCCATTGCACAGCGCTATCCGAAGACCGTGCCGGCTTCGGAAAGTAAAGCCTGGGACGCCGCGAACGAATCCTATGCCGCGGCGATGCGCGAGGTTCACGAGGAGTATCCGGACGATCTCGACGTCAGGGCGCTGTTCGTGGAGGCCATGCTGGTGCGCACGCCCTCGGGCTTATGGGACATCGAAACCGGCGAGCCCGCCCAGGGTGCCGACACCATCGAGGCCAGGGAGGTGCTGGAGCACGCCTTCGCATCGGGCGGTGCGGCGGCCCGGCGCCATCCGGGCCTCCTGCACATGTACCTGCACCTGATGGAGATGTCGCCCCGGCCGGAACAGGTGCTCTGGGCCGCCGACGTCATGCGCGATCTGATGCCGGACGCCGGCCATCTTCGCCACATGCCGAGCCATATCGACGTGCTCTGCGGCGACTGGCCGGCGGCAGTGCGCGCCAACGACCGGGCGATCGCCGCCGACGGCAAGTATCTGGAGCATGCCGGACCGTTGAACTTCTATTCGCTCTATCGCTGCCACAATTATCATCTGAAGATCCATGCCGCGATGATGCAAGGCTGCTCCGAAGCCGCGTTAACGACCGCCGAGGCGATGACCGCGACCCTGCCGGTCGAGCTCTTGAAGATCGAATCACCGCCCATGGCCGACTGGCTGGAGGGCTATCTCTCGGTCAGGCAGCACGTGCTGATCCGCTTCGGCCGCTGGCCGGAGATCATCCGGACACCGCTGCCGGAGGACCGGGAGCTCTATGCGATGACCACGGCCACGCAACTCTACGCCAAGGCCGTGGCCCACGCGGCAGAGGGCGACGTCGGGGCCGCGGAGCGCGAGCAGGCGGCCTTTCGCCTCGCCCGGACGGCGGTGCCGCCGACCCGCAGCATCGGCAGCAGCCCGTGCCCGGCCATCCTCGAGGTCGCCGATGCCATGCTCGAGGGCGAACTCGCCTACCGCCAGGGGGCGCATGACGAGGCCTTTGCCGCGCTCCGTCGTGCCGTAGCGCTCGAGGATGCGCTGCCCTACGACGAGCCCTGGGGCTGGATGCAGCCCACCCGGCATGCGCTGGGGGCGTTGCTCCTCGAGCAGGGTCACGTGGCCGAGGCCGAGGCCGTCTATCGCGCCGATCTCGGCCTCGATCAGTCGCTGCCGCGGGGGCGCTGGCACCCGGACAACCTCTGGAGCCTGCACGGCCTCCACGAATGCCTGGCCGCACGCGGCGATCCCGCCGCCGGCATCGTCGAGCAGCGGCTGCGCCTGGCAATCGCCCGCGCCGACGTTCCGGTCGGTGCGTCGTGCTACTGTCGGGGGGCGGCAAGATCACCCGTCGCATCGGCACCGGCCTGAGCAGAGAAATCAAGCTGAGTGGGACGAGCGGGAACGTCTTCCTTCGGCCAGGCGTTGAAGAAGCTGGATCATGGCTCGGGAATCAAAAATGCCGGACCTTTCGAGACGTCGTTTCCTGGCGACGAGCGCACTTGTCGGCTCCACCCTGACCTTCTCGCGCTGGTCATCGGCGTTGGAGTACCCCGGTGGCCACGGGGTTCCGTGGCAGGCGGGCGCCGCGGACGTACCGCGCCCCGATGTCGAGGGCGGGTTCTTCTCGGCAGGCGAGCGTGCGGCCGTCGAGGCGATCACTGCGCGGTTGATCCCGTCGGACGACAGCGGGCCGGGTGCCCGCGACGCCCACGTCACCACGTTCATCGATCGGCAGCTGGCAGGCTTCTACGGCCGCGGTCAGCGTTGGTACATGGAAGGGCCATTCCCGGAGCCCGAGGATACCCAGGGCTACCAGGGCCCCTACCCTCCGGCAGCGCTGTGGCGCGAGGGGCTGGCCGCCCTCGAGAGCTATTGCCGAACAACCTTTGACGAACGGTCCTTTGCCGAGCTCGACGAAACCGCGCAGGACGCCGTGCTGGCGCGCCTCGCCGACGGTGAGATCAGCTTCACGACAGTCGATGCCAAGCAGTTTTTCGGCTTTGCCCGTGAGATGACGATCGAGGGGTTCTTCTCCGATCCGATCTATGGCGGCAATCGCGACATGGTGGGCTGGCGGCTCGTCGGCTTTCCCGGAGCGCGCTACGATTACCGCGATTTCATTCATCACAATGGTGCGCCACTCGATATCGCCTCGGTTGGCCTGATGGGCCGACCGGAATGGACGTCGCAATGAAGGAGCGAAGCGAATGACCACCCGGATGCCGGCCGTGGACGTGGTGCTCGTGGGTTTCGGCTGGACCGCCGCCATCCTGGCGCAGGAGTTGACCGAGGCCGGGCTCGAGGTGCTGGCGCTCGAGCGCGGCGGCTGGCGCGATACGCCGACCCATTTTCCCCCGACCTTCGCCCCGGACGAGCTCCGCTACTACTGGCGCCACGAGATGTTCCAGGAGACGGCGCTCGAGACCCAGACGTTCCGTAACAATGCGAACCAGACCGCACTGCCGATCCGCCGCTGGGGATCGTATTTGCCCGGGATCGGTGTGGGTGGTGCGGGCGTCCACTGGAACGGTCAGACCTTCCGCTTCCTGCCCTCCGACTTCCTCGCCAAGTCGCACAACGAGGAGCGCTACGGGACCTTGCCCGAGGACATGACCGTCCAGGACTACCCGGTCACCTATGACGAGCTCGAGCCGCATTTCGACCGGTTCGACAAGCTCTGCGGCATCAGCGGCCGCGCGGGCAACCTCCGCGGCCAAACGCAGGAGGGCGGCAATCCGTTCGAGGGTTGGCGGAGCGACGAGTACCCCAACCCGCCGATGGAGATGACCTTCTCGCAGGATCGCTTCGAGGCCTCGGCCCGAAACATGGGCCTCAATCCCTTCCCCGCCCCCTCGGCTAATCTCAGCCGCGCCTACACCAACCCGCTCGGCTTGCAGCTTGCCCCCTGCTCCTATTGCGGATTCTGCGAGAAATTCGGCTGCGGCAACTATTCCAAGTCGAGCCCGCAGACGACGATCATCCCGGTCTTGATGAAGAAGCCCAACTTTACGCTCCGCACCTATTGCGACGTGTTGCATGTCGACAAGGACCGGGATGGTACGCGGGCCACCGGGGTCACGTATATCGACGTGCACGGGCAGTTGCACGAGCAGCCGGCCCAGATCGTCATCCTCTGCGGCTACCAGCTCTCCAACACCCGGCTGATGATGCTCTCCGGCATCGGCGAGATCTACGACCCGCGCACCGGCGAGGGTCAGGTCGGCAAGAACTACGCTTATCAGGTGATGTCGGGCGTCGATATATTCTTCGAAAACGAGTACACTAATCAGTTTGCAGGCGCTGGTGCGCTGGGCATGGTCGTCGACGACTATAACGGCGACAATTTCGACCACTCGGGCCTGGGCTTCATCGGCGGCGCCTATATCGCGTCCTGGACCACCAACGCCCGGCCGATCGAGAGCCATGCCGTGCCCGAAGGCACGCCAGAGTGGGGCAGCGCCTGGAAGCGGGCGGTCAAGGACAACTTTCTCAAAAGCAACTCGCTCTCGGTGCATGGTGCCTCGATGGCCTACCGGCAGAACTATCTCGACCTCGATCCGACCTATCGCGACCGCTACGGCCGCCCGTTGATGCGGATGACCTACGACTTCACCGCCAACGATCGCAGCCTGAGCGAGTACATCACGCCGATCGCCGCCGACCTCGCTCGCGGCATGGGCGGCCGCGAGATCAAGGTGAACAATCTGGGCGTGCCCTACGACATCAAGCCGTACCAGACGACGCACAATACCGGCGGCACGATCATGGGGGCGACGCCGGCCGACAGTGTCGTCAACCGCTATCTGCAGAGCTGGGATCTGCACAACGTCTTCGTCATGGGGGCCGGTGCCTTTCCGCAGAACGCCGGCTACAACCCGACCTCGACCGTGGCCGCCCTGACCTACTGGTCGGCCCAGGCGATCCGCGACCAGTATCTGCGCGATCCCGGTCCGCTGGTGCAGGCATGAGGAGCCTCACCTTAACGGCCGCCGTCTTCGGCCTCCTCGCGCCCGTCGCTGTGGCACAAGAACTGGTGCTCAGCCAGATCGAGCGTGGCCGCTATTTGACGACGGCCGCGAACTGTGCCGGCTGCCACACCGATCATGCCAATGACGGCCCGCCCTTCGGCGGCGGCTATGCGCTCGAGACTCCCTTCGGCGCCATCGTCAGCCCCAACATTACCTTCGACCACGCGACCGGCATCGGTTCCTGGAGTCCTGACGATTTCTGGGCAGCCCTGCACGAGGGCGTGCGTAAGGACGGTGCGCAGCTCTACCCGGCGATGCCTTATCCCTACTTCACCCGGATGCCGCGCGAGGATGTCGATGCGATCTACGACTATCTGAGCACGATCGAGCCCGTCACCGCCGAAATCGTGCCGGAGGCGGACCTGCCAGCCGTTCTGAGGATCCGCGCGGCGGTCAGGGGCTGGAACCTGCTGCATTTCGACCAGGGCGTCTTCACGCCGGACCCAGACCGCTCACCCGAATGGAACCGCGGCGCCTATCTGGTCCAGGGACCGTTGCATTGCGGCGGCTGCCACACCGGAAAAAACCTGCTCGGCGGCGACCAGGCGAACGAATACCTGCGCGGCGGCATGCTGGAGAACTGGCATGCACCCAGTATTCGTGGCGGTGCGAACGGCGGCATCGCGCACTGGTCGGCCGGCGAGATCGTCACGTTCCTGAAGGCGGGCCGCAACCGCCACACCGGTGCCATGTCGCGCATGGGCGAGGTCGTGGCACTGTCGACCCAACACCTGACCGATGACGATCTCGTCGCGATCGCAACCTATCTCTTGTCGCTGGACGACGAAGAGCGGGCGCCGGCCGAGGGGGCGAGTGAGCCCAGAACGGCGGCGGGTGCTGCGATTTATTTCGACAATTGTGCCGCATGCCACAAAACGGACGGCTCGGGTGTCCCGCATATGTTCGCCGTGCTCGACGGCTCGAACAAGCTCAACGCCGACGACCCGACCACCGTCATCCGCATCATCCTGGAGGGAGCCCAGGCCAGGCCGACCGCGGCCCGGCCGACGCCGTTCAGCATGCCGGCTTACCACTGGAAGCTCGACGACGACGAGATCGCTGACCTCGTGAGCTATCTACGCAGCGCCTGGAGCAACCGCGCTGGCCCG